>SVKM01000042.1 GCA_015068465.1 Oscillospiraceae bacterium | reverse complement strand
ACGATGCCGCTGCGCAGCGACGCCGTGAACAAAGACCCCGACTGGACCGCGACGACCGGCGTCCTCGCCAACGGGCCGTATCAGCTCGCGGTCTGGGCGAAGGCGGACTACATCCAGCTGCGCCGCAACCGCTCCTACTACGAAAACCGCGCGGCGGGGCCGGATGTGCTGCGCTTTTTGTTCTGCGCGAACGCATCGGAGTCCTGGGAGGCGTTCGAGAGCGGGCGCGCGGATCTCGTGCTCGATCCGCCGCAGACGGCGGAGGGCGGCGTCGTGCCGCTGCGCGGCACTGTCTGCGTGCTCTACAACCACATGAGCGAGCTGTTTTCAAACGCCCACGTGCGCAGCGCCTTCGACCTCGCGCTGGACCGCGCGGCGATCGCCGACGCGGTGGGAACGGGCGCGGCTCCCGCGACGGGGCTGGTGCCGCCGAACATCCTCTCGGCGTCGGAGGAGGATTTCCGCACCGAGGGCGGCGTGCTGTGCGCCACGGACGCGGAGGGCTATTCCATGCGCTGCCTCAGCGCCGAGGGCGAGCTGCGCAACGGCGGCTACTGGGGCGCCGTGGGCTTCCCGACGATCAGCTGCCTCTATGTCGCGGGCGACGAAGCGCGCCTTGCCGCGGCGGCGGTCGCCGCGATGTGGCATGAGCGGCTCAAGGTACCGGTCACGACCGAGGGCGTGCCGCGCGAGGAGTTCGACCGCCGGCTGCTCGCCGGCGAGTACGAAGTCGCCGTCGATACGCTCGCCGCGCCCTCCGGCGACGCGATGGAATACCTCGCGCCGTTCGCGGGCACGGACGGCAGCAACGCCTCGCACTATGTCAGCACGCCGTTCGACCTGCTCATCGGCGTCGCCTCCACCTCGCGCGACCCGGTCGCGCGCGACGCGTTTCTGCACGACGCGGAGACGCTGCTGCTGGAGGACACAGCGCTCTCGCCGCTCTATTTCACTGCGGAGCGCTACGCGCTGCGCGAGGGTATTGCGGGACTGCACGCCGACCCACGCGGCAATCTGCGCTTTCTCGGCGTGACGCGTGCTTCGGGCGCGTGAGCCGCGCACGGGAGAACATACGGTAAAGGCCTTTGTGCACTTATGCACAAAGGCTTTCCCTTTGCCGTGAGGATTTGTAAAATATACATCTTGACTTTTACGCACTAAAGCTTTATACTGCAAAAGAAGCAAAGAAAAAAGGAGCGAAAAACCATGAAAAAGCTACTCTCTCTTGTACTTGCGCTGGCGCTTTGCCTCGCGCTTGCCGCTTGCGGCGGCTCAAATGACGGCGAGGGCAAAAAGACCTTCAACGTCGGCATCTGCCAGCTTGTGCAGCACCCCGCGCTCGACGCGGCGACCAAGGGCTTCCGCGACGCGCTCGAAGAGGCGATGCCCGGGCAGATCGTTTTCGACGAGAAGAACGGCTCCGGCGACATTCCGACCTGCGCGACCATCGTCAACGGCTTTGTCGCCTCGAACTGCGACCTGATCCTCGCCAACGCCACGCCCGCGCTGCAGGCGGCGGCGAGCGCCACGCAGACCATCCCCGTGCTCGGCACGGCGATCACCGAATACGGCGTTGCGCTCGGCATCGAGAACTTTGGCGGCACCGTCGGCGGCAACGTCTCCGGTACGTCCGACCTCGCCCCGCTCGACCAGCAGGCGGCGATGTTCGACGAGCTTCTGCCGGACGCTTTGCGCATCGGCATCCTCTACTGCTCCGCCGAGGCGAACTCCGACTATCAGGCGAAGGTCGTCAAGGCGGCGCTTGAGGGCGCCGGCAAGACCGTCACGGTCTACACCTTCGCCGACTCCAACGACGTCGGCGCCGTGACCGCTCAGGCGGCGGGCGAGAATGACGCGCTCTATATCCCCACCGACAACACCGCCGCGACCTGCGCCGAGGCGATCAACAACGTCGCCGAGCCCGCGGGCATCCCCATCATCTGCGGCGAGGAGGGCATCTGCAAGTCCTGCGGCATCGCTACGCTCTCGATCGACTACTACGAGCTCGGCCGCACGACCGGCGCGATGGCGGCGAAGATCCTCAAGGGCGAGAGCAAGATCGCCGATATGCCCATCGAGTATTACCAGAACCCCGTCAAGAAGTTCAACCCCGCGCTGTGCCAGGCGCTGAACATCGCCGTCCCGGACGGCTATGAGGCGATGGAGGGATGAGTATTTCGGCTTACTTTTCCTCGCTGAGCGTCCTGAACCTGTTCTCGCGCCTGCCCTCGGGCGTCGCGCAGGGCATTATCTGGGGCGTGATGGCGCTGGGCGTGTATATCACGTTCCGCCTGCTCGACGTCGCGGATCTGAGCGTGGACGGCACGTTCGCCGCGGGCGGCGCGGTG
This sequence comes from Oscillospiraceae bacterium, assembly GCA_015068465.1. Classification (GTDB taxonomy): domain Bacteria; phylum Bacillota; class Clostridia; order Oscillospirales; family Oscillospiraceae; genus Hominicoprocola. The sequence continues at coordinate 13,238 of SVKM01000042.1, read as the reverse complement.
ACGGTCATGCTGATGCTCGCGGGCTGGAGCGGCGCGGCGGCGCTTGGCTGCGCGATCGTCGTGGGCGTGCTGTGCGGGCTTTGCACGGGGCTTCTGCACACGAAGCTCGGCATCCCCGCGATCCTCGCCGGCATCCTGACGCAGTTCGCGCTCTATTCGATCAACCTGCGTATCATGGGCAAGTCCAACCAGACCGCGAGCGTGAAGAACTTCGGGCTCGTGTGGGAGACGAAGGGCAGGGGCTTCTGGCTCTCGTCGCTCTACATCCCGCAGGCGATTTTGACGGGCTTCCTGCTCGCGGCGGTGATCGTCGGCGTCCTCTACTGGTACTTCGGCACCGAGCAGGGCAGCGCCTTGCGCGCGACCGGCTCGAACCCGAACATGAGCCGCGCGCAGGGCATCAACGTCAATTCCATGAAGCTGCTCGGCCTCGCGCTTTCCAACGGGCTTGTCGCGCTCTCGGGCGGGCTGATGACGCAGTTTCAGGGAACGGCGGACGTCAACATGGGGCGCGGCGCCATCGTCATCGGGCTTGCCGCCATTATCATCGGCGAGGTGCTGTGCGACGCGATCTTCCGCAAGGGCGTGAACTTCGCGGTCAGGCTCTCGTTCGTCGTTCTCGGCGGCGTCGTGTACTACCTTGTGATGGTCGTCATTTTGTGGCTGCGGCTCGACCCGAACGATCTCAAGCTCTTCACGGCGCTGATCGTCGCGATATTCCTCGCCGTGCCGAACCTGCGCGCGCAGCGCGCGGCGGCGGGCGCGCGCAGGCGCGCCGCCGCGGGAAAGGAGGCGTGAGGGATGCTCAGGCTCGAACAGGTCGTCAAGACCTTCCACCCCGGCACGATCCATGAGACCCGCGCGCTGCAGGGGCTCGATCTGCACCTCGCGCCCGGCGAGTTCGTCACCGTCATCGGCGGCAACGGCGCGGGCAAGTCGACGCTTCTCAACGCCGTCGCGGGCGTGTGGAGCGTCGACGGCGGGCGCATCCTCATCGACGGGCAGGACGTGACCGCGCTGCCCGAGCACAAGCGCGCGGCGTTCATCGGCCGCGTGTTCCAGGACCCGATGATGGGCACCGCGCCGAACATGCAGATCGAGGAAAACCTCGCCCTCGCCAACCGGCGCGGCATGCGCCGCGGGCTTTCCTGGGGCGTCACGCGCTCCGAGCGCGAGGAGTACCGCGAAAAGCTCAAGATCCTCGGCCTGGGCCTTGAAAACCGCATGGAGGACAAGGTCGGGCTTCTCTCCGGCGGCCAGCGCCAGGCGCTGACGCTGCTGATGGCGTCGCTCAAGAGCCCCAAGCTGCTGCTGCTCGACGAGCACACGGCGGCGCTCGACCCCGCGACCGCGGGCAAGGTGCTCGAGCTCTCCGACCGCATCGTGGAGGAAAACCGCCTCACGGCGCTGATGATCACGCACAACATGCGCGACGCGCTCGCCCACGGCAGCCGCATCATCATGATGCACCACGGGCGCGTGATCCTCGACATCGCCGGCGAGGAGAAAAAGCACCTGACCAAGCAGGATCTGCTCGACCGCTTCGCCGCGCTCGCGGGGGAGCAGGAGGAGACGGACGCGGTGCTGCTGTCATAGGGAACGCTCTTTCTGCGACCCCATTTCTTCTTTTTCTTGAAAAGCAGAAACGGTGTCGCCCGCCAAAGAAGAAAAGCGCCGGCTGGCTTATCGCACATCGCGAGAACCATCCGGCGCTTCTTTTCGATACCTCTATTGTCTCCATCCGCTCGCCGCTGCGCTTCTCCGCACGGCGGGCGGTTCGTTTCTTTTGTCGCGCCTGCGGCGGGCGCGCGCCTCTACGATCCCTCCTCTGCGGAAATCTCGCATATTCCGCATCGCCCTTCTCCAGCGCCTCTGCCGCGTCCGCCATCACCGCGAACAGCTTAAAATACAGGTCCTTGTAAAGGTTCATTGTGCCGCCTCGCTTAATTCTTCGCTGACATTCTGGGAATGTCAATTCTGCTGCGATTCTATCATAAAATTTCCCTGTTGACAATTACTGAATGTCAGGGGGGCGCGGCGATGTTCATTAATAAGACGGCGGACGGCAGAAACAACCTCTGTGGGCGAAACGTGGAGAGGCTGCGCAAGGCGCGCGGCTTGTCGCAGCGCGCTCTGGCTGACGGCTTGCAGCTGGGCGGGCTGGATATCGACAAAAATGCGATCCAGCGCGTAGAATCCGGCAAGCGGTTTGTGACGGACATCGAGCTGAAGGCGCTGTGCCGCTATTTTGACGTAACCTGCGAAGACCTGCTGAAATGACCCCCGAGGCGCGCGCAAAAGAAGCGCACGCACCCGCAACACGATGAAGTGGAGCGGCGGGCAGAAACAAACACTACCCGTATCGTCCCGCCCGCGCCGAACAAAAAGAGCGCCCTGCCAAGAAACGGCAGAGCGCTTTTCTCTTTTGGGGAAGCATTATTTCCCATTGTACCTTCTGCCCCGGCGCGCGTTCCTGCGCTCCGCGAGCTCCTTGGGCTGCGCGGCCTCAAGCGCGTGGGCGCGGCGCTCGACGATCTCCTTGGGCTTGTCGGTGATCTCGCCGGCGGCCTTGAGCGCTTCCTTGGTCATCAGCGGACCGACAAGCTCATAGACGAGCACGGAGAAAAGAATGATGTTGCGCACGAGCGTGCCGTCCCAGCCGCCGAGCGCCTGCGCGGTGACGCACATGCCCAGCGCCACGCCCGCCTGCGGCAGCAGCGTCACGCCGAGGTAGCGCACGACGTTGTCGCTGCACCCGACGCCGCGCGCGGAGATGTACGCGCCGAAGTATTTGCCGAGCGAGCGGGAGATGATGTACACCACGCCGATGAGCACGAGCATCGGCTGGGAGAAGACCTCGAGCTGCAGCTCCGCGCCGCTGATGACGAAGAACACCGCGAGCAGCGGCTGCGACCAGCGGTCCGCGCGGCCCATGAGGTCGTCGGAGAGCTGGCTGAAGTTGCAAAAGACCGTGCCGAGCATCATGCACACGAGCAGCGAGGAAAAGCCGATGTGCACGCCGCCGAGCTCAAACTTGCGCGAGGAGAGGCCGACGGTGAGGAACACGAACGCGATCGTCATCGACGTGCGGTTGGTGTTCGAGTGGAACATCGTCTCGAGCTTCGTGAGGATCATGCCCGCGATCGCGCCGAGCAGCAGCGAGCAGAGGATCTCCAGCAGCGGCTCGACGAGGATGGAAACAAGGCTGATCGCGCCGGAAATGAGCGCGCGCGCGATGCCGAAGGACACCGCGAACGCGATCAGGCCCACCGCGTCGTCGAGCGCGACGATCGGCAGCAGCAGGCTCGTCAGCTCGCCGTGCGCCTTGTACTGGCGCACGACCATCAGCGTCGCCGCGGGCGCGGTGGCGGTGGCGATGGCGCCGAGCGTGATCGCCGCGGGCGCGGAGAGCAGGTCGGGGCGGATGGCATGGAAGGCGAGCAGCGCGACGTCGACGAGCAGACAGGCAACGAGCGCCTGCACCACGCCGATGATCAGCGCTTGACGGCCGGTCTTGCGCAGTTGTTCAAGACGGAACTCGTTGCCGATCGAGAATGCGATGAAACCCATTGCGACATTGGAGATGACGTTCAACTCCGCAACGGCGTCGTAGGTCGGGAAGCCCAGGCCCGGCACGCCGAGGCGTCCGAGCACGAACGGCCCGATCAGCACGCCCGCGACGAGAAACGCCGTCACGTCGGGCAGGTGCCATTTATTGAAAAGACGCGTCATCATCAGCCCCGCGAGCAGGGCAAACGCGACGTTGAGCAAAGCGATCATGGCAAAATAACTCCCTTTTTCATAAATAGTGAAGCAGCGCTCCGAATTCAGCATTGTATTCGCTTTTTCGTAAAAAAGCAATGGCTAAATTCGATAATTTATCTTATCTTTCCACTGTGCTCTTGGACGTTGCAAACAGAGAGAGTGTATGCTAAAATCATAAAAAAGGGGGGGCGGAGCGTATGCGGATCGCGGTTTCCGTTATGGGAAATGAGGTGAGCGCGTCGTTGGACAATTGCGAGGCGTTTTGCTTTTTTGAGGACGACCACGGGAAAATACTGCGGCAGTACAGTGCGCCGGTGGAGGGAACTGGCTTCGACGCGGCGCTTTCGACACTGGAGCGCTACGGCGTGGATGTGTTGGTCTGTGGTGCGCTGGACAAAGAGGAGCGCAAACGCCTTGCCGCGTCGGGATTGCTGCTCTCAACGGACGCTTCGGGGAGCGCGGAGGACGCCGCGCGGCGCTATCTCGGCGGCGCGATCGCCTGCGACCCCGACAACGATTGCAACTACTGCGGGCATAAGGGCGAATGTGAGCTGCCGCACAAGGCATGAACAAAGGGCGCGCCCCCCGATGCGGGGGACGCGCCCTTGCGTTTTGCGATCTCAGCGGTGGATGCTGCCGGAGGTCGCCTCCGTGCGCTGGCCGCTGCTGCCGGAGGAACCGGACGTGGAGCTGGAGCTGGTGCGCGCGGGCTCCTTGTCGGAGAGGTAATCCGAGCTGATCCAGCCGAACTTGCTGCCGTACTTCACGAACGACCAGCCGTTCTCGCGCGCGGCGACCTGCACCTTTTCACCGTAGTCGACGGTCGTGATGCGGTCGTAGCTCGTTCCCGGGCCGCCGCGCATGTTGACGCCGGCGGTCGTGTAGGCGGTGGCGTAGCCGTCGAGCAGGTTCGCCGGCTTGACCTTGACCTCGCTGTGGCCGGTCAGGTCGATCCAGGACGCCTCGCCGGGCACGGACACGTCGGCCGGGGTACCCGTCTCGGTCCCGGGGATCGCGGGCTGGGTGTTCTGCGGCTCGGCGGCGGGCGAACTCGACTTCGCCTGCTCAAGGTCTTCGTTGAGCTTCGCGACGGTCTCGGTCAGCTCCTTGACCTGCTCCTCGCTCGCCTTGAGCTTCTTGTTGGCGGCGCCCAGGCGGATGCCGAACACGACCGAGACGATCAGCAGCACGATGACTGCCGCGACAAGGCAGAGAAAGAGAATGAACAGCGGATTGGTTTTCTGATTTTTACGCGTGACGCGACGACCTTCCATGATATCGGTCCTCCTTGCGTTGTTTTTCAAGCTTATTCTACAAGATATTGAGGCTTACGTCAAGCCTTGGCATGGGATTAGACGACAAAATTTGCAAAAAGTTCCGCTGTGTTTTATAATTGGGCCAATAATTCCGAAGGGGGCGGTCACGATGCTTCGCCGTTCAAAGGCGCTCGCCGCGCGCGCGGCGTATCTGTGCGCCTGCGCGTTCGTGACCGTCCACTTTTTGTTTCTGCCCTTCGGGGGCTACGAACGCATGATGGAGGGGAAATACTTCTGCTTTCTGGCGCTCGCGCTGGGGCTCTGCGCCGCGATGGCGTTCGCCGCCCCGCTGCCGCGCCCGGAAAAGCCGCGCGCCTCCTCCGGCGTCATGCGCCTTGCCGCGGCGGCGTATCTCGCCTTCTCGGCGCTCTCGGCGCTCTGCTCGCCCTACGGCGCGCGCACGCTCCTCGGCGGGACGCGGCGCGAGGGGCTTTTGACGCTCGCGCTCTACGGCGCGCTCTTTTTCGCGTTTGCGGCGCATCTGCGCGCGGACAGACGGCTGGTGGCGCTGCTCGCGGCCTCGGCGGCGCTCGGCGGCGCGCTCGTGCTCGCGCAGACCGCGGGATATGACCCGTTCGGGCTGTATCCGGCGGGATGGAACTATTTTGACGGCGACGTCGCCTACGCGGGGCGCTTCGCCGGCACGGCGGGGAACGCCGACTTCACCGCGTTCCTGCTCGCGCTCGCCGTCTGCGTGCTCGCCGCGGCGATGCTGCGGCTGCGGATGTGGCGCCTCGCGCCGGCGCTCGCGCTGGCGCTTGCCGCGCTGTGGCGGCTGGACGTCGCGGGCGCGTGGCTCGGGATATCCTTCGCGGCGCTGTGGTCGCCCGCGCTGCTGTTTCCCCAAAAGCGCGCGCGGATGCTGCTGCTCTCCGCGCTTCTGAGCGCCTGCGCGCTGCTCGCCGTGCGATACGTCCCGTGGGAGGGCGGCGCGCTCGCCGAGGCGCGCGCGCTGCTGCGCGGGGAGTTCGATCCGACCTTCGGCTCGTCGCGGCTTTTTATCTGGCAGAACTGCCTGCCGCTCGTGCGCGAGCGCCCGCTGCTCGGCGGCGGGCCGGACACGCTCTGGCTGCGCGCCCTGCCGGCGCTCGACTGGTACCGCGGCGGCGAACTCGTGCCCGCGGACGTGACGGCGGCGCACAACGAGTACCTCGGCGTGCTCGTCAACCAGGGGGCGCTTGCGCTGGGGGCGTACCTTGCCCTGCTCGGCACGGCGCTCGCGCGCTGCTTCCGCCGCGCGGGGGAGGACGCGCGCTTTGTCCTCTGCGGCGCGGGGCTCTTGTGCTACGCGGCGATGGCGCTGTTCTCGGTTTCGACGTGTATCACAGCGCCGTATGTCTGGATGCTGCTGTCTATTGTGCATAAAGACGAAATTGACTGTTGAAAAAATGTACGGTCTATAATATAATCTATTAAGATTTTGAAAAGAAGCAGAAAGTGTGGTGATAGCATGACAATGGAGGCCATCCGGGCCGTGACGGCGGTCGAGGAGAAGGGCCGCGCGGAAAAGGCGGAAGCGGAAGCCCGCGTTAAGCAGGCGATCGCGGAAGCGGAGCGCGAGGGACAGTCCCTGCTCCAGAAGGCGCGGCGCGAGGGCGCCGAGCACGGACGCGCGATGCTCAAGGCGGCGGAGGAACGCGCCGCGAAGGCGGCGGAGGAGACCGCGGCGCGCGCGCGGCAGGAGAGCGACGCGCTTTGCAGCGCGGCAAAGGGCCGCCTGAACGAGGCGGCGGATATGATCGTCGGAAGGGTCGTGAAGAGCTGAAATGATCGTAAAAATGAAAAAGCTCCGCGTCATCGCGATGGCCGACGACCGCGAAAGGCTGATCGCAGGGCTGCTGCATCTGGGCTGTATGCAGATCAGCGAGCCCGCGGACAAGCTGGCGGACCCCGAGTGGGCGGCGCTGCTGCGCCGGCAGGACTCGGCGCTTTCGCAGCGAAAGTCGGAGCTTGCGGACGTGGACACGGCGCTCGCCGCCGTCAAGCGCTACGGCAGGACCAAGGAAAAGGCGCTGCACCTGCGCCCGGGCGTCACGGAAGCGGATTTCCTCAGCGACAAGGCGGTGACGGAGGCGGACGCGGCGAGCCGCGAGATCAACGATACGCTCCGGGAGCTCGCGAAGCTTCAGGGCGACGAGAACCGCATCACCGCCCGGCGCACGGGGCTCGTGCCCTGGGAGGCGCTGGACGTGCCGCTCGAGCATACGGGCACGGAGCACACGCTCTCGCGCCTGGAGGTCTGCCCCGCGGGCGTGGATCTCGACGCGGTACGCGCGGAGCTGGACGCGGCGGACGCCGCGGCGGCGCTCTATGAGGTGAGCGCGGACAAGCAGCAGCGCTACATATACCTCATCTGCCTCAAGGCGGAGGAAGAGCGGGTGCAGGAGCTTCTGCGCCCCCACGGGTTCAGCGTGACGTCGTTTTCGGACGTAACGGGCACGGCGAAGGAGAACATCGCCCGGCTCGACGCACAGCTCGCCGAGAGCCGCAAGCGGCAGGCGGCGGCGATCGACGCCCTCGCGCGCAGCGAGAGCGAGCGCGACAAGCTCCGGCTTTACGCCGACCGCCTTGCGACCGAGACGAACCGCGAGGAGAACGTCGAATCGCTCCTCACCGACGGCACGATCCTCTTTTTTGAGGGCTGGGCGCCGTCCGAGCGCATGGGCGAGGTCGGAGCGCTGCTCGACGAGTGCCAGTGCGCGTGGGAGGCGGCGGACCCGACGAGCGAGGAGACCGCGGACGTGCCGGTGGCGCTGAAGAACAACTGGTTTACGCGCCCGCTGAACATGGTCACGGACATGTATTCGCTGCCGAGCTATGAGGGCGTCGACCCCAACCCGCTGATGTCGGTGTTCTTCATTTTGTTCTACGGCATCATGATGGCGGATATGGGCTACGGGCTGGTGATGATGCTCATTTCGCTCATCGTTGTCAAAAAGTCGCGGCCCAACGGTCCCACGATGAAGAACATGATGCCCCTGATGGGCTACTGCGGCGTGGCGACGTTCATCATGGGCGCGCTGACGGGCGGCTTCTTCGGGGACTTCATCCCGCAGCTTTTGAAGATATTGAACCCCGCGAGCACGTTCACGATGCCGCGCCTGTTCGACCCGCTCAACGACGCGGTGACGGCGCTGGTCGGCTCGCTGGTGCTGGGCGTTGTCCACATCTTCTTCGGCATGGGCGTGAGCGTGAGCATGAAGGTCCGGCGCGGACAGGTCCTCGACGCGCTGTGCAACGAGGGCGCGTGGTATCTGGTCTTCGCGCTCGGCGCGGCGGCGTACCTGACGGGAAACAAGCTCTTCGTGATCGCCATCATTGTGCTGCTCGTGCTGACGCAGGGCTACGGCAAGAAGGGCGTCATGGGCAAGCTCATGGGCATCTTCGGCTCGCTCTACAGCAACGTCACCGGCTATTTCAGCGACATCCTTTCCTACTCGCGCCTGATGGCGCTGATGCTCGCCGGCGCGGTCATCGCGCAGGTGTTCAACACCATCGGCGCGCTGACCGGCAACGTCGTGGGCTTCTTCATCATCTCGATGCTCGGCAACGCGCTCAACTTTGCGCTCAACCTGCTGGGCTGCTACGTCCACGACATGCGCCTTCAGTGCCTGGAGTTCTTCAACCGGTTCTACGAGGACGGCGGCAAGCCGTTCCGCCCGCTCGGCATCCAGGCAAAATATGTCGACATCGTCAACAGTTGATCTAAAAAATACATTTTTGGGAGGAAACAGTTATGGGATTCTTTGAACAAATTGGCGGTATGGCGCTCGCGCTGCTCGGCGCCGGCCTCGCGGTGGGCCTTTCCTGCGTCGGCTCGGCCAAGGGCACCGGCATTGCCGGCGAAGCCGGTACGGGCCTTCTCAGTCAGGACCCCAGCAAGTCCGGTAAGGTCATGGTTCTGCAGCTGCTGCCCGGTACGCAGGGCCTCTACGGTCTGGTCGTGTTCTTCGTTTGCCTGACGCGCATCGGCATCCTCGGCGGCGCGGTGCCCGCGACGGCGGCGGACGGCATGAAGTACTTTATGGCGTGCCTGCCGATGGCGCTCGGCGGACTGCTCTCCGCGATCGCGCAGGGCCGCGTCGCGGCGGGTTCCATCAACATCCTCGCGAAGAAGCCGGACGACTGGTCGAAGGGCCTGATCCTCTGCGGTATCGTTGAGTTCTACGCCATCCTTTCGCTGCTCGCGTCGATGCTGATGCTGCTCTTTATGAAGTAAGAGGAGGTTCGCGATGAACGGACTCGAACGGATCACAAGCCGCATCGAGGCGGAGGCGAAGAGCGAGGTCGACGGCATCCTCGACGCCGGCAAGGCGGAGACGCAGCGCATCGTCGACTCGTGGCGCGCGCGCATCGACGCGGAGGAGCGCGCGCTTGCGGACAAGAACGAAAAGGCTGCCGCCGAGCGCGAGGAACGCCTCAAGAGCGCGGCGGAAATGGACGCGCGCAAGACCATCCTCGCGGCGAAGCAGGAGATGGTCGACGAAGCCTACGCGCTCGCGCTCGACAAGCTTTGCAAGATGCCCGAGGGCGAGAAGGTGAAGCTGCTCGCCGACCTGCTCGTGCGCGCGTCGTCGGGCGGCACGGAGGAGGCGATCTTCTCCGAAGCCGACCGCGCCGTCGGCGAAAAGGCGGTCAAGGCGGCGAACGAAAGCTCCGGGAAGAAGCTCACGCTCTCGAAGGAGACGGCGCCCATCCGCGGCGGCTTTATCCTGCGCGATCAGAACGTGGAGGTCAACTGCGCGTTTGAAACGCTGGTGCGCCTGCAAAAGGCGGAGACGGCGGGAGCGGTGGCGAAGCTGCTGTTCCAGTAACGGACGGGGAGGAAGCGCCTTGACGAAAAAGATCAAAGACGTCGATTATCTGGGAATTTCGGCGCGCGTGCGCGCGATGGAGAACGATCTGCTCACGACCGAGCAGTTCGACCAGCTCCTCGGCGCAAAGTCGGACCCGGAGGTCGAAAAGCTCTTGCAGTCCTTCGGCTACGAGCAGCTCGACCCCGCGCATCCCGACGCGATGGACGCGGCGCTGGAGCAGGATCGCGCGCGGGTGCTCGAAGACCTCGGCGCGGGCATCCCGGACGCAGGATTTCTCGACGTATTCAAAATCAAATACGACTACCACAACGTCAAAGCCGTTTTGAAGGCGGAGGCGATGGAGACCGACGCGGGCGAAATGCTCTCCGAGCTCGGGCGCGTGAGCGCGACCGAGCTGGAGGAGGCGCTGCAAAGCGGCGAAACGGCGAACCTGCCGGGGCTTCTGGAGGAAGCGGCGGCGGAGGGGCGCGAGATCCTCTCCGCGACGCGCGATCCCCAGCTTGCCGACGCCGCGCTCGACCGCTGGTACTTCCGCGACATGCTCCAAACGGCGGACAAAACGGGCAGCGAGTTTCTGCGCGGCTACGTGCGCGTGCAGCTCGACTGCGCGAACCTGCGTACGCTCGTGCGCACGCTGCGCATGGGGAAAAACGCCGACTTTCTGCGCGGCGTCCTCTTTGCCGGCGGCGACGTGGACGAGGGCGAGATCCTACGCGTGAGCGCGAACGGCGGAAACGGGCTTGCCGAGCTTTACGCGCCCACGGCGCTTGCCGCGGCGGCGGAGGCGGGCGCGGAGGCGCTGCGCGGCGGACACCTGACCGAATTTGAAAAGCGCTGCGACGACGCGGTGAGCGCGTACCTCGAAGCCGCGCGCCTCATCCCGTTCGGCGAGGCGCCGGTGCTCAGCTACCTTGCGATGCGCGAAACGGAGTACATGAATCTGCGCATCGTGCTTCTCGGACACGCCGCGGGCATTCCCGCCGACGTGATCCGCAGCCGGCTGCGCGCCGGATATCAATAAGGGGGGCGCGGTATGGCAGCAACATACAGCATCGCCGTCATCGGCGACTGGGAGAGCGTGATGGGCTTCCGCGCGCTGGGCCTGGACACCTATCCGGTGACCACGCCCGACGAGGCGCGCGAGGAGATCAAGCGCCTCGCCAAGGAGGACTGCGCGGTGATCTACCTCACGGAGACGCTGGCGAAGTCCATGACCGACGTGCTCGAGCGCTACAAGGACGAGCTGCGTCCGGCGATCATCCTGATCCCGGGGCGCGAGGGCTCGCTCGGCATCGGGAAGGAAAACATTCAAAGAGCAATTGAACGCGCGGTCGGCGCAGATATCCTTTAAGAAAGAGGGGATTTTCCTTTGGCTGGTAAGATTGTTAAAGTTTCCGGGCCGCTGGTGGTCGCGACGGGGCTTGCGGACGCGAATATGTCCGACGTCGTGCGCGTCGGCCCCCAGCGCCTGATCGGCGAGATCCTGACCATGAAGGGCGACACCGCCTCCATCCAGGTCTATGAGGAGACCTCGGGCCTCGGCCCCGGCGCGGAGGTGGAAACCACCGGCGCGCCGATGAGCGTCGAGCTCGCCCCCGGCATGATCGAGGGCATTTACGACGGCATCCAGCGCCCGCTGGAGAAGATCGTCGAGAAGGTCGGCGCGAACATCACGCGCGGCGTGGAGGTTTCCGCCGTCGACCATGAGAAGAAATGGGAGTTCACCGCAACGGCGAAGGTCGGCGACAAGGTCGTCGGCGGCGACATCCTCGGCACCGTGCCCGAGACGAGCGTCGTGCTCCACAAGATCATGGTCCCGCCCAATGTAAAGGGCACCATCACCGACATCAAGAGCGGCAGCTTCAACGTCACCGAGCAGTTCGGCACGCTCAAGACCGACGACGGCAGGGAAGTGCCCCTTCAGATGCTCCAGAAGTGGCCCGTCCGTGTGGGCAGGCCCTATGAGAAGAAATATCCGCCCACGCGCCCGCTCTCCTCGGGCCAGCGCATCATCGACACGCTCTTCCCGATCGCCAAGGGCGGTACGGCGGCGGTTCCCGGCCCGTTCGGCTCGGGCAAGACGGTCGTGCAGCACCAGCTCGCCAAGTGGTCGGACGTCGACATCGTCATCTACATCGGCTGCGGCGAGCGCGGCAACGAGATGACCGACGTTCTGCGCGAGTTCCCCGAGCTCAAGGACCCGCGCACGGGCGAGAGCCTGATGAAGCGCACGGTGCTGATCGCCAACACCTCCGATATGCCCGTTGCGGCGCGCGAGGCGTCGGTCTACACCGGCATCACGATCGCGGAGTATTTCCGCGACATGGGCTACGACGTCGCGGTCATCGCGGACTCCACCTCCCGCTGGGCGGAGGCGCTGCGCGAAATGTCCGGCCGCCTCGAGGAGATGCCCGGCGAGGAGGGCTATCCCGCGTACCTCGCCTCGCGCCTCGCGCAGTTCTATGAGCGCGCGGGCAGCGTGGAGTGCATCGGCTCCGACGAGCGCCGCGGCAGCCTGACCGCCGTCGGCGCGGTGTCGCCCCCGGGCGGCGACCTCTCCGAGCCGGTCTCGCAGGCGACGATGCGTATCGTCAAGGTGTTCTGGGCGCTCGACGCGCAGCTCGCCTATCGCCGCCACTTCCCGGCGATCAACTGGCTCAATTCCTACTCGCTGTACCTCGACTCGCTCAAGCCGTGGTTCGACGAGAATCTGGGCGAGAGCTTTATGCGCAACCGCACGCAGGCAATGAGCATCCTCCAGAGCGAGGCGAGCCTCAACGAGATCGTCCAGCTCGTCGGCAAGGACGCGCTCTCGCCGGGCGACCAGCTGACGCTGGAGGTCGCGCGCATGATCCGCGAGGACTATCTGCAGCAGAACGCGTTCACCGACATCGACGGCTACTCGAGCTACGACCGCCAGGGCAAGCTCCTGGACATGGTGCTCGAATACGACCGCCGCTGCCGCGACGCCATTGCCAAGGGCGCGCAGGTGACAAAGCTCTTTGCCATCCCGTCGCGCGAGGCGATCGGCCGCGCCAAGAGCGTGCCGGTGGAGGAATACGACGAGGCGTACAAGAAGATCCGCCTCGATATGGCGAAGGAGATCGAGGCGGTCGCCGCCGAGGGAGGTGAGGACTGATGATCCGTGAATACAAAACCGTAGAGGAGATCGTAAGCCCTCTGATGATGGTGCGCATGGTCGAGGGCGTGACCTACGACGAGCTCGTCGAGATCGAGCTGCACGACGGTTCCATCCGCCGCGGCAAGGTGCTCGAGGTCAACGGCGACACCGCCGTCGTCCAGCTCTTCGAGTCCGCAGCGGGCATCAACCTCGCCGACG
>SVKM01000041.1:2927-15922 GCA_015068465.1 Oscillospiraceae bacterium | reverse complement strand
AGTATCTGGAAATGATCGGCAAGATGAACCGCTCCGACTATCAGGGCAAGCTCATTTTGCAGGAGTTTGTCCCCGGCGGCGACGGCGCGATGCGCGTGCTCAACAGCTATTCGGATTCCGACGGCAAGGTGCGCGCGATGTGTCTCGGCCAGCCGGTGCTGGAATACTACGACCCCAAATCCGTCGGCAACTACGCCGCCATCCTCTCGCGCGGCGACCGCGCGCTGTACGAAAAGATACAGTGGTTTTTAGAGGACATCGGCTACGTCGGCTTTGCGAACATCGACATGAAATTCGACCGCCGCACGGGGCGGTACCTGCTCTTTGAGATCAACCCGCGCCTCGGACGCAGCAGCTACTTCGTCCGCACCGCCGGCGTCAACATGATGAAGCTGCTCGCCGACGACGTGGTCTACGGCAGGCGCGGCGATTGCATCTACAACGAAAACGTCACGCTCTGGTCGAACGTGCCGCGCGGCATCCTCAGCAAATATGTTACCGATCCGGCGCTGCGCGCGGAACTGAAGCGGCACAGGATGGATCGCACGCTCAAAAATCCCGCGGACTTCAACCTCAAGCGCGCCTATCGCATCGCGCGCGTCGACCTCGCGCAGTACAAGCTGTTCAGGCAATACTGGTTCGACAAGGAAAAGGAACGCTGAAAAGCGTTCCTTTTTCCTTCTGTCAAAGCAGGAGCGGCTGGAGCTGTTTCCCCTCCAACGCCGCCTTCGCCGTTTCCCCGATCTGCGTGAAATCCGCGATGAGCGAAGTGGGCTTCGTCTCCGCGTTGTCCTGCCCGAAGGGCACGAAATAGTAATGCTTGCGGTTGAGCAGCGCCGCGATGTTCGGCGCGCTCGCGGACAGGGCGTCGTTCGACGCGAGCGCGATCACGACCGGCTTTCCGTTGCGAAGATGCGATTTCGCCGCCATCGTCACAGGCCCGTCGGTGATGCCCGCGGCAAGCTTTGCCATTGTGTTCCCTGTGCACGGCGCGATCACTAAGACATCCATCGCGTTTGACGGCCCCAGCGGCTCCGCCTCGACGATCGTGCGCACCGCACGTCTGCCCGCGAGGCTCTCGACGCGCTCGACAAAATCCTCCGCCGTGCCGAAGCGCGTGTCGCAGCACGCGGCGTTCTCTGATAAAATCGGGATCAGCTCGTGGGTTTCCGCGAGCTGTTCGTATATTTTGAGCACATTTGAAAAGTTGCAAAAGGAACCGCAGAACGCAAAGCCGAGCTTCATACCTTTTCCCTCCAAATACGATATAATGTGTCCCTGATTGCCAGCGCCGCCGTTTCGGGCGCGACCTTTCCAGGCAGCCCGCCCGCCTTGACGCAGTCAAGCCCGAGCGCTCCCGCCGCCTCCGCGTCGATACCGGGGCGCGAGGCAAGCTCGATGAGCACGCAGTCGCGCCGCAGCTCGCGCAGCAGCGCTTCGCCCAGCACCATGTCCGGCACGGTGTTGAACACGGCGCGGAATCCGCCGAGCTCGCCCGCGAGCGCATGCGTATGCAGCGGGCGATACCCAAGCGCTTCGATCCACGCAAGATCCGCGGCCTTTCGCGCGCCGACGCTCACTTCCGCGCCCAGCGCCGCCAGGTCGTGCGCGAGCAGCTTGCCGATGCGCCCGAAGCCCACGACGAGGCAGGGCGCGCCGCACAGCGTCACGTCCATGCGCTCCATCGCGATCGCGAGCGCGCCCTCCGCCGTCGGCACCGCGTTTCTGACCGCCAGCGCCTCGTCGGCAAAATAGTCCGTAACGCGAAGCCCCAGCGCCTCCGCGCGCTCGCGCTCCGCCGCAGGCACCGCGCCGGCGTAAACAGGCGTTTGCGCGTTCAGTCGCCGCCACAGCTCGTCGAGCGAAAGGTTCGTGCCGGTCAGCCTGCCGTCTTTTGCAAGCGGCACGGGCAGCACCAGGCGGTCCGCCGAGGTCACCTCGCTTGGCTTTTCCGCGTCCGGCATGCCCGCAAGGCTCCAGGTCTTCACCTCGCAGCCGTCCGATGCGAGCAAACGCGCAAGGCACGCCATGCGCGCATCGCCGCCTAAGAATCCGATCGTTTCCGTAACCATCACCTCTTTCCACCCATTCTACGGCGCAGGGCTGTACGCGGTGAAAAAAAGGACTCCGAACCGCGGTTCGAAGTCCTTTTATAATCCTTTTCCGACCAGATGCAGCGTGCAATAGTCGTCTGCAAATATGACGCCCATATCGCGGTAACCGTTGCGGAGGAAGAAATCCAGATCGCCGTTGGGAAAGACGCCGCGCTCGTCCGAGACTGCAAGCAGCCGTTCATATTTCCCGTGCAGATGGTTTTCCAAGGCGCGCAGCGGCGCGGTTTTGTAATCGTGCGCTGCGTTTGAGAGATAGATGCAAGTCAAAAACGCGGTTTTTTCGTCCCGTGGGATATCATACGGGACACGCAGCGACGGCAGATACTCCGCGCCGCCGAGCAGCCCTCCCCGCTCGTCCAGATGGACGAATCCGTAAATCTCCTGCCCGCAGCTTTTCAAAAACGCCGCCTTCTCCGCGCAGTTCTCCGCCGTCGCGTGCTCGCAGCAGCCGCAGGCAAGCGCCAGGTTCTCCATCGTAAGCGGCGCGACGCGGCACGTCGTCACATCCGGTGACAGCTGCGGCACATACGGCTGCTCCGCGGGATACTCTCCGCGCGCCGCGTGCTCCAAAAACGTGTTGCTTAACGGCGCGTAATACCGCCGCGTTCCATCCAGCACCGTCAATGTCGGGAAAAACATGCGCTGTTCCCGCGCAAGCGCAAAATCGTTCGCAATATCATGCGTATGGATATCGAGTCTGTCCCGATACAGCTCCAGCAAGCGGAGCATATCGCCGTTGAGCGGGCATTGATACGAGAAGTAATAAAAATCCAGTTTCATCTGTATCTCACTTCGCATAGCGCACGATCGGATCGTCGATCTCGCGCGTCGCGTAGGCGTTGAGCGACCAGTCGGCGCACGCGCCCGCCAGATACTCGTAGTAGCCCTGCGCGCCGATCATCGCACCGTTGTCGCCGCACAGCGAAAGCGGTGGAAGGTACAGCTTGCAGCCCGCCTTGTCGCACTCTCGCTGCAGGTCCGCGCGCAAAAACGAGTTTGCCGCCACGCCGCCCGCGGCAACGATCGTCTTGCGTCCGCATTGCCGCGCGGCAAGCATCGCGCGCGGCACCAGTTCGTCCGAGACCGCCTGTGTGAAGTCCCGTGCGAGCGCCGCGCGATCGAGCGGCTTCCCGGTCTGTTCGGCGTTGTGCGCGAGGTTCACGACGGCGGTCTTGAGCCCCGAAAAGCTCATGTCCAGCTCGCAGCCCTCGATCTTCGCGCGCGGCAGGTCGTAAACCCCGCCCGCGCTCTGTCGCGCCAGCTCGTCCATCGGCTTGCCGCCGGGGTACGGAAGCCCCAGCACGCGCGCCGCCTTGTCGAAGCACTCGCCCGCCGCGTCGTCGCGCGTCGCGCCGACAAGCCGGAAATCGGTGTAGCCCGCCACGTCCACGAGCAGCGTGTTGCCGCCGGACATGCACAGCGCGAGAAAGGGCGGCTCCAGGTCCGGAAACGCCAGATAGTTTGCCGCGATATGCCCGCGGATGTGGTGCACCGGGATCAGCGGCACGGAAAGCGCGTATGCGACGGATTTCGCAAAGTTGAGCCCCACGAGCACCGCGCCGATCAGCCCCGGCGCGTAGGTCGCCGCAACCGCGTCGACGTCCTTTTTCGCAATCCCCGCGTCCGCAAGCGCCTTGTCGGTCAGCGCCGCGATCGCCTCCACATGCTTGCGCGAGGCGATCTCCGGCACGACGCCGCCGTAGAGCGCGTGCATGTCCGCCTGCGAGGCGATCGCGTCGGAAAGTATCCTTCTGCCGTCCTCGACGACCGCGACCGCGGTCTCGTCGCAGGACGATTCAAATGCCAAAATCTTCATATCGCTTCTATCCTATCCAGGGAATTTTGTCGGGGACGCCCATCGACGGCTCCCACGGGATCTTGATGTACTTTTTGTAGACAAGCCTCGAAAACGAGCTGCGGTAGGTCGCCTCGTGCGCGGCGCAGAGCTTGTCGTCCGCGACCGGCTCGTCCGCCCAGTAAAGCGTGTGGTACGGCACGCCGAATTCGCAGGTGTCGTACCCCGCCTGAAAAGCGCCGTTGCGCCGATAAAACGCGAGGCGCCGCTCCGCCATCTTCTCATCCGGCGCGTAGGCGGGGATCTCCGCCTCGCCGAAGAGCACGTTGCCGCGCTCCGCCTCGACGAGCTTTTCAATGATCGCCGAGCCCAGCCCGTCGTTGCGGCGCGCGCTCGTCACGCAGAGGTAGTCGAACAGGCAGAAGCCCGGAACGACCGTCCACAAAAACGCCTCGCCCACGATGTCATCGCCGTCAAAAAGGCACCACGGGCGATACGCGCCGCGCCGGAGCAACGCGAGCATCGCGCGCAGCGGCTTGCGCTCCGCCGCGGGGAACGACGCTTCCAGATCGCGCTTATATACCTCCGCCAGCTGCGCCTCCGTCGGCAGCTTCAATTCCATCATCGTTATTCTCTCCAAACTCTCTTGTCATAATGATCGCGTCCTCCTTCGGGTGCTCGTAGTAGTTCGCGCGCCGCCCGACGCCGCGAAAGCCGCGGCTTCCGTAAAGCGCGATCGCGCCGTAGTTCGACGCGCGCACCTCGAGCGTCAGAAACGCAAGCCGGTTGCCCTTTGCAAAATCCACGAACACGTCGAGCAGCTTGCCCGCGACGCCGCCGCGGCGCGATTCCGGCCGCACGGCGACGTTGGTGATATAGCCCTCGTCCGCGACGACCAACAGTCCCGCGTAGCCCACGACGCTGCCGTCCTCCGTGTCGAGCGCGACCAGATATGCCGACATCGCGTTGTCCAGCTCCTCGGCGAGCATATTGCGCGACCAGGGGTCGGCAAAGCAGACGCGCTCGAGCGCCGCGACCTCATCCAGATGCTCGTGCGTCATCGGCACGATGCGCACGTTTTTCTTCAAATGCTCCATGCCTTACCCCTTGGCCTCCAGCCAGTTTTTGCCCCAGTGCGCCTCGGCGGTCAGCGGGACGGAAAGCGTCATGACGCGCTCCATCTCCTCGGTCAAGAGCGCCGCGGTCTTCTCCGCCTCGCCCTCCGGGCACTCGACGATCAGCTCGTCGTGTACCTGCAAAATGAGCCGTCCTTTGAGCCCTTCCCTGCGCAGCCGCGCGTCCACGCGCACCATGGCGAGCTTGACGATATCCGCCGCCGTGCCCTGGATGGGCATGTTGAGCGCGACACGCTCGCCGAACGAACGGGTCTGGAAATTCGTCGCGGCAAGCTCGGGCAGCGCGCGGCGCCGGTGCATCAGCGTCTCCACGCAGCCCGCCGCCTTCGCTTTCTCGACAATGCTCTCCATATAGCTCCGCACGCCGGAAAAGCGCGCGAGATAACTCTCGATATACGCCTTCGCGTCCGCGACGGTCACGCCGATATCCTGCGCGAGCGAAAACGCGGAGATGCCGTACACGATGCCGAAATTGACCGCCTTGGCGTGCGAGCGCAGCTGCTTGGTCACCTGCTCCATCGGCACGCCGAACGCCTGCGAGGCGGTGACGGTATGGATGTCCTCGCCGCTTTGAAACGCCTGCTGCATGGTCTTGTCGTCCGCGATGTGCGCGAGCAATCGCAGCTCGATCTGGCTGTAGTCCGCGTCGACGAGCACGCAGCCGGGCGCGGGAATGAACATGCGGCGGAACTCGCTGCCGAGCTCCGTGCGCGTCGGGATGTTTTGCAGATTCGGCTCGCGCGAGGAAAGCCGCCCGGTGTCCGTCGCGGTCATCTGGAAGCTCGTGTGGATGCGCCCGTCGGGGGCGATGACCTTCAAAAGCCCGTCGCAGTAGGTGGACTTGAACTTTGCGTATTGCCGGTACTGCAAAATGTCCGCGACGATCGGGTTCTCCCAGCGGAGCTTTTCCAGCACGTCCGCGTTGGTCGACCACCCGGTCTTGGTCTTTTTCCCGTGCGGCAACTCCAGCTTTTCAAAGAGGATCGTTCCGAGCTGCTTGGGCGAGTTGATGTTGAACGTTTCGCCCGCGGCGTCGTAGATGCGCCGCTCAAGCTCGCTCACGCGCGCTTCCATCTGCGCGCCGAAATCCGCAAGCGCCTTGCGGTCGACGAGGCAGCCCGCCGTTTCCATGCGCGCGAGCACCGCGCAAAGCGGCAGCTCGACGTCGTAATACAGCTCATGCAGCTGCCGCTCCTCGATCGCGGGCCGCAGCGCCTCATAAAGCGCGCCGACCGCGGCGGTATAGCAGTGGAACGCCGTTTCCGCCGCGAGCGTGTCGCCGAGCATGGAAAACGCGTCCGGCTCCAGGTGTACGGGCTTCGTCAGTTCGGTGTGGAAATATGATACGAACAGCTTGTCGATATCGTAGCTGCCCGCCGTCGCGTTGACGAGGTACGCCGCGAGCGCCGTGTCGAACACGAAGCCGTCGATGGGAAGATCGTTTTCCAGCAGCGTGCGCTGCAGGTCTTTGACGTTGTGCGAAACTTTTTTGACGTCCGATGCGAACAGCGCGCGCAGCAGCGCGTTCCAGTCGCCCTCGTACCTTGCGAAGAACAGCTCGGCGGAAACCGCCGTCTTCTCGCCCGTCTGGCAGTCGACGATCAAGCCGGAGAGGTCGGGCAGCGCGAGCAGCGTCACATGGTCCGCCCTGCGCCAGAGCGCGAGCAGCTCCTGCGCCCGCTTCTCGCCCGTCACCGCCTCCGCCGTGACCGTAAAATCGGCGGGCGCGTCGGTATCCACGGCGGGAAGGTCCTGCGGCGGAGTCAGCTTCCACGCCTCGATGAGCTTGTTGAATTCCAGCTTCAAAAAGAGCGGATACAGCGCGTCGGAGGGCGCCTTGCGCAGGTTTTGCGCGGGGTCGAAATCCAGCGGCGCGTCGGTCAGGATCTTCGCCAGGCGGTACGACTGCCGCGCGCTCTCCTCGCCGTCCTGCAGCTTTTTGATCGCGGCGGGCTTCGCCTCGATGTCAGGCAGCTTTTCATAGATCGCGTCGATGGTCTGATACTTTCCGATCAGCTCCATCGCCGTCTTCTCGCCGATGCCCGGCACGCCGGGATAGTTGTCGCTGGCGTCCCCCATCAGCGCCTTGAGGTCGATCATGTGGATCGGGTCGAAGCCGTACTCGGCGCGGAACGTCTCCGGCGTCATGTCGCGCGTCGTGGTCTGTCCCATGCGGGTCGAAACGAGCTTGACCGTCGTGCGCTCGGTGACGAGCTGCAGGCTGTCCTTGTCTCCCGTGACGATCGCGCAGTCCCAGTCCGCCGCCTCGCATTTGCGGGAGATCGTGCCGATCAGGTCGTCCGCCTCGTAGCCCGCGAGCTCATAGCGCGGGACGTTCATCGCGTCGAGCACGTCCTTGATGACCGGAAGCTGCTGTGCCAGCTCCTCCGGCATGCCCTTGCGCTGCGCCTTGTAAGGCGCGAACTCCTTGTGGCGGAACGTCGGCTCGCGCCGGTCGAAGGTCACGCACAGCGCGTCGGGCTTCTCCTCGTCGCAAAGGCGCTTCATCGTGGTCAGAAATCCGTAAACGGCATGGGTGTAGAACCCCTCGCGCGTCGTGAGCGGGCGGATGCCGTAATACGCGCGGTTGAGGATCGAGTTGCCGTCTATTACCATCAGCTTCATAAGCAATTCTCCTGTTTCAGGTTTCCGCCGGCGCCGTCTGCGCCGACGCGGGAACGGTCAGCCCCGGCGCCGCCGTGCCGTCGATGAGGAACTGCACCTCCTCCACGCCGGAGAGCGAGAGGAGCGACTGTGCCAGCGACTCGGCGGCAAGCGCGCGCAGCTCTTCGTCCTCGGGAAGCGGCGCGGCGGAGCTTACGTTGACATAGCACACGCCGTCCTCGGTGCGGCTTGAGAGCACGGAAAAATCCGCCGGCAGCAGCGCGCGGAGCGTTTCGTCGCCCTCCGGGCCGCGCAGCAGCGCGTCGAGCACCGCGCTCACGCGGGACTGTCCCTCATAGAGCGCGAGCGATTGCTGCTGCGCGCGCAGCTCGCCGGTTTCGACGTCGAGAAAATAGAGCGAAACATCGATCGGGCGCGGCACGTCCTCCACGCCGGAGAGCAGCGCGTCCGCCGCCGTCATCAGCTGCGTCCTGCGATACGGCAGCTCGCGCCCGTTCGCCGTAATGCGCACGGCGTTGATGCCGTCGAGCTGCGTGAGCGTGAGCGTCATGCAGTAATCCGCGACGGAGAGATCCACACCCGAGAGGTGCGCGTAAGGCTCCGACAGGTCGACCGCGGCGCGCCCGCCGGCGACGCGCAGCTTCTGAAGGCTCGTCCCCGCCGGGAACGGCGAGCGCAGCCCCATCTCCTCCGGCGGCTCAAGCAGCGCGGAAACGAGCCGTTCGGCAAGCGCCGCCGTGTCCAGCGAAGCGCCGTCCTCCACATGGACGGAGGCAGCACGGATGGCGTTGCCGCCGTCTCCCCAGCCGGGAACCGCGGCATAGTAAACTTCGTAATCATCCGCAGAGGGCGCTTCGGCGGGCGCGGCGCACGAAGCCAGCAGCAGCGCGGCAAGCAGCGCGATGATCAGGCGTTTCATACCGTCCCGCCCCCTTCCGCCGAAACGCGCGGCAGGCGCACGGTGAAGACGCTTCCGCCGCCCTCGCGCGCCGATGCTTCCACGCTGCCGCCGCGGCGGCGCACAGTATCCGAAACGATGGCAAGTCCGAGGCCCGTGCCGCCGTAGGCGCGGGAGCGCATCTTGTCGACGCGGTAGAAACGGTCGAAGATGCGCGGGCGGTCGCTCTCCGGGATGCCGATGCCGTTGTCCTCGACCGTGACGACGCAGGTCTCGTCGTCGCCCGTGAGCTTCACGCGGACAAATCCGCCGGGGCGGTTGTACTTGATGCCGTTTTCGGTCAGGTTATACACCACCTGATGCAGGTCGCCCTCGCTCGCGAGGACGACGCCCTCGCGCTCGATCTCGCAGGAGAGCTCTACCCCGCGTTCCTCCGCGACAAGGCGCAGCATATGCGCCGCGCGCTCGACGATCGGCGCGACGGCGACGGGCTCCGCCGGCTCCACGGCGCCGCTGTCGAGCTTTGTCAGGCGGAGCAGATCCTCGGTGATGCGCGTGAGACGCTCGGACTCCTGCTCAATGTCGCCGACGAATTCGCGCACGGTCGCGCCGTCCATGTTCTCGGTCTGCAAAATGGAGTCGGAGAGCAGCCGGATGCCGGCAAGCGGCGTTTTCAGCTCGTGCGAGGCGTCCGCCACAAAGCGGCGGCGCGCCTCCTCGGTCGATTGCAGCCGATCGGCAAGGCTGTTGAACTCACCGGCGATGTCGGCGATCTCGTCGTGTCCGCCGACGCTCGCGCGCTGGTCGTAATCGCCCTCGCGCATCTGGCGGATCGCCCCGGCGAGAAGTCCGAAGCGCCGCGTGAGGATGCGCGAGAGAAAAATACTGAGCAGCACGACGGTAAAGAGTACCGCCTCGGAGATGCGCAGCAGCGTATTTTGCAGGCTGCGCAGCAGCGCCGCCTGTTCGGTGTCGTATTCGTAGGCATAGATCGCGCCGATGGTCTGGTTGCGGTAAATGACCGGCACCGCGCAGCGGCTCTGGAACGCGCCGTCGGCAAAGGAAGCGTTGAACACGTCGTTGCCGCGCAGCGCCTGCACGATCTCCGTGTAGAACACATAGCGCCCCAGCGCGCTGTCCGTCTCGCGCGTATCGTAGAGGATGCAGCCCGCCGGATCGGTCACGAGGATACGGGAGATGCCCGTCTCCTCCGCACCCGCCATCACCGGCGCGACGTTTTCCTCGCTCAGCTCCTCCAGACCCGTCAGCGCGGTCGCCATGACGGAAACGCTGCTTTTGAGCGTTGTTTCCTTCGAGTGGAACACCAGGTCCTCCGACGCGGTCAGCGGATAGGTGTTCATCAACACCAGCACCGCGATGATGATCGCGATGTAGCTGATGCTGAATTTCGTCTGCAAATTTGCGTGCATCGCGGCGCTTCACCCCTTAAAGTAATAGCCCACGCCCCATTTGGTCAAAATATACTCCGGCTCGGCGGAGTTCTTCTCAAGCTTCTCGCGAAGTCGCCGGATGTGCACGTCCACCGTGCGGTAATCGCCGGCGTAGGTGTAGCCCCAGACGAGGTCCATCAGGTTCTCGCGGCTGTAGACGCGGCGCGGGTTCTTGACGAGCAGCTCGATGAGGTCGTATTCCTTCGCCGTCAGCTCCACGACCTTGCCGTCGCGCAGCGCCACGCGCTGCGCGGGATCAAGCACGATATCGCCGGAGCCGATCAGCTCGCGCTTTTCCTCCTGCTGTTGCTGCGCCGCGCCGCCGCTGCGGCGCAGAAGCGCGCGGATACGCGCCTTGAGTTCAAGGATGTTGAAGGGCTTGGTCACATAGTCGTCCGCGCCGTACTCAAAGCCGAGCAGCTTGTCCGTATCCTCGCCGCGCGCGGTGAGCATGATGATCGGCACCTTGGAAAACTCGCGGATCTGCATGCACGCGGTCAGCCCGTCGACCTCAGGCATCATCAGATCGAGCAGAATGAGGTCAAAATCGCCGCTTCGCGCAAGCTCCACCGCCGACGCGCCGTCATAGGCGGTCTCGACGGTATAGCCCTCGTTTTCCAGATTGAATTTCAGACCCTTGACAAGCACCTGCTCGTCGTCCACGACCAGTATCTTCATCCTTCGTCCTCCTCCCCAGCCGTCACGTCGCCGCGGATGCCCTCGAGCTTCGCCTCTCCGATGCCGCTGACCTCCAGCAGCTCGTCGACCGAAGCGAACGGCCCGTGCTCCGTGCGGTAGTCCACGATCGCCTGCGCAAGCACCGGCCCGACGCCCATCAGCTCCTGCAGCTCCTCCGCCGTGGCGGTATTGATATCCACCGGCTGCTTCTCCGGCACGATCTCCTCCGCCGGCGCGCTGCGCTGCACCGCGACGCTGTAATCGCCCTGCGGCACGGCGGCGCGCTCCTGCCGGGACGCCCAGAACAGGGCGCCGAGGAACGCGAGCGTCAGCGCCAGAAGCACAAAATGCACTTTGCCGAACATTTCTTTGCGCTGCACGGTTGCGTTCCTCCTGTTCCTCTGTTATAATGCAGTCAATCCTCGAATCCTGTCGTTTTGGCGCTCCGCGTTTCCCGCGCGGCAGCCGCTTGAATGGTATTATATCATACATTGAGGTTTTTTTCCATGAAAAAAGAACGGATCATATCGCTTTTTTTGATATTTGTTCTCTGCCTCTCCCTCGCCCCCTGCGCATACGCCAAGGGAGGCTTTGAAACCGACGCCAAGGCGGCGCTGCTCGTCGACGTCGGCTCCGGGGAGGTGCTTTACGAAAAAAACGCCCACGAGCGCAACTATCCCGCGAGCATCACGAAGGTCATGACCGCCCTGCTCGTGCTGGAGGCGGTCCAGGACGGCAAGCTGCGCCTCGACCAGGAGATCACCGCCACAGAGGACGCCTTCGAGGGCCTCGCCGCCGACGGCAGCACCGCCAACATCAAGCCCGGCGAGACGATGACCGTAGAGGGCCTGCTCAACTGCATGCTGATCGTTTCGGCAAACGAAGCGACACACATCCTCGCCGAGGCGGTCTCCGGCTCGGTGCAGAGCTTCGTGTCGCTGATGAACCAGCGCGCCGAGGAGCTTCAGTGTGAAAACACGCATTTTGCCAACCCCTCGGGCCTCCACGATGAACGGCACTACACGACCGCGTGGGATATCTACCTCATCACGCGCGAGGCGATGAAGCACAAGGAATTCACGGAGATCTGCGCGCGCAAGGCGTACACCGTCCCGGAAACGAACGTTTCCAAGCCGCGCGAGCTGCACTCGACCAACTACCTTATTTCGACTTGGCGCACCGGTTGGCCGGGGTACTACTACGAGGACGCGCACGGCATCAAGACCGGCTCCACGCCCGAGGCGGGCTACTGCCTCGTCGCCTCCGCCGACCGCGGCAGCCGCCAGCTCGTTTCGGGCGTGCTCGGCGCGGAAAAGGTCAAGCTGGAAGACGGAACGACCGACACCAAGAGCTTCTCGGAAACCATTCGGCTCTTCGACCACGGCTTCGACGATTTCAAGCGCATGACGCTGCTTGACCCCGACGAGTACATCTGCGAGGTCCCCGTCGAGCTTTCGAGCGAGGCGAACTACGTCATCGTCCACCCCGCCGAGGGGTTGGAGCACATGGTCCCCGCCGATCTGGAGCCCGACGCGCTCACGCGCACTGTCACGCTCAACAGCGAGATCGTCGATGCGCCCATCGCCGAGGGTGACGAGCTGGGTACGATCACGATATCCTACGGCGACGTCGAATACGGCACGGTTCCCCTGCTCGCGCTCAACGACGTTTCCGCCTCCTGGCTTTTGACCAAGAAGCGCGAGGTTCAGGATTTCCTCGCCAAGCCCTGGCTCAATCTCGCCGCCATCGGCGTCGCCGTGCTCGCGGTCGGCGTCGTCATATTGCGCCTCGCGTCGAACTCCCGCTCGAAGCGCTACGGCCGCCGCCGCTACCGCTATACCGGCTACCGCGGCAGGAAGAAACGCTGACCCGCATAAAATGCTCTCGCCAAATTATGGCGAGAGCATTTCTTATTGTCAATGTATCCGCATCTCTTCGATGGATATGCTTTCCAAATGCCCTTTGCGCGGGCGGGCCTCTTCCGATCTGTACCCGACGATCAACAATGCCACAGGCTCAATGCTGTCGCCCAGTTCAAATTCCTCGCGCATCTTATCCGGCGACCAGTACATGACCCAGATGGACCCCAAGCCCCGATCCGTCGCCTCAAGCATCATATGCGTGGCTGCAATGCTTGCGTCGATGTCCCCGCTGTTTTTTCCGTCCATCGGTCTGACCCAGCTTTTGCTTCGCGCCAACTCCAAAAAATTGTCCATCTTTTTTCATTCCTTTCCTCACAGCACCAGCGGCAGGGCGCGCACACGGCACGCGGTCATGTCCACATGTGTCTCGTCCGCG
>SVKM01000041.1:0-2917 GCA_015068465.1 Oscillospiraceae bacterium | reverse complement strand
GCCCTCTGCACGCAGCAGCTCGATCTGCCGCTCCGCGCCGCCGAAGGCAAAACCGCGGCAGACCGAGCCGTCCTTCATCACGACGCGGTGGCACGGGATCACGCCCGGCAGCGGATTTGCGTGCAGCGCGTAGCCCACCACGCGGGCAAGGCGCTTATTGCCGATCGCCTCGGCGACCTGCCCGTAGCTCGCGACGCTCCCGCGCGGGATCAGCTTCACCGCCTCGTAGACCTTTTCAAACGTCGTCATGTGCCTTCTCCTTCTTAAGATCCACCTGCGCGAGCAGCAGGCTCATAACCATCAGCACGGCGCCGAGATAGTTGCGCGCGAGCAGCCGCTCGCCCGCGAGAAAATACGCGACGATCGCCGAAAACACCGGCTCGAGCGTGAAGATCAGCGCGACGCGCGACGCCGCGGTGTAGCGCTGCTGCGTGTTCTGGATCACGAACGCGACGCCCGAGCAAAACAGTCCCAGAAACAGCGCCGCGCCCCAGCCGCCCAGGCTCTGCGGCAGCCGCGGCTGCTCGAAGAGCGCCGAGAGCAGCAGAAATACAACGCCCGTGACGCCGATCTGCACGACGCACATGCCGACCGGGTCGACCTCGGGCCGCGCGACGGCGCGCTCGGTAACGAGGATGTCGGCGGCGTAGGTGACCGAGCACAGCAGGCACAGCGCGTCGCCCGAGGCGAAGCGCAGCTCCTCGCCGAGCGTCAGCAGCGCCAGGCCCGCCACGCAAAGCACGAGCGCAAACGCGAGCTTTTTCTCCGGCAGCCTGCGGAACACCAAAAGCTCCAAAAGCGGCGTGAAGATGACCGCGAGGCAGCTGATGAAGCCGGCGTTTGAAAGCGAGGTGTACTTGACGCCGTAGGTTGCGCCGACATAGGTGACGACCAGGATCAGCCCCACGGCAACGCCCCACTTGACGGTCTCGCGCGTCATGCCGTGAAAATGCCGCCGGTAGATGATCCCGAGAATGGCAAACGCGCTCAAAAAGCGGAACGCGTTGAGGCACAGCACGTCCATTTCCTCGAGGCAGACGCGGGAGAAATAATACGATATGCTCCAAAACCCGGTTGCGAGCGCGAGCAGCAGCTCCGCCCTGCGCTGTTTGGTCATGCGTCCGCCTCCTTTCGCATACAACGGCGTCAGTATAACACCTCCGGGGCGGAAAAGGCAAGCAAAAAGCACGGGAGCATCGCTCCCGCGCTTTTTTATCAACCCTTGTTTTTCATGCCGAAGTGCATCTCGCGCATGCCCTCGACCTCGTCGCAGATCGGCTTTAAGTCGCACGAGCCGCAGTCCGTCGGAATACCCTCAAGGATGTGGGTGAGCGTCCTGGTGATGCCGTCGACCTTCTTTGCGGTCTTGCCGAGTTCCGCGACCACGCTGCTGTCCGTGATGAACACGAGCTGCACGCGGCGCACGTGCGGGTTTTTGTGATAGCCCTTGATATACGCCGCGCCGACGCTTCGAAAGTCGATGCCGCGCGCGATCGCCGCCTTGCTCAGCCGCACCTGCTCGCGGTTGCTCTCGGACGAGATGCGCACCATGTAGCCCTCCGGGAACACATGGTACTTGACGAACTCCATGTCGCGGATCGCCTGATACGCCGCCTCGTCGTCGCCGCCGAGGTCGTCGGAAAGCAAAAACGCGAGGCGCGCGAACGACACGTCGCCGCGCAGCTCGGGCAGATCCTTGCCGTAGAGCAGGATCTCGTCCTTCGGCACAAGGCTCTCGTCGCTCGTGACGCAGGTAAAGTTCGCCGACGGGCAGTTCCCGCCGCCGAGCTCGAACGCCGCGTCGCGCAGCATGACGAGCTCGCTCTCGCCCGTGTCGCGCCACGCGCGCGCGCCGTCATAGTCCCACCGCCGCGCATCCGCGCCCGAAAGCAGGGCGCGGGTCGCGGTGATAATCGAATTGTACAGCTCCATACGCTAGAATTTGATGTCCACGTTCTTGCGGTCGTGGATGCGGTTGACCTGCGTGTAGACCCAGCCCAGGACCTTCTGGTCAAGGTTCCAGAAATACACGACGAACAGCACGAACACCACGACAAACAGGACCTTGAGGATCTTCCACAGAACCTTCCAAACCTGCTTCATAGCTTCCTCCTTACGCGCTCTTCTTCGCCTGGCCCTTCTGACGCGCGTACTCCGCCGCGCCGAGGGCGCCCATGAGCTGCGGGTCGGTCTTGAGCTCGACGACCTTGAGCTTCAAAACGTGTTCGATCGCCTGCTTGAGCCCGTCGTTCTTCGCGCAGCCGCCCGTCAGCGTGATGCTGTCCACCGCGCCCGCCTTCTTCGCCATCACGAAGCAGCGCTTCGCGACCGCCATCTGGATGCCCGCCGCGATCTCGTCCATCGGCTTGCCCTCGCCGACCAGCGTGATGACCTCGCTCTCGGCAAACACCGTGCACTGCGCCGTGATGGGGATGACGTTCTTCGCCGTGAGGCTCAGCTTCGAGAACTCCGGCAGCGACATCTCGAACGAGCGCGCCATCGCCTCATAGAAGCGCCCCGTGCCCGCCGCGCACTTGTCGTTCATCGCGAAGTTCTTCACCGTGCCGTCCGTGTCGATGCTGATGCCCTTGACGTCCTGGCCGCCGATGTCGATGATCGCCTTGACGTTCGGGTTCGTCACATGCACGCCCATCGCGTGGCAGGAGATCTCCGAGATGTTCTCGTCCGCGAACGGCACCTTGTTGCGCCCGTAGCCCGTGCCGATGAGGTACGCGAGCTCCTTGGAGTCCTTCAGCCCCGCGGTCTTGCAGACCTCCTCCATCGCGAGCGTTGCGCTCACCTCGGAGTTGATCTTCGAGCGGATCGTGGTGTCGGCGACGATCTTGCCCGTCTCGTCGAGAATGATCGCCTTGGTGTACGTGGAGCCCACGTCGCAGCCGCCATAGTATTTCATAAT
>SVKM01000040.1 GCA_015068465.1 Oscillospiraceae bacterium | reverse complement strand
TCTTCTGCTCCGCAGCCATCGTGGTGTCGAAGTCGTGGAAGGAGGGCAGGCAGTGCAGGAAGATGCAGTCGTCGTTCTCAGTCGCCTCAAGGACCTCCTTGGTAACCTTGAACGGGGTGAGGAGCTTCACGCGCTCGGGGATCTTGTCCTCCTCGCCCATGGACGCCCAGATATCAGTGTAGAGCGCGTCGGCGCCCTTGAGCAGCTTCTTGTCCTCGCCGTACTCGATGATCGCGCCGGTCTCCTCCGCCACGGACTTGCAGTACTCGACGACGTCCTTCGCGGGAGCGAGCTCCTTCGGGCCCCAGCCGACATAGTGCATGCCGAGCTTGGCGCAGATATACATCAGGCAGTAGGCGACGTTGTTGCGCGTGTCGCCGCAGAAGACGAGCTTGCACTTGTTCAGCGGCTTCTTGGTGTTCTCCATCAGCGTGAGGATGTCGGCGAGCGCCTGCGTCGGGTGGTCGACGTCGGTCAGGCCGTTCCACACGGGCACGCCCGCGTTCTGGGCAAGGCCCTCGACGACCGCCTGGTCGTAGCCGCGGTACTCGATGCCGTCAAAGAAGCGGCCGAGAACCTTCGCGGTGTCCGCCATGGTCTCCTTCTTGCCCATCTGGGACGACTTGGAATCGAGGAACGTCACGTGCGCGCCCTCGTCGTACGCCGCGACCTCGAACGCGCAGCGGGTGCGGGTGGAGGTCTTCTCGAACAGCAGCACGATGTTCTTGCCCGCGAGCAGGTTGCCGCGGATGCCGGCGCGCTTCTTCGCCTTGAGGTCGGCGGCGAGGTTGAGCATATAGCGGATCTCGTCGGGGGTGAAGTCCTTGAGCGTCAGGAAATTGCGTCCTCTCAGATTAACAGCCATGGTAATGTTCCTCCTTGATGTTGTACATCATTCATATTGTTTTTGGTTGTATGGTCACTTGCAGATCAAGTTGATCTCGTGGGAAAGCCTGCGCGCCGCGGCGTCGCTGCGCGTGACGATGAGCACCGTGTCGTTGCCGCACACGCATCCGACGACGTCGGCGCCGCCTCTGGCGTCGATCGCCGCGCCCGCGCCGTTGGCAAGGCCCGGCATCGTCTTGAGCACGACCAGGTTCTGCGCGCTGTCGCAGCTGGTGCAGCACTCGTGCAGAATGAGCTCGAGCCGGTCGGAGGGCGCCGACCTCTTCCTGGATTCGGCATAGCGGTAAACGCCGCCGGAGAGCTCCTTGACCAGGTGCAGCTGCCGGATATCCCGGGAGACCGTCGACTGCGTGCAGTGGAAGCCCTCCGCCTCCAGGCGCGCGATCAGCTCCTCCTGCGTCTCCACGGGGTATTCCGCGATGAGCTTCAAAATGGCGTCCTGCCGTTTGCCTTTCATCGCAGCTCGCCGCCCTTCCGCTTACAGGTCGTCGCGGTTGACGGGGCAGGACATGCAGCGCGGGCCGCCGCGGCCGCGGGAGAGCTCGGCGCTGGGGACGGTGATGACCTCGATGCCGCACTTGGTCAGCAGCTCGTTGGTGATATAGTTGCGGTCGTAGGTGATGACCTTGCCCGGGGCGATGGCGAGCGTGTTCGAGCCGTCGTTCCACTGCTCGCGCTGCGCCGCCAGAAGGTCGCCGCCGCCGCAGCGGATTAGCTGCACCGCGGGGAGCTTGAGCTCGAGGGCGAGGATCTTGTCGAGCGGTTCCTTGAGCGCGTTGAACTTGAGGTCGCCGCCGCGGTCCATCGTCATCTCGAAGACGCTCAGCGGGCCTTCGATCTCGGGATGGATCGTGAACTTGTCGACATCCACCATCGTGAAGACGGTGTCGAGGTGCATGAACGCGCGGTTCTCGGGGATGTCGAACGCGAGCACCTTCTTGAACCCGGAGCTCGAGAGCAGGCTGCGGGCGAACGCCTCCGCGCCGGAGGTCGTCGTGCGCTGGGAAAGGCCGACGGCGACAATGTCCTTCGAGAGCACCAGCACGTCGCCGCCCTCGATGGAGTAGGCGTCCGTGAGGTCGTACCACTGCTTGTCGTTGGGGCCGGCGAAGTCCTTGTCATAGAGGTACATATAGCGCAGCAGCAGCGATTCGCGGCGGCGCGCCGGGAAGTGCATGTGGTGGATGTTGAGCCCGTCGCCCACGCAGGCGCCCGGGTCGCGCGTGAAGTAAAGGTTGGGCATCGGGTCGGAGACGAAGGGATAGTCGTCGTTGTCGAGATCCATCAGCGACGTCGGCGCGGTCATGGCGACCTCGCTGCGCTTGACGCCGGCGATGAGCTTGGTGACCATCTCGCGCGGGGACATGCTCAGCAGGTACGAGGTCATCGACGCGCGCATGCCGCGGGAATTGATCTTGCTGAGGTTCAGAAACTCGTTGACGAGCTGGATCTGCACCTCAGGGTTGGAGATGGACTTCGCCACCTCGTCGACGTAGTAGATGACCTCCACGCCGTTGTCCCTGAGAACCTTGGCGAAGGCGTCGTGCTCCTCCTGCGCGATTTTAAGGTAGGGGATGTCGTCGAACAGCAGACGCTCGATCGTCGAGGGCGTCAGCGCCTCAAGCTCTTCGCCGGGGCGGTGCAGCAGCACCTTGTTCAGCTTGCCGATCTCCGAGTAATTGTGGATGCCAGTTTTCATAAACGACTCCTTTCCGCGGCGCGAGGCCGGGTTGTTTCCGGATTGCTCAGCGTTGCACAAACGAGACGCGCTATCCATAGGCCCTTTTGTGCAACATTCACATTCATAGTATTGTATATCACAGCGCGGAGCAAGAAGCAATAGGCAGTTTTGACCCCGTGTCGGGACACGTAAAGTATATTTATACGGCGAAATGCATTTTTGACTTGCATATGCAGCGAAAAATTGCATATTTGATAAAAGGATGTATATTTTTTGAAAAACGGCTTGTTTTGCATCAAAAAAATTCTGCAAAATGACAAAAAAGCATTTTCCTGTTTTGGCTTAATTGACAAAAAGTAAAGTAGCCTATCATTTTTTGTGATTTTAAGGTTGACAAAGTAGTTGTACCATTGTACTATACACAAAGCGTAAAATCGCAAATCAAATGGTTGTTTTGCACAAACGCCGGGAAGACAAAACGGCGGTGCAGGCAGTCAGGAAAAGGAGAAAACATGGAAAACAAAGGCAAACTCAAAGCAATGTTCCTCATTCCCTCGCTCATCGGCGTGTTGATCTTCATGATTCCCGTGAAGTTCAACGGCGGCTGGACGGTCATCGTCAAGATCATCGCCGACTGGCTCAAGAACAGCCTGATCGGCTATGAGAACGTCGGCATCGTCTGCCTCGTGATCCTGACGATCTCGGCGCTGCTCGCGCTCATCGCTCAGGCAAAGCCCAAGTTCATCATGGATAACCCCATCCTCAAGGACTGCTTCGCCTGCGCCCCCGTGTGGGCGATCATCCGTGTGATCGGCTGCATCTGCGTGTGGGTCACGTTCCTCTTCGCGCCCGGCTTCGGCAACCCGAACGCCCCGGAGAGCCTCGACGGCTACAACGTCGTCATCCAGGCGATCGCGGGCGCGGATCAGGGCGCGCTCGCCTATGACCTGATCATCGGCCTGGTGTTCGTGTTCCTGGTGGCGAGCTTCCTGCTGCCGCTTCTGACCGACTTCGGTCTGCTCGAGTACATCGGCGCGCTGCTGACGAAGTTCATGCGCCCCGTCTTCAAAGTCCCCGGCCGCGCGGCGGTCGACTGCATCACCTCCTGGATCGGCGACGGCACGCTCGGCGTCATGCTGACCTGCAACCAGTATGAGGGCGGCTACTACAACGCCAAGGAGGCGTCCATCATCGCGACGCTGTTCTCCGCGGTTTCCATCACGTTCTCCCTCGTCGTGCTTGACGAGGTGGGCCTGACCCATATGTTCGGCGTGTACTACCTGCTGATCTGCTTCGTGGGTATCATCTGCGCGCTGATCTGCTCCCGCATCTGGCCGCTGAACAAGAAGCCCGAAACCTATCTGGTCGAGGGCAAGGCGATGCCCGACACGCTCCCCGAGGGCTACAAGAGCTCCAGCGAATACGGCATGGACCTCGCGCTCAAGCGCGTCGCGGCGCACAAGGGCGTGGGCGAGTTCTTCGGCAACGGCCTCAAGAACTGCCTGAGCATGTGGTTCGGCGTCCTGCCCACCGTCATGGCGGTCGGTACGATCGCGCTGATCATCGCGAGCTACACCCCGATCTTCGAATGGCTGGGCCTGCCGTTCTATCCGCTGCTCCAGCTCCTCGGCGTGCCCGAGGCGAAGGCTGCCGCCGGCACCATGGTCATCGGCTTCACCGATATGTTCACGCCGGCGATCCTGATCGCGGGCTGCGAGGACGCGATGACCCGCTTCATCGTCGCGGTCATCTCCATCACGCAGGTGCTGTTCCTCGACGAGGTCGGCGGTCTGATCATCAGTTCCAAGCTGCCGGTCAACCTCGGCGAGCTGTTCGTGATCTTCCTCGAGCGCACGATCATCTCCATCCTCGTCGTCGTCCCCATCGCTCATTTGCTGTTCTGAGCCGGGATACGAATAGAAAAGGCGCGGCGCCCCTCGCGGGCGCCGCGTTTTTTTGTGCCGCGAACGCTTCCCATCGGCGCGGATCTCTGCTAGAATAAGAAAAAAACGAAAGGGGGCGGTGCGTGATGCGATCGACAACGGCGCGCTTTGCCTTGACCGGCGCGGGCGTCGCGGAGGCGTGCGCGCGCGTGGAGGAGTTCCTCGCGGCGCAGCGCTTTTCCGCGCGCGAAACGAAGCGGCTGCGCCTCACGGTCGAAACGCTGCTGCGGCGCGTCGGCGAGCGCATGGGCCGCCAGACGGAATGCGAGCTGACGCTGCGCCGCCGCCTGGGGCGGGCGGAGGTGCGCATCCGCTATGCGGGGGCGGAGTACGATCCCACGACGGCGTTTCGCGAAAATGAGGGCAACATCTGGAGCGAAAAGCTGCTCGCGGAGCTGGGGCTCGTGCCGGAGTGGAGCCGAAGGCGCGGCGTGAACTGCCTGGCGCTCCGCCCGCGCTTTTGCGAGCGCCTGGCGTGGCTGCTGCAGCTCGCTGCGATCGCCTGCGCGGCGCTGCTCTCGCTCCTGCCGGACGCGGAGCGGCTGGAGGCGTGGGCGCTCGCTCCGCTCCGAACGCTCCTTGACAGCTTGTGGAGCATTCTCGGCGCGCCGCTGGTATTTTTCTCCGCGGTCGCGGTCGTCTGCGGCGTCGCGGACACGCTGCTGCTCGGCAAGCGCGCGCGGCGGATGCTCGGGCGCTTCGCGGGGCTGACGCTTTTGTGGGCGGCGCTCGGCACGGCGGCGTTTGCGCTGTTGCCGCTTGCGGGCGGCGCCATGCGTGAGGGTTGGGCGGCGCGGCTGTGGGACGCGCTGCGCGCCGTCGTCCCCGCCGACCCGCTTTCGCCGTTTTTGACGGCGGATATCCCGCAGCTGCTGTTTCTGGCGCTCGTGACGGGGCTTGCCCTGGCGCTGCTCGGCGGGCGCACGGCGCGCGTGCGGGAGTGGGCGGAGCAGTGCGCATACCTTGCCCGCGCGCTTACGGAGGCGATCTGCCGCCTGACGCCGCTGGCGCTTCTTTGCGCGCTGCCGCGGCTGTTCCGATGCGGCGCGCTCGCACGCGCGTGGCGGCCGCTCGCGCTCTTTGCCGTGCTCGCGCTCGCGATGGCGGCGCTCAAGCTGCTGCTCGTGTGCGCGTCGCGCCGGGAAAGCCCCGCGCGGCTTTTGGGGGCGCTGCTGCCGCTTGCCGGCGCGGCGTTTCGATGCGGCTGTGCCGACGCCGCGTTCGGCGCGGTGCTGGACGGGTGCGAAAACGACCTGCGCGTCCCGCACGAACGGCTGCTGCTGGGGCTGCCGACCGGAAACGTGCTCTGCGCGCCGCTCGGCGCGCTGTGCGCTCCGGCGGCGCTGGCGTGCCTCGCGCTCGCCGGGGACCTTCCCGCGGACGCCCTTTCGCTTGCGGCGTATGCGCTTTTGGGCGTTTTGCTGACGGTCACACTGCCGCACACGCCGGGCGCGCGCCTGCTCGGGCTTTGGCTGCTCCTGCGCGGCATGGCGTCTTCGGCGGAGGATCTTGCGCTGCTCGCGGCGGCGTGCGTACTCTTTGACGCGCTGTGCTCGGCGCTCTCCGGCGTCTATCTTTCGCTGGAGCTGCTGCGCCAGAGCGATATCGCCGACGCGGAGGCGGAGAAATAGGCGGACAAACAAAAAGGAAGCGTTTCCGAAAACCGGAAACGCTTTCTTCATTATGTAAACTTATCTTACGCGCGATAGGGGACGTCCCAGATGGTGTCGGCGTAGTTGCGGATCGAGCGGTCGGCGGAGAAGACGCCGCTGCGCGCGATGTTGATGAGCGACATGCGGTTCCACTTCATCGGATCGCGGTACGCCTCGTCCACGTGCTGGTGCGCGACCTTGTAGCTTTCAAAGTCGGCGAGGAGCATGTATTCGTCGGCGGGGCAGCCGTCGCCGGAGATCAGACGGCGGACGAGGTCGTTGTAGCTCTCCCCGTCGGCAAAGCCGTCGTTCAGACGCTTCATGATCCACTTGAGGTCGGGGTCGTCCATGTAGTAGTCGGAGGCAAAGTAGCCCTTCTCGCGCAGCTTGCTCACGCCGCGGGCGGTCAGGCCGAAAATGAAGATGTTGTCGTCGCCGACCTGCTCGTGCATCTCGACGTTCGCGCCGTCGAGCGTACCGATGGTCAGTGCGCCGTTCATCATGAACTTCATGTTGCCCGTGCCGCTGGCCTCCTTGCCGGCGAGCGAGATCTGCTCGGAAAGCTCGCTGGCGGGCATGAGCTTTTCGGCGAGGGAGACGCGGTAGTTCTCGAGGAACACGACCTGCAATCTGTCCTTGCATGCGGGGTCGTTGTTGACCGTGTCCGCCACCGAGTTGATGAGCCGGATGATGCGCTTGGCGACCGCGTAGCCCGGCGCAGCCTTCGCGCCGAACAGGCACACGCGCGGCTGGAACTCGAAGTGCGGGTCCTCCTTCATGTGCTGGTAGAGGTAGACGATGTGCAGCACGTTCAAAAGCTGGCGCTTGTACTCGTGGAGGCGCTTGACCTGCACGTCGAACATCGCGTCGGTGTTGAGCACGATCCCGCTCTCCGCCTTGACGAACTCGGCGAAGCGCTTTTTGTTGTCCGCCTTGATCTTGCCGAGGCGCTCGAGCACCTTCTTGTCGTCGGCGAACTTTTCAAGCTCTGCGAGTTTGTCGGCGTGGAGCAGATAGTCGTCCCCGCCCGTGCAGTCGTGCAGCAGCTTGGCGAGCGCGGGGTTCGCCTCGCCGATCCAGCGGCGGTGGTCGATGCCGTTGGTGACGTTTTTGAACTTGTCCGGTTCGAGGCGGCAGGGCTCGAGAAAGACGTCGTGGCGCAGAATGTCGGAGTGCAGCGCGCTCACGCCGTTGACAGCGCGGCAGGCGCACACGCACAGGTTCGCCATGCGCACCTCGTTGTCCCACACGATCGCCATATGCGCGACACGGCTGTCGCCCTGGCCGAAGTGCCCCTCCAGCTCCTCCTGGTAGCGGCGCGCGATCTCGCGCACGATGTCCCAGATGCGCGGCAGCAGCGTTTCAAAGAGCTCCTGCGGCCAGCGCTCGAGCGCCTCGGCGAGCACGGTGTGGTTGGTGTAGGCGACGGACTGCTTCGTGATCTCCCACGCGGTATCCCAGTCGTAGCCCTCCTCGTCGAGCAGGATGCGCATCAGCTCGGGGATGACGAGCGCGGGGTGCGTGTCGTTGATCTGCAGGACGTGCTTTTCATGGAAGTTCTTGAGCGTGCCGTACTGCGCGCGGTGCTTGCGCGCGATGGACTGCACGGTCGCCGAGACGAAGAAGTACTGCTGGCGCAGGCGCAGCGACTTGCCCTCGTAGTGGTTGTCGTCGGGGTAGAGCACCTTCGCGATGACCTC
The DNA here is from genome assembly GCA_015068465.1 of Oscillospiraceae bacterium. Classification (GTDB taxonomy): domain Bacteria; phylum Bacillota; class Clostridia; order Oscillospirales; family Oscillospiraceae; genus Hominicoprocola. The sequence goes on along the minus strand of SVKM01000040.1, from coordinate 8,050 downwards.
CGCCATCGCCTGCTGCTCGACCGCCTTGAGATACTCGCCCGAGGAATAGAGCGACATATCCACCGGCGTCGGGGACTTTGCATCCCACAGGCGCAGCGTGTTGGCGTGGTCGGTATCGTAGCCGGCGATGATCATGTCGCGCGGCACGGCGAGAACGCTGGTGTAGCCCACATGCTCGGGGTGGTTGACGTTCCCCTCCCAGTGGTCGACGATGTGGCCGCCGAACTTGACCTCCTCGGTTTCGTCGGTCTTGGTGATGAGCCACGAGTCGCCGAGGTCAAGCCAGTTGTCGGCAAGCTCGACCTGCTGGCCGTCGACGATCTTCTGCTTGAAGATGCCGAGTTCGTAGCAGATGGAATAGCCGGTGGCGGGGATCTCCAGCGTCGTCATCGCCTCAAGGTAGCACGCGGCGAGGCGCCCGAGGCCGCCGTTGCCGAGGCCCGCGTCCGGCTCCGTCTCGAAGATCTCGCCCGGGTCGAAGCCGAGGAACTTGATCGCCTCCTTGAGCGGCTTGAGCACGCCGAGGTTGAAGGCGTTTTTCTCGAGCGAGCGGCCCATGAGGAACTCCATGGACAGGTAGTGTACCTGGCGCTGCTGCTCGAACTGGACCATCTTGTCGGTCGCAAGGCTGTTCGAGCCCATGATGTCGCGCAGCACCATCGCGCACGCCTTGAACATCTGCTCCTTCGTCGCCTGGTCGGCGGTGCGTCCGAAGTTGCGCTGGAGCTTTCCCAGAATGAGCTGGGTCAGCCGATCTTTCTTGTACGTATCCGTCATTGCTGTTCCCCCTCAAAAAATATACTGATAATAAACTTAGCATAGCAAAGTTTTGCGCCTTCGTCAATTCTAAAAGTTGAAATGCGCCCGCCGCCATAGTATAATCCCCTCGTACGAATATCACGAAACAGGGAGGAAGCATCGTGGAAAAGACCTTTCAGGGAACCGAAAGCTACGTCGCGTCGCCGGAGCTGCTCGGCGCGGTGAACATCGCGACGGCGCTGGAAAAGCCGCTGCTCGTCAAGGGCGAGCCGGGCACGGGCAAGACCATGCTCGCCCAGGCGGTCGCCGAGGCGCTGGGGAAACGGCTGATCGTCTGGAGCGTCAAGTCCACCACCAAGGCGCAGGACGGACTGTACGTCTACGACGTCGTGCAGCGGCTCTATGACAGCCAGTTCGGCGCTGCGGGCGTGGACGACATCGCAAAGTACGTCAAGCTCGGCAAGCTCGGCGAGGCGTTTGCGTCGGACGAGCAGGTGGTGCTGCTCATCGACGAGATCGACAAGGCGGACCTCGAGTTCCCCAACGACCTTCTCTGGGAGCTCGACCGCATGGAGTTCTACATCCCCGAGACGAAGGAAACGGTGAAGGCGAAGCGCCGTCCCATCGTCATCATCACCTCAAACGCGGAAAAGGAGCTGCCGGACGCGTTTTTGCGCCGCTGCATCTTCCATTACATCGCATTTCCAGACCCCGAGCAGATGGAAAAGATCGTGCGCGTCCACTTCGATAAGCTCGACGATACGCTGCTGCGCCAGGCGATGGAGGCGTTCTACTTTCTGCGCTCCATCGACTCGATCGAGAAAAAGCCCTCGACGAGCGAGCTGGTGGACTGGATCCGCGCGCTGGAGCTCGGCGGCGTCGATCCCGCGCGCATCCGCAAGGAGATCCCGTTCGCGGGCGTGCTGCTCAAAAAGGACAAGGACCTCGCCGCGATGGAGCGGCGGCTTTCCCGATAAGCCATGTTCATCGGATTTTTCTACCTGCTGCGCGCGCACGGCTTCCGCGTGACGAGCGAGGAGTGGATGACGCTGCTGCGCGCGCTGACGCTGGGGCTGCACCGCTCGTCGCTCACGGGGTTTTACGACCTCTGCCGCGCCGTGCTCGTCCACAGCGAGGCGGACTACGACAAGTTCGACGCGATCTTCCTGGAGTACTTCGACGGCGTGCCGTTTGAGGACGAGCTGCCCGAGGAGCTGCTGGACTGGCTCAACAAGCCCGAGGACATGCTGCGCGATTTCCGCGCGTTTTTGCAGTCCGCGGGCTACGACGAAAAGACCGTTGAGGAGATATTGAAGGCGTTCGAGGAGCGGCTTCGCGAGCAGACCGAGGAGCACAACGGCGGCAGCTATTGGATCGGCACGCGGGGCTACAGCAATTTCGGACACAGCGGCCACGCGCCGCAGGGCATCCGCGTCGGCGGCGTCGGGCGCTACCGCCGCGCGTTTCAGGTGGCGGGGGAGCGGCACTTCCGCGACTTCCGCAAGGACAACACGCTCGACATCCGCCAGTTCCAGATGGCGTTTCGCCTGCTGCGCCAGTATTCCTCCCGCGCGCAGGGCGAGAAGACCGAGTTCGACGTCGACGGCACCGTGCGCGCCACGGGCGACAAGGGCGGCATGCTCGACGTGCGCTGGAAGCGCCCGCGCCGCAACACGGTCAAGGTGCTGATGCTGATGGACTCCGGCGGCTCGATGGATTACTACGCGGGGCTTTGCTCGATGCTTTTCCAGGCGGCGCAGCGCGACAACCAGTTCAAGGAGCTGCGCGTCTATTACTTCCACAACTGCCTCACGCCGACGCTCTACACAAACCCGCAGATGCGCCGCGAACAGGGCGTTTCGACGGAGTGGGTGCTCAAAAACTTCGGCGGGGAGTACAAGGTCATTCTGGTCGGCGACGCGATGATGGATATGTACGAGCTGCAAAGCAAGCGCTGGGACTACCGCACGAACGAGGCGAAGTATTCGGGCATGGACTATCTGCGCCGCTTTCGCGGGCAATACCCGCACCTCGTCTGGCTCAATCCCGAGCCGCCGCCGCGCTACGGCGGCTATTGGGGCGAGAGCTACGGCAGGATCGCGCGCGAGGTCGATATGTTCCCGCTCTCGGTCGAGGGACTGGAGCGCGCGATGAAGAAACTACTGGTCAACAGATAGGAGAAGAGCATGGAGAGCTTTTGGAACGCGGTCCAGTCCGTCACGGTGATATTGCTGCTCACGGCGACGGGGTACTTCTGCGGCGCGAAGGGCTGGATGAACGCGCAGAGCAAGGCGTTTGTCAGCAAGTTTCTGATGACGCTTGCGGTGCCGTGCATGTGCGTGAGCGGGCTGCGCGGCAACCTCACGCGCGAGATGCTCGCCGGTTCCCTGCGCGTCCTCGCGGTGCCGTTTATCTGCTCCGCGGCGGGTTTTGTGCTCTCGTACCTCGCGGCAAGGCTTTTGAAGCTCCCAAAAAAGCAGCTCGGCGTCTTCCTCGTGATGTGCAGCATCTCCAACGCGATGTTCATCGGCTACCCGATGTGCACCGAGCTCTTCGGCGACGCGTGCATCCCCTACGTCATGCTCTATTACTTTGCCAACACCTGTTTCACGCAGACGCTCGCGATGTGGCTCATCCGCCGCTCGGGGGAGAGCGGGGACGCGCCGAAACGCCATCCGCTCGCGTTCCTCGTTTCGCCCACGGTGCTCGCGCTGTTCCTCGGCATCGCGCTGGTGCTGCTGGACATACAGCTGCCGCCGTTCCTCGCGTCGTACATCCGCTACACGGGCAGCGTCGTTTCGCCCGTGGCGCTGCTGCTCGCGGGCTATATCATCTATGAGCTTGGGCTAAAAAACCTGCGGCTCGACAAAACGATCCTTACGATGCTCTGCTTCCGCTTCCTGCTCGCGCCGGCGAGCTATCTTCTGTGCTGCGCGGCGCTCGGCGTCGACGGGCTCGCGCGCGCGACGCTGGTGGTCGAGGGCACGATGCCGGTGGTGACGCAGACGGTCGTCGCCGCGTCGCAGTACGGCGCGGACGAGCAGCTTGCCGCCGAGGGCGCGGCGCTCTCGACGCTCGCGAGCTTCCTCGTGATCCCCGTGCTGATGCTGGTGCTGTGAGGGGAGGGGCAGAGCGAATGATCCTTGCGGGTTATCAGCCGCTGAGCGGCGCGCTTGCCCCGTTTGCCGCCGAAGACGGCGATGAAATGGAGAAGATCATGCTCTGGGACGGCAGGGAAGATATCGGCTATGTCGACGAGGTTGACATAAAAATGGTTGAGCTTGCTATGTGTGGAAACTAGTTTACATAAATAAAATCCAAGAGCCCGCCTCGACATTGTCGGGGCGGGCTCTTTGCAGCTTTTCGGTTATCCCTCGCGCTCCATGAGCCGCACGAGCATCACGGCGGCGACGGCGCGCGTTGCGGGAGAAGAAGCGTCGTAGCGCTCGTTCGTCACAAGGCCGAAGCCCTGCGCGAGCGCGGCGTAGCCGAGGTCGCTTTCGGGAATGGCTGCGCGGTCGGCGAAGCGGCAGGTGAAAATGCCGGGCAGCTTCGCGATGGGGGCGTAGCCCGCGGCGGAGAGCAGGACCTTCACAAGCGTGCCGCGGTCGATGGCGGCGTCGTCGCTGCGCTCCGCGCGCGTGAGCGCGCCCATGCGGTAGACGCACTCATAAGCGCTGTCGCGCTCCTCCTTCGAGGCGTTCTCCACGTCCACGCGCATGCCCTGCGTCGAGGCGAGCAGCGCGACGAGCGCCCACTGCGTCAGCTTCTCGTCGGGGCGGAACGTTTCGCACGCGTAGCCCACGCCGCACGCGGCGAGGCGGTCGATCGGCTCCTGCGCCCAGTGGCCGGCGACGTCGCCGTAGGCGATCTCGCTGTCGTAGGACGGCGCGGCGACGGCTTTGCCGGTCTTGGCGTCGACGCCGGAGAAGCTGTCCTCGCGCTCGAGCGCGTAGGTGAGCAGCAGCGTGCGGAAGCGCGTGTAGCCCATGCCGATGAGCTTCGCTTCGAGCGCGTTCGCCTTGTCGAGCGCCTTGGGCATCGAGCGGTAGCCGAGCGCGACCTCATAGGTCGCCATCCAGGCGTCGAGTGCGGCGGACTCGGAAATAAGCCCCTCCGCCGCGTCAAAGACGATCTTCTCGTCATAGGTGTAATTCAGCCCCGCGACCGCGCCGGTCATGCGGTCGATCTGGACGGTGCAGGCGTTTTCGGGGAAGAAATAACCGTTTGCCTTGCGCGCGTAGGTGAAGGAATAGAACGGCGCGCCGTCGGCGGTATTGTCGCTCGTGTCGTAGAGCGCGAATTCGGCGGCGTGCGCGCTGTAGCGCGCGAGGAAGGCGTCCGCAGCCTTCTGCGCGTCGGCGGCGGAAACGGCGCTCTTTTTGTCCTTGTTCCACGGCGCGCCGGAGTAGAGGCTCTTGACCGCGCCGGTGCGCGCGTCGACGGTGAAGGTGCGCGAGGCGGTGAAGCCGTCCGCGTCCTCGGGGGCGCTGTAGCGGATCGTGCAGAGCACGGTCTCGGTTTCGCCGTCCTTGACGAGGCGGTAGTTCGCGGAGGCGAGGGCGTAGCCGTCCAGCTTGTACGCGCTCTCGCCGCGCACGCGCTTGTCGAGCTCCCCGCTCGCGAGCACGCCCTCAAGCTTCTCAACGCCGGCGAGCTCCGCCTCGGTCAGGGCGCGCTTTTCCGTGAGGCCCGTGTCCATCTCGGCTTCGTTCGCGGTGGGCGCCTCCGCGCCGCCGAAGAAGATCTCGTCGCCGGGCGCGACCAGCTTGCCGGTCTGCGCGTCGACGTAGAGGGTCTCGCAGTCTCTGGGAACATAGCGCAGCACGGCGCGTGTTTCGTCGTTTTCATCGGCGACATAGACGAGCTCCAGCCGGAGCGTGCCCTTGAGCGTCGCGGCGGCGTCGGCTTTTGAAACGGCGGGCGTCGCGGACGGGACGCTGCCGAGGTACGAATTGGCGAGCGCGTCGCGGCGGAAGGAGGTCACGACGTTGTCGCTCCCGCGCACGGTGATGGAATAGTTCAGCGGCGAGGGAAGGCCGTTGAGAAGGATCGTGCCGTAAAAGCGGCAGGCGGCGCTGTTGAGCTGCGATGCGCGCGCCGGCTCGCCGAGCTTGACGGACTCGGTCTTGCTGTCCAGAACGCGCGCAAGGAACGCCTCCGCCGCCTTTTTTGCGGCGTTTGCGTCGACTTTCGGGAGCGTCGGGAGCGCGTTGCCGTACCAGCGCGAGGAGTCGGCGTCGTCGCTGCGCCAGTAGCTCACGACCGTGCCGTCCTCAAGCGCCTCGACGCTCAGCGTGGAGCCGTTGCCGCTCCAGTTGAGGTTCCAGATGTTGCCGAGCTCCTGCTCGTACACGTCGCCGCGGAACTCGGGATAGTCCTCGGTGTCGAGCGCAAGCGTGTCCTTGACGGACTGCGTCACGCGCGCGAGCCGCGCGTCGGCGCTTTCGGCGGCGCCCATGGCGGGCACGCACAGCGCCGCGAGGAGCGCGGCGGAGAGCAAAAACGATGCCAAGCGATGCATAAGATTACCTCCGTTGTTTTTATTTGGACAAAGGGTAAGACGGAACGCACCGAAGATTTGTTCCGCCTTTCCCTCATTTTTTTCTTTTTATTCCTGCGCGTGCTTGAGCGCGTCGATGAGCGCGGGGACGAGCTGCTTTTTGCGGCTCAGGACCCCCGGCAGCACCGCCGTGCCGTCCTTCGGCTCGACGCCGAACGCGCGCGCGACGACCTGCGCGCCGCCCTTGCCGGCGATCATCAGGTCGGTGGAGGAATTGCGCACGTCGGTGAACATATAGAATACGTAATCGAGGCCCTGCTTCGCGCGCGCCGATTCCAGATACGGTCCCACCAGCGCCTCGGCGGCACGGCGGTTTTTGCCGCTCATGTAGCTGCCCTGGCCGACGCCGAAGTGGAAGCTGCCGCCGGTGAAGACCTTGTAGTCGGTGTTGAAGATCTGCTCGGCGGTTTCGCCGCTGATGTCGCCGCCGTGCTCGAACATCTCGTTGGCATAGGCTTCCAAGTCCACGCCCGCAAGCTTCGCGAGCGCCTGCGCCGCCCTCTCGTCGAGCGGCGTGCAGGTGGGCGAGCGGAACATCAGCGTGTCGGAGAGGATCGCGGAGAGCATCAGCCCCGCGGTCGCGCGGTCGATCTCGGCGCCGTTTTCCTGATACATCTGATAGACGATCGTACACGTGCAGCCGACCGGCATGTTGCGGAAATACACGGGGTTGTCCGTTTCGAGCGAGCCGATGCGGTGGTGGTCGATGATCTCGAGCACCTCCGCCTCCTCCAGCCCCTCCGCCGCCTGCGACTTCTCGTTGTGGTCGACCAAAATGAGCTGCTTTTTCTGCAAATTGAGCAGGTTTCGGCGGGAGACGACGCCGAGGTACTTCCCGTCGTCCCCGAGCACGGGGAAGTAGCGGTGGCGCACGCGCGCCATGAGCTTCGTCGCCTCCTCCACGGAGCTGTTGAGGTTGAAGGTCATCAGACCCTCTTTGAGCATATAGTAGCGGATCGGCGCCGCCTGCGGGATGATCTGGCCGGTGGCGTAGGTGTTGTGCGGCGTGCTGATGATCAGACAGTCGTTTTCCTCAGCGAGCATCCGAATGGTCTTGGATACCTTGGAATCCAGCCCCACGACGATGCAGCCCGCCTCCATCTCGATCGCGGTGAGCTGGCTTTCGCTGCGGTTGCTGACGATGACCACGTCGCCCTTTTTGATCGCGCGCTCCATCATCTCGGAGTTGCCCGCGCCGATGATGATGCGCCCCTGCACGGTCTTGCCCGTGGGATCGCCGACGAGCACCGTGCCGTCGATCGTGTCGATGACGTTCTGATAGCTCGTCTTCGCCTTGGAGAGGATGTAGGGGTCGACGTCGTCCATGTTCGCGGTGGCGACGTCCTTGACCGTGATGAGGCCCGTGAGGTTGTTTTCACCGTCGACGACGCAGAGCGTGTCGAGCGTTTCATCGCGCATCTTGGTCCACGCGCGCCGCAGGCTCATTTCGCCGTCCACGCCCTTCGCGGCGCGGATGTCGACGTCGCGCACCTGGGGGCTGACGTCGGTGTAGAGCTGCGGCGCCTCCACGCCGAAATAGTCCAGCACGAACTGCGTTTCGCGGTTGAGCTGGCCCGCGCGGCAGGGCTTGTAGCCGCGTTCGGGGTCGATGATGTTCTTCAGACGGCTGTAGGCGATGGCGGCGCACACGGAATCCGTGTCGGGATTGCGGTGGCCGATGACCTTGATCGCGTGGATGTTGAGCTTTTGCGCGTTCTCGGAGGAAGG
>SVKM01000039.1 GCA_015068465.1 Oscillospiraceae bacterium | reverse complement strand
CCCCGTGGCAACCACGAGGTTCATCGGCTCGTCGTCCACAACGAGCGCGCGCACGCCGGCGAAGCACGGCTTGCCCGTTTCTTCCCCGGACGTGAGATCAACCTCCCGTTCCCCGTTGAGGATGCGGGTGACGGGAATTCCGTACAACGGCTTCGGCATCACGATGACGCGGCTCCCCGCGCTCACGCGGAACCCGGCGCGCGCCGAGATCGCCACAACGATACCGCTGCGGCTGAGCTCGTCGAAGTACGCGCTGTTCGCCTCGTACTCCTCCTCGCCCATGAAGATGTAGGTCACGTTCAGCTTTTTGAGAAGCCGCTCCACCTCCTGCACGCTCTCCGCCGAATAGAGCGGGCAGCCCAGGCCCGTCGCGAGGTTGACCGCCATGTTGCGATAGAACTCGCGCACCTGCGGCACCCGGTACTTCTCCGAGCGGACATGGAACAGGATATCGCCGCGAAACGCCGTCCCGAGCGCAAGGCACGGCGCCGCGTCGGCCACCTTCTGCGGGATGGTGACGCGAACCGTGGTGCCCTTGCCCCGCTCGCTCTCGATCTTGACGAAGCCGCCCATGGCGTGCGCAAGCCCATAGACCAGCGGAAGGCCCAGACCGATGCCGCCGGTGCTCCGGTTGCGCTTTTTGTTCGCCTGATAAAGCCCCTTTGCCGCCGCGGCGACGTCCTTGCGCGTCATTCCGCAGCCCGTGTCCGTCAGTTCAAAGCACAGATTGACGCCATAGCCCCTGGGGATGGCGTACATTCGGATGTAGATGCCGCCGGAGCGCGTGAACTTGACGGCGTTGTCCACCAGATGCCGGAATATCTTGCGGAGCTTGCGGACGTCCCCGCGCATCATGGTCGGCACGCGCGAGTCCAGATCCACCACAAGCTCCAGCCTCTCCGCGCTCTCATAGCGCCGGAAGCCCGCCACAACGTCGTGGATCAGAGACGTCGCCATGTAGTTTTCTTCCTCGACGACGATCTGCCCGCGCTTGACCTCCGTGAAGTCCTGAATGTCCTCGACCTGATAGGCAAGGCGGATGCCCGCCTCGCGGATGGACTCCGCCTCCTCGCCCGCGCCCTTCTTGAGCAGCAGCGCGGACATGCCGCCCACCACGTTGATCGGCGTGCGCAGCTCATGTGAGATGTTGGAGAGAAAATCCTCCATGTCCTTGTCGCAATCCTCGATCGCGCGATCCCGCTGCGCGATCGCCTCCGCGGTTCGAAGCCGTTCGCCGACCCAAATCCTGCACAGCAGATACGCGCAGACCATGACGGTGATGTGCAGCGCGATCCTTGAAATGTTGAGCGGGTCGAACTCCACGCTCCGGTGCCGCGCCGCAAGGAATATCTGCAGCCCTATGACGATCACAAACTCCCCCAGAATGAGATCGAGCATATAGAGGTGATCCAGCATCGAGAAAACCATGAGCAGCATCACGGCGACGACGTCAAAGAAGCTGGTCTCGTGCACGCCGTGGAAGAACGCCGCAAACATGGAATAGGCGAGGAAGATCACTTCTCTGTACCGCACCTCGACGCGCTGCGTGATGTGCAGCGCCCAGATGCCTATGATCCCCAGAATGAAAATCGGTATCACCCAAAACTCCCAGCTCATCAGCAGGCTTTCCGCGGTAAGCCCGATGCACGCGATCGTCACAAACGCGATCACCAGACGGTGCGTTTTTATTTTTATCCATTGTCGGCCGTCCTCCCGCCAATCAATTACAATTCGACATTTTATATTTTCCTATATTTTTCCTCATTTTGCAAGAGAAACGTAAGGAGTATTCCCATACGCCGCAGCAATTCGCCGCCCGGTGCGCACATAACGGGCAAGCCCTCCCGCATAGCCTTGGAGAAAGACTATGTGGGAGGGCTTTTGCCATGTCGTTACGATTCCTCGTTCTGCGCAGAAAACACCTCATGCTGCTCGCCGCGGCGCTCGCGAGCGCCGCGATCTTTGCCGCCGTCAACGCGCCGGCGGCGGTCATGGCGTCCGGCACGGCGCGCCAGCTGCCGATCTACTGCGTCGAGCGCGACCAGAAGGTGTGCGCGATCTCGTTCGACGCCGCGTGGGGCGCCGACAACACCGAAAAGATCCTCGACGTGCTCGACGAATACGGCGTCAAGGCGACGTTTTTCGTCGTCAGCGCGTGGGCGGAGCAGTACCCCGACACGGCGAAGCTGATCGTCGCGCGCGGGCACGAGCTGATGAACCATTCCAGCAAGCACGACCACTACAATTCGCTCACCGCCGACCAGATCGTTGCCGACGTCAACCACTGCAACGACGTGCTCGAATCGCTCTCGGGCGTCCGTCCGACGCTGATGCGCTGCCCCTTCGGCGAGTACGACGACCACGTTATCTCCGCAATCCGCTCGGCGGGCATGGAGCCGATCCAGTGGGACGTGGACAGCCTCGACTGGAAGGGCATTTCCGCCGCCGAGATCACCAGGCGCGTGACGGGCAAGGTGGGCTGCGGCTCGATCGTGCTGTTCCACAACGCGGGCGAACACACGCCCGAAGCGCTGCCCGGCGTTCTGCGCTGCCTCAGGCAGCAGGGCTATGAGATCGTGCCGATCTCCGAACTGCTGCTCGACGGCGAGTACACCATCAACCATGAGGGCAGGCAGTGCGCGGTCCGGTAAGCTCACAGCAATTCGTCGATCCTGTCCCAATCGAAGTTTGAGACCATGCGGCGGATCGCTTCCACGTGCTCGCGCTCGGCTTCCGGAATGGCAAAGCCGTCCAGCTCGCGCAGCGCGGCGGCGGCGCCCTCGTCGTCGAAATCCAACGCATATTTGCGCACGGACGCGAATATCTCCCGCAGCCGCTCGTCACTGATGACCGGCAGCGCTTCGGCGTCCTTCTCCCGCTCGCCGCCGCACAGCGGCGCGAGCGCCGCGCCGATCGCGTCCACCTGCTCGATCAGGTCGCCGAGGTGCAGGAACAGTGCGCGCGTATCGCCCGCCTTGCCGGCGATCTCCATCCGTTCGGCAAAGTTGCCGAGCGCGAGCACGCCGACGGCGCGGGAAGTGCTTTTGAGCGCGTGGACCTTGATCGTGATGCTCTTGATGTCCATTTCGGCGATGTGCCGCCGCAGCTCATTCGCGATATCGCCGGCACTTTGCGCGTAGATCGTCAGCGTTTCCAGATACGCCTCCGCCGAGCCGCAATGGGCAAGCCCCTCCTCCACGTTCAGGCCGTCGACGTCATACAGCCATTCCGGCAGGGCGGCCTCCGCCGCTTCCGCTTCGTCGCCCGGCTCAAGCAGCTTCTCGGGCGGGAGGCAGCGGCAGAGCAGCTCCTCCAGCTTGCCGCCGTCCACCGGCTTGGACAGATAATCCGTAAAGCCCTCCGCGAGATACATCTCTCGCGCGCCGGAGATCGCGTTGGCGGTCAGCGCGACGCAGGGCGTGTCCTTCACGCCGGGCAGCGCGCGCAGCTTGTGCAGCGTTTCGATGCCGTCCATCTCCGGCATCATGTGGTCGATGAACATCGCGTCGTAGCGCTGCTGCCTTGCCATGCGCAGCGCCGCCGCGCCGGATTCCGCCGTGTCGACCTGAATGCGCGTGCGCTTCAAAAGCCCGGTGATGACGGCGAGGTTGACCGGCATGTCGTCCACGACCAGGATGCGCGCGTCCGGCGCGCAGAACAGCGCGTGATACGCCTTGCGCGTCACCGCCGCGTCCGCGTCCTCGGCGGCGAAGGCGCCGATCGGCTCCCACGCGAGAACCTGCTGGTCGACCGAGAAGGAGAACGTCGAGCCCTCGCCGTAGACGCTTTCCACCTCGAGCTTGCTGTCCATGAGCGCAAGCAGCTGCTTGGTGATGCTCATGCCGAGGCCCGTGCCCTCGATGCTGCGGTTGCGCGACTCTTCAAAGCGCGCAAAGGGCGTGAACAGCCGCTCCACATCCTCCGGCTTCATGCCGATGCCCGTGTCGCGGACAAAGAAGCGCAGCGCGATCATGTCCTCGTTTCTCTTTTCGTAGTCGATGCGCAGCGTGATCGTGCCCCGTTCGGTGTACTTCACCGCGTTGGTCAGCACGTTCATCGCGCATTGGCGGATGCGCAGCTCGTCGCCGTAGAGCGCGTGGGGGATATCCTCGTCCACGATCACCTCAAGGCGCAGGCCCTTTTCCTCGGCGCGCACGCGCGTCATATTGACAAGATCGCCCGCGAGCGAGTTGAGATCGTATTGCGTGGGCCGTATCTCCAGCTTGCCCTCCTCGATCTTGCTCAGGTCGAGGATGTCGTTGATGATGGACAGCAGCGTCCGCCCCGCCGAGTTGATGTTCTCGGCGTAGGTAAGCGTCTCCTTTTCGGCGCTCTCGCGCAAGATCAGCTCGTCCATGCCGAGGATGACGTTGATGGGCGTCCGTATCTCGTGGGACATGTTGGCGAGAAAGACGGTCTTCGCCCGGCTCGCGCTGTCCGCGCGCCGCGTCTGCTCCTCCAGCTTTTCGACATAGCGGAAATGCTCGGTGTCGTCCGCGACGACATAGACCGTGCCGGAATCCGCGCCGCCGCGGCTGAGCGCGTTCGCCTTCGGCGTATAGACGCGATCCTTGATGTGCAGCGGGATGCGGCGCTCGATCGAGGCGCGCAGCGTGTTCACAACGCCCTGCGCGTCCGTTTCCAGCGAGGGGAACAGCGCCAGCGCCGGCTTGTTGTAGTAGCCGATCTCGCCCCGGCTGTCCACCGCGATGATGCCCGACGAAACCTCGTCGATGGCGTAATCCCGCGCGAGCGTCACCGTGTCGAGCAGATCGTAGCGGAAGATTGCAATGTACATGAACACCGTGCCGATCGTGTAACCCAGCGAGGTAACGTCATAGGTCCACGCGGGCGTCAGCTTGTAGAGCACGAAAAAGCCCGAATACGACAAAACGGCGAGGATCACCATAAAAAGGCGCTTTTTGGAAAGCGGGTTCTTCTCTTTGCGCCACGCAATGAACATTTGCAGCAGCCCGTAGATGATATAATACGCCAGCAGCGCGTCATAGGCATAGTGCCAGACGCCGTTGCCGTGGGCAAGCTGCGGGAAAATGCCCGTCTGCACGAAATGGCAGTCCCGGTAGTAGAGCGTATTGTATTCGACCGTCAGCATCAGGGCAAACGTCACCGCGTGGACGGCGGAGAGCGCCGCCCTGGCCGCGCCGGAGACCTTTTTCCCGCACAGCAGCATGAGGAACAGGAACAGCGAGAAGGGGATCCACACCTTGCCCAGATACGCCATTTGCAGCGCGGCAAGATACGCCTCCCGCGAGGTGGCGCGCATCTGCATCAGGTAGCCGACGTTGTTGATCAGCGTCGAAACGCTGCTGAGCAGGATGTAGGAATGGATCTCGCTGCGCCACTTTCGGAAGACGAACCAGCTCTCCATGATCAGTCCTGCTATGCTGATGTACTGGATGGCAAACAGCACCTGTCTCGTCATGCGCTCCCCCTCCTTTCCGCGCGGGCGGCCGCGCCGCCGCAAGCGTTCCAAAAAATAGATATATCCATTTATAAATTATAAACAGAACGTTCCTCCCTGTCAAGAAAGCAAACTGCCAAACGCGCCGGCGGCAAATGCTCACCCGGCGGTGAAGAGGTCGTCGCGCGTGATGTTGCGCAGCCACTTTTTGCTCTTGTAGTGCCGGAACACCCACGGCCACTTGACGAATTCGTCCGTGCAGAGCAGAAAATACACCCACAGCGGCGGCAGCTTCAGCACGGCGGCGGCGAAAAAGCCCAGCGGCACCGCGTAGCACCACATGTCGATCGCGTCGCAGCGGAAACCGAAGCGGCTGTCGCCGCCGGCGCGGAACACGCCGGCGATGAGCGTGGTGTTGACCGCGCCGCCCATGATGTAGTAGGTGTTGATCCACAGCATCACGCGCAGATACCCGCGCCCCGTCTCCGTGAGGTCCGCGAAACGCAGTACGAACGGCGAGGCGAGGAAGATCAAAAGCCCGCCGAGCGCGCCGAAGAGCACGGTGAGGCGCAGCACCTCGCCCGCCGCGCGGTCCGCGTCGTCGATGCGCCCCTCGCCGAGCAGCTGCCCGAGCAGGATCGTGCCGCCGCTCGCGATGCCGAAGGCAAACACCGAGCCGCAGTTGCGCACGAGCGAGGCGAACGAGTTCGCCGCGACCATGTCGGTGCCGAGGAACTGCCCGATGATGACCGAGTACATCGAAAATCCGAGCCCCCAGACCACGTCGTTCGCCGTCGCGGGCATCGCCATGCGGAGGAAGTCATGGAACAGGAGGTCGTTTTTCAGGAACATATGCGAAACGCGCAGCTTGACGTCGCGGCTGCGCGCGGAGACGATGAGCACCAGGAAAAGCTCCGTCAGGCGCGAGAGCGACGTCGCCAGCGCCACGCCCGCGGCGCCGAGCTTCGGCGCGCCGAGAAGCCCGAAGATGAAAACGGCGTTGAGGGCGATGTTGAGCGAGAACGCGAACACGTTGAGCGCCGTCGCGATCCCGACGCGCCCGACGCTGCGCAGCACCGAGAGGTAGATCTCGATCGCGCTCCAGCAGACGTAGGCGAGCGCCATGTTGCGCAGATACTGCGCGCCGATGTCGATGAGCGCCGCGTCCGGCGTGAAAACGCGCATCATCAGCCGCGGCGCCGTCAGCGCGGCGAGCGCGAACGCCGCGCCCGATGCGAGCGAAAAGCGCAGGGCGATGCCCTCGACCACGTCGATCGCGCGCAGGTCGCCCTTGCCGTAATACTGCGCGCAGAGCATCGTCGCACCGGTGCCGAGGCCGTAGAAGACCATAAAGAGGATGCTCGCGTACTGCGCTGCGAGCGAGACGGCGGCAAGGTGCGCCTGCCCGACGAAATTGAGCATGACGACGTCCGCGCTGTTGACCGCGACGCTCAGGATGTTTTGCAGCACGATGGGCGCGGTCAGGCGCGCGATCTGGCGGTAAAAGGTTTTATTCTGTTTTGCGTTCGATGTTGCAATCTCCATGATGTCCGATTATACTATAAAAAACCTGCGCGTGTATACAGTTTTCCGTCTCCGTCACGGATTTTTTTTGAAAGATTTGCGCTCCGGCGCGGGACTTGACGAACGGGCGAAAATGGTATATCCTACCTCCGTTGTATTTTAGAAAACAGGAGGGTTTCCCCATGAACAACAAGCTTTCGGTCAAGACCGTCGTTGCCATCGGCATCGGCGCGGCGCTCTTCTTCGTGTGCGGGCGCTTCATCGCCATCCCCAGCCCGGTGCCCAACACCAGCATCACCATCCAGTACGGCGTGCTCGCCTTCATGGCGTCCGTGTTCGGTCCCATCGCCGGCGCGCTCATCGGCCTGATCGGCCACGCGCTCGTCGACGCGTCCTGGGGCTGGGGCATCTGGTGGAGCTGGGTCATCGCCTCCGCCGTCTTCGGCTGCCTGATGGGCGTCGGCATGCGCAAGGTCGCGCTCGCCGACGGCGTGTGCGGCAAGAAGGAGCTCATTCGCTTCAACCTCACCCAGGTCGTCTGCCACGTGATCTGCTGGGGCGTCGTCGCGCCGGTGCTCGACATCCTGATCTACAACGAGCCGGTCGAAAAGCTCTTCACGCAGGGCCTTGTGGCGGGCATCGGCAACGCCGTGACCACCGCCGTCATCGGCACGCTCCTGTGCGTCGCCTATGCCAAGGCGAAGCCGCAGAAGGGCAGCCTTGAAAAAGAGGACTGAAAACGGTATAATAAGGGCTGACAGTTCTGTCAGCCCTTATTCTTTTTGAGGAGGCCTCCCGTGAAAAAGCCCGTCATCGAACTGGACAACTTCACATGGCAGTACGCCGCGCAGAAGGAGCCGACGCTCCGCGAGCTCTCCCTCACGATCCGCGAGGGGGAGAAGGTGCTCATCTGCGGCCCGTCGGGCTGCGGCAAGTCGACGCTGGCGCACTGCCTCAACGGCCTCATCCCGTTTTCCTATCACGGCGAGATGCACGGAAGCGTGCGCATTCTCGGAAAAGAGACGAAGGACCTCAGCCTCTTCGACGTTTCAAAGATGGTCGGCACCGTTTTGCAGGACGCCGACGGGCAGTTCGTGGGCCTTACCGTGGCGGAGGACATCGCCTTCGCGCTGGAAAACGACAACGTGGCGCAAAGCGAGCTGTTCCGGCGCGTGGACGAGGCGGCGGATTTGGTTGACATAAAATCGCATCTGCGCCATGCGCCGACCGAGCTTTCGGGCGGGCAGAAGCAGCGCGTGTCGCTCGCGGGCGTGATGGTGGACAACGTGCCGATCCTGCTGTTCGACGAGCCGCTGGCGAACCTCGACCCCGCGACCGGCAAGCAGGCGATCGAGCTGATCGACGAGATCCAGAAAAAGACGCACACGACGGTCGTCATCATCGAGCACCGTCTGGAGGACGCGCTGCACCGCGACGTCGACCGCGTCATTCTGATGCAGGACGGACGCATCGTCGCGGACGCGGCGCCGGACGAGCTGCTCGCCTCCGAGCTTCTGCGCGCCCAGGGCATCCGCGAGCCGCTCTATCTCACCGCGCTCCGGCACGCGGGCGTGTCGCCGCGCCCCGATATGTGTTTACATAATATCGAATCGCTTCGGCTGGACGACGGCCAGAAGGCGGCGGTGCGCCGCTGGTTCCATGAAACGCCCGCCGCGCCGAAGGCGCCGGAGCGCCCCGTGCTGCTGGAGGCGAAGGACATCCGCTTTGCCTACGACAACGGCTTTGAGGCGCTGCACGGCGTATCGCTGACGGTGCGCGAGGGCGAGATGCTCGCCATCGTGGGGCGCAACGGCGCGGGAAAGTCGACGTTCTCCAAGGTGGTCTGCGGCTTCGAGCGCCAGCAGGAGGGCACGCTGACCTTTGCCGGGCAGAGCCTCGACGCGCTTTCGATCAAGGAGCGCGCCGACCGCATCGGCTATGTCATGCAGAACCCCAACCAGATGATCTCCAAGGTGCAGATCTTCGACGAGGTGGCGCTGGGGCTCGTCACGCGCGGCGTGAGCGGGGAGGTGCAGCGCCGGCGCGTGGAGGACGCGCTGCGCGTCTGCGGGCTGTACCCGTTTCGGAACTGGCCGGTGTCGGCGCTGAGCTTCGGGCAGAAAAAGCGCGTGACCATCGCCTCGATCCTCGCGCTCGACCCGAAGATGATCATTCTCGACGAGCCGACGGCAGGGCAGGATTTCCGCCGCTACACCGAGATCATGGAGTTCCTGCGCGAGTTGAACGCGCGCGGCGTGACGGTCGTGATGATCACGCACGATATGCACCTCATGCTCGAATACTGCCGCCGCGCGGCGGTGTTCGCGGACGGAAGGATCATCGCGGACGCAAGCCCCGCCGACGTCCTCACCGACCCCGACGTCGTCGCGCGCGCCAACCTGCGGGAAACGAGCCTTTACGCGCTCGCCGTGCGCTGCGGCGTCGACGACCCGCGCGCCTTCGTCCAGCGCTTCATCGACCATGACCGGGAGGTGCGCGAGCCGTGATCAACATTTTCAATTACATCGACCGGCCCTCGCCCATCCACCGGCTCACCGGCGCGACGAAGCTCGTATGCCTGCTTTTGTGGTCGCTCGCGGCGATGGTGACCTACGACACGCGCATCCTCGCGCTGATGCCCGTCGCGGCGCTGGCGCTGTTTGCCGTTTCCAAAATAAAGTTCCGCGACGTCAAAGCGGTGTTCTGGGTGACGTTCGTCTTCATGGTGCTCAACAACGTCACGGTCTATCTCTTCTCGCCCGAGCACGGCGTGAGCGTCTACGGCACGCGCACGCTGCTCTTTACGATCGCGGGGCCGTATACCGTGACGGCGGAGCAGCTTTTCTACCACCTCAACCTGATCCTCAAGTACTTCGCGTCGATCCCGCTGCTGCTCCTGTTTGTCTGCACCACCGACCCCAGCGAGTTCGCCGCGTCCCTCAACCGCATCGGCGTGAGCTACAAGGTCGCTTACTCCGTGGCGCTGGCGCTGCGCTACATTCCGGACATTCAGCGCTCGTACCACGACATCTCGCAGTCGCAGCAGGCGCGCGGCATCGAAATGAGCAAGAAGGAATCCCTGGTGAAACGCCTCAAGGCGGCAAGCGCGATCCTCATCCCGCTCATCCTCTCGAGCATGGACCGCATCGAGGTCATCTCCAACGCGATGGAGCTGCGCGGCTTCGGCAAGGGCAAAACGCGCACCTGGTATCGCGGGCGCGCCTTCCGCGCGGCGGATATCCTCTGCATGGCGCTGTGCGCGCTGCTGCTCGCCGTTTCGATCCTGAGCACCGCGCTGCGCGGCTCGCGCTACTTCAACCCGTTTATCTGACCGCCGAACGAAGGAGAACGCCTATGGAATACGACGTCGCGCTGGCGCCCTGCGCCGATTACGACGACAGCCGGGTGGAATCGGCGCTCCGCGCCGCGCTCGAAGAGATTGGCGGTCTGGATTTCGTCAGGCCCGGGATGCGCGTCGCGGTCAAGGTCAATCTGGTGACCGCGATGAAGCCGGACGCCGCGGCGACGGTGCATCCGGCGGTCGTCTGCGCGCTCGTGCGCATCCTGCGCGAGCGCGGCGCGTCGGTCGTGATCGGCGACGGGCCGGGCGGCGTTTACTCGGCGGCATACCTGCGCGTGGTGTACGACGTCTGCGGCATGCGGCAGGCGGAGCGCTTCGGCGCGGAGCTGAACAGCGACTTTTCCGTTGCGGAGGTCGAGGATCCCGACGCCGTCCGCGCAAAGCGCTTCACCTATACCGCGTACCTTGCCAAGGCGGACGCGATCGTCGACCTGTGCAAGCTGAAAACGCACAGCATGATGGGCCTGACGTGCGCCGTCAAGAATTTCTTCGGCTCCATCCCCGGCGCGGACAAGCCGGAGTACCACTACAAATTCCCGCGCGCAGAGGACTTCGCCAACGTGCTGGTCGATCTGTACGAATATTCCAAGCCCCGGCTGTGCGTCTGCGACGCGATCGTCGGCATGGAGGGCAACGGCCCGACGCAGGGCGCGCCCCGCCCGATCGGCTGCCTGCTCGCGAGCCGGAACGGCCATATGCTGGACGCGGTGGCGGCGCGGCTGATCGGCGTCGCGCCCGCGGACATTCCGACGATACGCGCGGCGATCGGACGCAGGCTTCTCCCGGAGGACCTGAGCGCGATCCGCGTTTCCGGGGACGTTTCCCGCTTCGCCGTGCCGGACTTCAAAACAGTGCCGGCGCAGTCCAGCGTCTTTTTCCACGTGCTCGGCGACGGCGCCGTGGGAAAGCTCGCGGACCTCGTCGCGGGGCGGATCATGACGCCCTATCCGAAGCTGGAACCCTCCCGATGCGTCGGCTGCGGAAAATGCGCCGGGATATGCCCCGCCGGGGCGATCACGATGAAAAAGGCGCGCTCCGCGATCGACCGTTCCGTCTGCATCCACTGCTTCTGCTGCCAGGAGTTCTGCCCGAAGGGCGCGCTGCGAGCGCAAAGGACGCTTGTGATGCGTCTTTTCAGCCGAGGCGGCAGCCGTTGAACGCCGGAAAAAGCAAGACCCCCGAAGCAATCGCTTCGGGGGTCTTTGCTTTTCTCACTTTTTGATCGCCCTGCCGAGCGCGATCAGCGCGCACGCACCGACGACGCCGACGATAATGTTGCCGAGCAGTCCGGAGCCGTGAAGGCCGATGGCGCCGAGCAGGATACCGCCGACAAGTCCGCCGACAAGTCCGATGATAATGTTGCCGAGCAGAGAAAATTTGCTGTTCATCAGCTTTCCCGCGAGCCAGCCCGACACACCGCCGATGATAATACTGATTAAAATACTCATGTCTTTCCCTCTTTGTTTATGTTTTTTTAATCGGCGTCGAGCGCCGCAACCCCTGTGACCACGCCGTTCTGATCCACCGTGTAGCGCGCGACGTGGAACGGGTAGGTATCGTCGCGGCGTTCCGAGGCGAGCATGCCCGCCGCCTGCTCCGTGACCGGGTAGGCGACGCACGCCGTATAGTGACTGGCACGCCAGACGGTGCTTCCGTCCTCATAGCTGTCCACGACCTCCGCGTCGCGCAGCCACAGCGTACCGCTGTCGCTGTCATAGCGCACCGCCACCGCCGGGAAGCTCGTGCCGCGGCGGCCCAGCGCCGCAGAGCCGGCGCCCCGCGCGCGCGTGAACACGAAGTCGTACTCCCATTCCTCCGGCGATTTGCCCGTGAACAGATACGAGAGCACGCCCTCGCCGTTGTTCGCCTGAACAAGGTGCAGGACCTCCTCGCCGTCCGTGCGGTCGAGCTCAATGAGATAATCGCCCGCGGAGCCGTTGAAGACAATCCCGCCTTCGCCGATGGGCTGCTCCGTGCTCAGGCACAGAAGGTCTGGCGACTGGTACGTTTCGGCATAGAGCCGGTCGAGCGCCCATTTGAGCTCCCAGCAGTCCTCGTCGGTGTTGACGAGCGCCGTGCCGTCCTCAGAAATACAGAGCGTGCCGGCGACCGCGCCGGTCTGCGCGTCGCGGTAGAGCCACGTGCCGGTCAGAGAATTCAGCATACCGCCATTTTCGTTGTCCGTAGGGTCGGGCAGCGGCAGCGCCGCGAGCGTCATCTCGGGGTGGATGCTCTCCTCGGTCTCAAGGTGCATCCAGTTGTCCTCGCCGAAGACGTATTCGCCCCAGCCGCCGTTCCTGCTCACGGAAACGCGCAGCTCGGGATGCCACGGCAGCGAGGTGCGCAGCGCGACGAAGTCGCAGCAGTTCAAAACGGCGTCATAGACCGTTTCGCCGGGGATAAACGCCCCCTCCTCGATCGCCATTTCCACCGTATCGCTCGTGTCCTCGTCGCCCGGCACGCGCTCCACGCGGACGCGGGTGCCGTCCTCGAGCACGCGCAGCCTCGCCCAGAACCAGTAGGTGTCCTCGTCGCCGTTCCGGCGCTGGAGGTCCAACTTCGCCGCGGCGCCCGAAAGCTCGCTCTCGGGCACGTCGAAGTCGATGGCAAGCACCGCGTCCTCGCCCTTGTTCGCAAGCCATGTGATCGCGCCGTCGCGGTCGAGCTTCAGGCAGAGCTGGCCCGCCGGCTCGGTGTCCGGCACGGGATAGCCGTAATAGTCGGCCTCGCCCTCGCCGTAGTCATAGTCGAGCAGCCCGGTGCCGTCAAAGACAGCCTCCCAGCCGCCCATCCAGTCCGCGTCCTCCGCGATGGGGATGGCGTAGGCGTACTCGGGAACATAGTATTCCTCCTGCGTGGTGCGGCGCTGGCGCCACAGCGCCATGCTCTCGCCCTCGATGAACCACACGTCGCCGTAGAGTTCCGCGTTGTGGTCGACACAATCGAGCTCCTTCACTTCGCCGCCGTCGCCGACTGCAAGGTAGAGCATGTCAAGAAGCGCGGACGCCTCGCGCCAGCCGATGTCGTCCTGCGGCAGGGAATGGGTGCAGGCAAGCGTCACATACGCCGTTCCCCCGACGTAGTCCATGTGCTGCTCGATCCTGCGATAGCCGCAGCCCTCCGCGCGCTGCGGGCAGACGCCCTCGGCAAGCGTGCGCCACGCGCCGTCTTCATAGACGTCGAGCGAGCCGTCTTCATAGTCGATGCGCAGTTCCCCCGGAAGCACCGCCGCCATCGAAAGCGCGCCGCTTTCGTCGAGCGTGAGGCGCGGCATGTCGCCCTCGTACTCCGTTTCGACGTCCACCGTCAGCTCCCGGACGCTGCCCTCCCGGGAGGCGGTCGCCTCGGCAAACGCCATGTCGTTGAGGAAGTGCCCCGTGCCCGCGTAGTAGCCCACGCCGACGGCGACCTTGTCGCCAAAGGCGAGGAAGCGGTCGACCTGAACGTCGAAGAAGCCGTAATTTTCCAGCTCCGGCAGCGCGCCGAGGTCGAGCACCTCTCCCTTCGGCGTGATCTGCAGCAGCGAGCTTTCCGTCACGGGCGGATCGTCCTCGGTGTTCGTCGTCTTCACCAGAAACAAGCCGTTATCCGTGACGCCCGCGTAGGTGGTAGAAAAGTCCCCCGTCAGCTCCGCTTCGGCGACGGGCTTTTTGTCGGCGTAGAGCGAATAGAACGTGCGGTATTTCATGTCGTAATCCGCGCGCTCCACCGCGAGCATGCCGCCCTCCGTCACGCCGAGCACAACGCCCGCGCAGACGCGCTCCGCCTTTGAGCCGTCGAGCGCGTACCAGAACACGGCGCTCTCGCCGCCGTAGTTCTCGCTGAGATAGAAGCCGCCGTCGCCGTACCACAGCGGTCCGCTGCCCATCTCGGTGTACAGCGCGGTCAACTCGCCGGAGGCGAGGTCGAGCGAAACGATCTCCGACTCGCCATCGACGTTCCAGTACTCCGCGAACTGGCCGAGCACCGCCACCCGGCCCAGCGCGTCCGCGCCGTAGCGGCGGAAGTAGACCTTGTCGTTCACGCGGACGTAATACCCGCCGTTGTTCTCGACCTCGTCCTTCTCCTCCGTCTGCGCCTGCTGCGCATCCGCGACGGGTGCGTTCTCCGCGGCGTCCGGCGTCGCCTTCGGCTCCGGCGCCTTTTGTCCGCAGGCGGCAAGCGCCAGAACCAGGGTCAGGAGCAGTGCCAGATAGTTTGCTTTCCTCATACCGTTCTCCCTTCGCTGTTTTCTCTCAATCCAGCGGCGTGACCACCAGCGAGCCGTCGCGCCCGCTGACGCCGATGGAATACGTTTTGGTCGTGCCGTCCGTGTCCGTATAGGAAAAGCCGTTGCTCGGAATGTCGCCGGGGAAGCTCATCGGAACGGCGAGCGGGATGCCGGAGCGCAGGCTCGGGATGTTGAACACCGTCTCGACGTCGAACGTCGCCTTCCCCTCCGCGTCCACGTCACGCAGCGTCAGCGCGAGCAGCTTGAAGTCCGGCGCGCCCTCCTCGGACTGGAACAGGACCTTGGTTTCATACTCTCCGTCGGGCATGTACGCGGAGGCGTCGTCGTAATAGCCCTGATACCACACATCGTCAAAATAGTCCACGCGAACCTTGCAGTCGAGCGGCTGCGCGATGAACCCCGTATACTCGTAATCAGCGAACGGCGTCAGCTTCATCGTCCGGCGCGCGGCGGCGTATTCGTTGGAAAGCGCCCAGAACGCGTCGGAGGTCATGTCGATCTCCTCCGCCTGCGCCTTGTCCCACACGCCCGTGGTGTTGTGGTAATAGGTGACGTCCGCGTCGTTCTCGTTCTTCAGGTCGGTGAAATACCAGTCCTCGCATTCAAGCGCCGTGCTGTCCTCGGAGAGCCGGAACGTTCCGAAGGCGCTGTACGCCGCGCCGCCCGAGCCGAAGTTGTAAAATCGCCCGTCGCCCAGCCATTCATAGACGTTGCGTGCCCAGCCCTCCAGGAACCAGACCAGCTCGCCGTCCTTGCAGGTATAGCCGCCGAAGAAAAACTGCTCCTGCGGCTGCGCGGCGGTATCGTCCGGAATGGTGCCGATGAGCAGCTCGGGGATTCCATCTCCGTTGAGGTCCTCATACGCGTAGCCCAGGTATTGAAGCAGCTCGGCGCGCGGCATCGACGAAACCTCCATCACGCCGGCGGGAACGAACGGATAGTCGTTCTCCGCGTTGACGCCGTTGTAGACGACGTCGCAGCTCTGGTCCAGCACCGCCGCATAGGCGTCTATCGCCTCCTGATACTTCTTTTCCATCTCCGGGTCCGGCACCATGGACGGCTCGGGAGCCGCGGCGGGCTCCGGCTCCGGCGAAGCCGGCTGCGTCACGGTGGGCGCGCCCGAGGGCTCCGGTGCGGGAACGTCCCCCGTTTCTCCGCAGCCGACAAGCAGCGACGCGAGCAGCGCCGCAAGCAGGCAAAGGGATGTCAGTTTCTTCATCATCTTGTTTTCCTCCATGTATGATGGAACATGATATCACATTTTTCCGCGCCGCGCATCGTCCTATCGTACGATATTTGGCGCAAAGTGCGATCTTTTTTTCGCGCGCTCATCCTCTGTATTCCAGACACATCATCGTCAGATCGTCGAACTGCTCGGCGTCCTTCACGAAGCCGTCCACGGCGCGGCGCACGTTTTCAAGGAGTTGCTCCGGTTTCGCGCCGCCCTGTTCGTTGAGCGCCTCGAGCATCCGCTCCGTGCCGAACATCCTGTTTTCGGCGTCCGTCGCCTCCGGCACGCCGTCGGTGTAGACGAACAGCTTGTCGCCGGGTTGGAGCCGGAGCTCGTACTCATCGTACCGCAGGCCGTCCATCGCGCCGATGACCAGACCGTGCTTGTCCCGAAGCAGCTCAAAGCTGCCGTCGGCGCGCCGGATCGCCGGGTACTCATGCCCCGCGTTCGCCGCCGTCAGCTTTCCGGTGGAGATCTCCAGCACGCCCAGCCAGACCGTCACGAACATCTCCACCTGGTTGTTCGAGCACAGCGCCTCGTTGGTCTTGTTCAAAATCTCGCTCACGGACCTGCCGAGCATGGCGCAGCTTTGCAAAATGGTCTTGGAGATCATCATAAACAGCGCCGCGGGCACGCCCTTGCCCGACACGTCCGCGATCACCATGCACAGGTGATCCTCGTCGATAAAGAAGAAATCGTAGAAATCGCCGCCGACCTCCCGCGCGGGGTCCATGCTCGCGTAAATGTCGAACTCGTGGCGGTCCGGGAACGGCGGGAACGTATGCGGCAGCATGCTCTGCTGGATCAGCTCCGCCATGTGCAGCTCCGTGCTGACGCGCTCTTTTTCCCTCGTGATCTGCGTGATGTCCTCGATGTACTTTTTTGTCTTTTTGGAAAGGTCCTCAAACGACGCCGCCAGCACCTCGATCTCGTCGTTCGTCCGGTAGCAGTCCTTCATCTCGAACATCTGACCGGTCTGGCTGCCCAGCACGATGCTGCGCGTCATCTCCTCAATGGGGCGCACCATCCGCCGCGCCGCGAAGACCGCCGCGCAGGCGGCAAGCAGGAACGCCGCCGCGACCAGCACGATCACCGTGCGTATCGTCCGCTCGCCGCCGTCGTGGAACGCCGCGTTCGCGGAGGCGTTGATCCGGTCGTATTCGTCGAGCAGCTGCCGCTCCGGCTGTTCGGTTGTTTCCTTGTCCACCGCCGAGACCACCGCCCAGCCGACCGTT
>SVKM01000038.1 GCA_015068465.1 Oscillospiraceae bacterium | reverse complement strand
GGTGCTGAGCGAGGGGTCGGTTCGTTACGAGAGGGGGCGTGAGCAATGAGGATCAAGGAAAAAATTGCCGCCCTGAAGGAATACATATATGATTCGGCAACCAATATAGAAGACAGAGCATTTGTCATATTCTCCGTTATGCTCATTTGCGAGCTGCTATTTGCTGCGATTCCTCTGGGGCTGCTCATACACGAGCCGCTGTCTTCAACGCTTTCCACCTTTGCCGGTGCAATGGTATTTGCCCTGTATGTACTGTATTCGATCAAAAGAAGTAAGATCAGAAGCGCAAAAATCGTGATTTCGGTCATCCTGATATTTGGGTTTCTTCCGCTGATGTTTTTTACAAACGGCGGCGTATACGGCGGCGTACCCGTGTCGATGCTTCTCGGCGGGATCTACATCAATATGGTTCTTGAGGGCAAGATCCAGATCGTTATGAACGTGGCGTTCTCCGTCACAATGATCGCCTGCTGGATCGTGGGGTACAATCACCCTGATTTAATCACGGAATTTACAAAGGAAGGCGTCTATATCGACTCCCTTTCGGGACTGCTGATCGTACACATTGTGATCTATGTGCTGCTGACCTTCCATACCAAGTTATACGCAAAAGAGAATGAGACTGCCAGGGAGAAAAGCGCGGAGCTGGAGGAGCTGAACCGTTCCCAAAACCGTTTCTTTTCCAGCATGAGCCATGAGATCCGAACGCCCATCAACTCCATCCTCGGACTCAACGAGCTCATTTTGCGCCAGGAGGACACCTCGGACGAGGTCGCGCGGGACGCGCGGAACATCCAGGGCGCGGGCAAGATGCTCCTTGCGCTCATCAACGACATCCTCGACTTTTCCAAGATCGAGGCGGGCAGCATGGACATCGTTCCCGTGGAGTACCGCGTGAGCGACATGATCTCCGAGATCGTGAACATGATCTGGCTGCGCGCGAATGAAAAGGGGCTCAAGTTTACCGTCGATATCGACCCGCACGTCCCCGCCGTGCTGTTCGGCGACGAGGTGCGCATCAAGCAGATCCTCGTCAATCTGCTCAACAATGCCGTAAAATACACGCAGGAGGGCACGGTCGGGCTTTACATTGAGAGCGAGGGAGCGGGAGACGACCGCGTGCTGCTCAAGATATCTGTCTCGGACACGGGCATGGGTATCAAGCAGGAGGCGATCCCCTACCTCTTTGACGCCTTCAAGCGCGTGGATCAGGAGAAGAACCGGCGCATCGAGGGCACGGGCCTGGGGCTTTCCATCGTCAAGCAGCTCGTGGAGCTGATGAACGGAACGGTCACCGTGAACAGCGTCTATACGCAGGGCTCGACCTTCACCGTGAATTTGGAGCAGAGCGTCGTCGACGAAAAGGGCGTCGGCGATATCAGCATCACCGGCGGCGGAGGCGAGTCCGCGCGCCAGAAGCACGAGCGCCGGTTCAGCGCGCCGGAGGCGAAGATCCTCATTGTCGACGACAATGAGATGAATCTGGAGGTCGAAAAAAAGCTCCTCGACGATACCGAAATGACGATCGACACCGCGCAAAGCGGCGCGCAGGCGCTCGAAAAGACCCTCCAGACCGGCTACGACGTGATCCTTATGGATCATCTGATGCCGGAGATGGACGGCATTGAGTGCCTGGAAAAGATCAGAAGCCAAACGGGCGGGCTCAACGGGAACATCCCCGTCATCGTACTGACCGCGAACGCGGGCGGCGAGAACCGCGAGCTTTACAACAACGCGGGCTTTGACGGGTATCTGGTCAAGCCCGTATCCGGGCGGCAGTTGGAGGATATGCTCTTAAAGCATCTGCCGGAGGAAAAGGTGCTGCGCACCGAGAGCAGCGACATGACCGGCGAGGAGATGAACACCGCCAAGGGCTACAGCCGAAAGCTGCCCGTGCTCATCACCACCAGCAGCATGAGCGACCTGCCCGACGCCGCGGTCCGCCAGCTCGATCTCAACGTGATCCCCTTTACCGTCCGCACCGACAAGGGCGTGTTCAAGGACGGCGTGGACATCGGCGGCGACGAGCTGATCCGCTATATCAGCGCGGAGAGAGGCGAGGCGACGTCCTCGCCGCCCGAGGCGTCGGACTTTGCCGCTTTCTTTGGCGCCGCGCTCAAGCGCGCGCATCAGGTCATCCACATCGCGCTGACCACAAGCATGAGCGAGGAATACGAGCGTGCGGCCGAGGCGGCAAAGTCGTTTGAAAACGTCACGGTCGTCAACTCCGAGTGCCTCTCCAGCGCGACGGGGCTTCTGGTGCTGGTCGCGTGCAGAATGGCGAAGCAAAACCGCGGCGTCGGGGAGATCGTGGAGGAGCTGGAGCGCGTGAAAAAGCGCATCCATTGCAGCTTCATCATCAACACCACGGATTACATGGCGCGCGCCGGGCGCGTCAGCAGGACCGTCAGCGGCTTCGCCAGAGCACTGGAGCTGCGCCCCTGCCTCAAGATCAAAAACGATAAATCGGGGCTCGGCGGCGTTTGGATGGGTAAGACCCGCCGCTGCTATGACCGATACATTCAAAGCGCGTTCAGAATGCCGGCAAACCCGGATACCGACCTTCTGTTCGTCACCTACGCGGATATTCCCGAGGAGGACCTCAACTGGATCGCAGAGCGCATCCATGACCGCGCCGCGTTCAAGCGCGTCGTCTTCCAGCACGCGTCCGCCGCGATCTCCGCGAACTGCGGCCCCGGTACGTTCGGCCTTTTGTTCATCGACAAGGGCGAGCGCGGCTACAACCTCGACGCGCTGATCCCCGAGGAGCGCAAGGAAGCGAAAAACACGCGGCGCGAGGACGCGCCCGCCGCGCTCCCGGCGGGGCCGGAGGACGCAGAGACGCAGCCGGAGGGCGCGGAGGCGTGGCTCTGCGGCGTTGACGGCATCGACCCCGGCGAGGCGATGAAAAACTGCGGCAAGATAGAGATCCTCCGCGCCGCGATGGAGCTGTTCTATAAGAAGATCGAGCCGGACGCCGGGGAGATCGAGGGGCTCTGGCACGACGGCGACCTCAAGAACTATACCATCAAGGTACACGCGCTCAAGAGCGCGGCGCGGACGATCGGCGCGAAGGAGCTTTCCGAGCGCGCGCGGGCGCTGGAGGAAGCGGGCAAAGCAGAGGACGCCGCGCGGATCGGGGAAAAGACGCCGGAGCTGCTGGAGCTGTACCGCAGTTACATCGAAAGGCTCAAGCCGCTTTTTGAAAGCGATGAGGAGGATACCCGAGCGCTCATCGACGAGGGGACGCTGGCTTCCACCTACAGCGCCGTTGCCGAGTGCGCCGCCATGAAGGATTACGACATGACGGAAACCGCGCTCGATTCGCTCAAGGCATACCGCCTGCCTCCGGAGGACGAAAAGCGCGTCGAGGAGATCCGAAACGCGATGATGGAATTGGACTGGGAGCGCGTCGCCGCGCTGTGTAAGCAGTAAATATAATAATGCAGCTATAATAAAACGAGGGAGGAACGCAACATGGAAACAACAAGAGTCATGTTCATCTGCACGAAGGAGACACTGATCACGAACGGCCTGATGACCAAACTCAAGAAGGAGGGGCTGGAGCCCTATTATGTCTATAACGTCGAGCAGCTGATCGAGCATTCGGAGGAAGAGCACTGTGCCGTCATCTATTATATGGACGACGACGTGAGCGAACTTTCGGAGCTGCATTTCACGCTGGATGAGCTCTGCACGAAATACAGGAAAAAGGTGGTCTGCGTCGGCTCGCAGGAGCAGTACAATATCTTTCTGGGCGACTTTACCACCACGCACGTCGCGGGCTTTTTCGAGCGTCCGCTGAACATGGAGCTCTTTTTGAAGTGCGTGCTCGACGGCCCGAGCAGCGCGAACCGGAAAAAGCGCGTTCTGATCGTGGACGACGACGTGCGCCAGCGCCAGTTGGTGCGCGAAATGCTCAAGGGGAAATACGACGTGTCCATGGCGAACGGCGGCCCGCAGGCCATCGCCGTGCTCTCGGCGCAGGACTGCGATCTGGTGCTGCTGGACTACGAAATGCCGATCGTATCGGGACCGCAGGTGATGGAGATGATCCGTTCTCTGCCCCAGGGCAAGGACCTTCCCGTTGTGTTCCTCACGGGCAAGAACGACGAGGCAAGCATCCGCAGCGTGATGGAGCTGCACCCGGCGGGGTATCTCCTCAAGAGCGTGAGCGAGGCGGAGCTGCTGAAAAAGGTGGAGACCGTTCTCGCGGAAGCGTAAGAGGGCGTTTTGCGCTTCACTGTGACAAGGTCGCTCAGCGAACAATATTTCTTATCATCCATCGCGGCCCTCCTTATCTCGCATCGCCACGGTCATGGGGCTTCTTCTGAGGGCGGAAGTTCTCCCGCACCATGCCCATGATCTCAGATTGCATCTTCTTCGGCGTGTAATCGTCCGGGAAATACGGACGCAGCCGGTCCATCGGCAGCGAGAGCCGCTCGCGTTGGTTCGGCTTTTCCTCCGCCATGATCGCGTCGATGCCGCTCTCGCCGTCGGCAATGGCTTCGGCGGTCAACTTCGGACCGAGTTGGCCCGAAGTTCTGCCCTGGTGCTTCATGGCCTCCATCTTCAACTTGTAAGCAAACGCCTTTTCGCTCGGCAGGATGTGCTCGCGGTGGAGGTTGCTGTCCACCAGCTCGATGGCTGCCTGTCGCGGTCCACGGCATGAATAAAGGCGGGGACGGTATCCATCCCTGCCTTCTGTGCGGCGTGGAGTCTCCGATGCCCGGAGATTACCTCATATTCATCGGTCGTGCCCTCCAACGGGCGGACGATCAGCGGCGATAGGACGCCGTAAATGCGGACACTCTTGGTGAGAGCGTCCATTTCCTCGTTGTCCAGCACCTTGTAGGGATGCCCCTCAAAGGCGAGGAAGAGCGTAGAACGATTTTTGAAATTGACGAGGATACGATGCACATACCATCCTGTGAAACGGCGGAGCTTTGCCTGCCGGATTTTGAAACGGCGCTGAAGGACGCCTTGCTGCCCAATGATCGCTATGACGTCCGGCGCTGGCTGTACGTTCCGAATCAATACGCGGAATATCGGTATATCCTCGGAACGC
Source organism: Oscillospiraceae bacterium (assembly GCA_015068465.1). GTDB lineage: Bacteria > Bacillota > Clostridia > Oscillospirales > Oscillospiraceae > Hominicoprocola. The sequence goes on along the minus strand of SVKM01000038.1, from coordinate 11,976 downwards.
GCGGACAAAATCCGCTGATCTGCGTGGGCATCAACCCGTCGACCGCTGCGCCGGACGCACTGGACAACACACTGAAATCCGTGGAGCGCATTGCGCTGTACAACGGTTATGACAGCTTCCTGATGTTCAACGTCTATGCCCAGCGCGCGACGAGACCGGACGATATGGAGAAAACGTGCAATCAGACGCTGCACAGGGAAAACATGAAAGCGTTCGATTACGCGCTCTCTTTATCCGCGCAGGAACAGCCGGCGGTTTGGGCCGCGTGGGGTGCTGTCATTGAAAAGCGCGGCTATCTTTCCGACTGCGTGCGCGATATGGTCGAGCTGGGAAAGAGGAGGAGAGCGAGGTGGTTTTGCGCCGGGCAGCGCTCCAAAGCGGGACACCCGCATCACCCGCTCTACCTGCGCAAAGACAGCACCCTGGAAGCGTTCGACATTGACGGGTATATCAGCGTCCGAAAGTTTGCATAAAACAAGAGGCGGCTGTACTGCCGCCTCTTGTTGATCCTCGGTATGCAGTTGTAGACTCGGTTATAAAGGAAAACGACGTCGAAAGGCGTCGTTTTTTCGTTGCGAAACGCGTCGAAATGTGGTATAAAGGGAATACTTTATCTGATCAGGAGGGCGCGGCTTATGGCGATCGTGGTAGTGGGCGCGGTTTTTGTGGACATCAAGGGTTTCCCCGACGACGTGTACAACCCCGTCGGGCGCAACGCCGGGCGGGTCGAAACGGTACACGGCGGCGTGGGGCGCAACGTGGCGGAGGACATCGCCAACGTCGAGCTGCGCCCGAAATTCGTCAGCATGGTCGACGACACCGCTTCCGGCGCGGAGGTGCTGCACAAGCTGCAAAACCACAAGGTCAACACCGACTACGTGCTCACCCGGCCCGACGGCATGGGGCTGTGGCTCGCGGTGTTCGACAATACCGGCGACCTCGCCGGCTCGATTTCCAAGCGCCCGAACATGGACGCGCTCATCGGTCTGCTCGACGAGAAGGGCGACGAGATCTTCCGCGACGCGGACAGCATCGTCGTCGAGGTCGACATGGACAAGGAGATCATCAAGCGCATCCTGCACTATGCCGAAAAATACCACGTCAAGGTCTACGGCGTCGTGTCCAACATGGCGATCGCATCGCAGCGGCGCGACTTTTTGCAGTCCATCGACTGCTTCGTTTGCAACGTGTGCGAGGCGGGCATTCTGTTCGTCGACGACTTCACGCAGCTCTCGCCCGAGGCGCTGACCGACGAGCTCGCCCAGCGCATCGCCAAGGCGCAGATCCCCGCGATGGTCGTCACGATGGGCAGCCGCGGCGCGGTCTACGCCAGCCAGAACGGCGAGCGCGGCTACTATCCGCCCGAAACGGTCGCCGTGCGCGACACCAGCGGCGCGGGCGACGCGTTCTGTGCGGGCGTCGCGATCGGGCTGACCTACGGCAAAACGCTGCGCGAGGCGGTCAAGATCGGCACGCACCTCGCCGCGTCGGTCATCATGATCTCGGAGAGCACCTGCCCGCGCTTTCTGCCCAGCGAGTTCGGGCTGGACGTCAAGATCGCGGAATGAACGCCATGCACGCGGAGCGCGATTATTTCGCCTATTGGGAACAGTGCTGGAACGAGGAGGACGCGGACGCGCTTTTGCGCTGGCTGGACGGCTGGAACCGTTCGCGCAGCGCGGAAGCGGAGCTTTTGAAAAGCCGCGGCGTCAAAACGGTGTGCGACGCGGCGTGCGGCTTTGGCGCGCACACGCTCGCGCTCGCGTCGGGCGGCTTCGATGTGTCGGCGTTCGACCTCTCGCCGAAGGCCGCGGCGCTGGCGGCGGCGGGTATTCGCTCGTCCTCCGGGAGCAAAATCGAAAAGGCGATCGGATCGTCGTATTGCAAAAATCACCCGCCTCGTGCTGAGGCGGGTGATCTTTCATTCGATCCATTCCATCTGGAACATCATTTTTGTCATCGTCCACGCGCCCTGCACGTCGAACACCGCGCCGTCGCGGTTGACCTTCGCGTCGCCGAGCGTCTCCGCCCAGCGCGGGTCGAATTCCTTCAGGCGGTAGCGCATCCCCGCCGAGGTGCCGTTGAGCGCGTCCTTGCGCGTGAACGGGATGTGGCGGCCGTTTTCGCGGTCGATGCGCACGGCGGCGAGCGCGTGCATGATCTGGATGCGGTTGGCGCGCTCGGAGGCGTTTTCGCGCCGGAGAAGCCCGTTTTTGACGATGTACTTCCCGTAGCGGTCGAACGCCTCGGCCGGATGCGCGAGCAGGTCGGCGAGCACCGCCGCGCCCAAAAACCAGTTCGGGTACTTCGCGCCGAGGTCCTGCGCGAGCGCGCAGACGTTCTCGCACGGGTTCCACAGCACGGTCTCCATCAGGCACTTTTCCAGCAGCTCCGCGCCCGACATATCCCAGTGGCGCACGTTCCAGCCCGGGCGGAGCTTGTCGAATTCCGCCATGTGCCCGGCGCACCAGAGCCATTCCTCGCGCATGGCGTCGGAATACTTGCCGTAGGCGGCGTAGACCGCGTGCGCGAGCGTCAAAAGCTCCGACTGGCTCAAATCGTTCTTCCCGCGCCCGAGCGCCTCGTCATACGCGCTGTGCAGCGCCTGCGCCGCCATATCGGCGGCGAGCGCCGAGTCCACGCCCTCCAGGAACGGCGGGCAGTCCGGGCGGCGCTCCAGCTCCTCCGCCCAGAGCGTCCGGCTCTCGGGATCGTCCATGCACGCAAGTGCGCGCAGCGCCGCGTCGCGGGATTTCCCGGTTTCGCTCTCGTAAAGCCCGCGCAGCAGCGCCGCGTTGTCCTGCGAAACGCCGAGCGCGGCGATGACCGTCTCGCGCACCGCGCCGCGGCTCTCGGGCAGCACGGAGAGGAGCCAGTCGTTCTCGTCCGCGCCGGCAAGGCGCGCGACCCAGTACACGCGCCGCTCCATCTCGCGCTTGCCGTCCGCGCCGGCGGGATCGAAACCCTCCTTCAAATACGGCACGGCGCGCTTGCCGCGCTTCGTCAGAAAGGCGGCGAGCAGCTCCTCCATCTCCTCGTGCGTGTCGCCCAGCGCGCCGACCACATGCGGCATCACGCGCGGGTCGCCGAAAAACTCCGGGTGCGCCGTCCACTGCTCGCGCAGCAGTATGATGCGCGCGCTGCCCGCGGCGTCGAGCGCGGCGATCGTCTCCTTCAGCTCGCTGTACGCCGCGCGGACATAGCCGCCGCCTCCGGGCGGGAGCGGCGCGAGCTCCCCGGGAACGCCCGTCGCGCCGTATTCGCGCACCGCCTCCGCCACCGCGTCGAGCGCGTCGAGCAGGCGCGCGGGCCGGTCCTCGGGCGGCGCGGTCAAAAGCGCGCACGCCTCGCGGTAGACCTGGGCGAACAGGCCGCCGCCGGACGCAAGCGAGGCAAAGCGCTCAACGGCGCTTTTGAGCCGGAAATCGTCCGTGACCGCGTCCGTTCCCGCGCCCGCCGCGTCCTCGAGGCAGTCTTTGAGATCATAGAGTATCTGCAGGTCCATCTGTCCCTCTCCCGTCAGAATTGCAGGCGGACGATCGTATCCGCCCGAATCAGGCTGTAGGGCTGGAGGCAGTACCTCCCGTCCGTTTCGTCGTAAAAGGCAAGCCCGAAGAGCGCGTCGCCCTCCGCCGGCGGCTCCGGCAGCTCTCCGAGGCGGAACACCGACGCGCGCTCCGCGCCGTCGGCGCGCCGGTCGCGCAAAGCGAGCCGTTCGCCGACCGCGTCCTCCAGGACCGGCAGCTCGCCCACATGCCCCACGCGCCCCACGCGCACGAGCACGGGCACGCAGTCCGGCAGCAGCGGCTCGCGCAGCTGCTGCGCCACGGCGCGCGCCGCCTCCGCGACGCTTATCGCGCGCTCGCGCAGCGCGGAAAGGTCCTCCGGCGCGATCTCCTGCGCCACCTCGCCGTCCCACCACACGCGGCGGCAGGGCAGGATCGGCGTTTCAAAAAGCTCGCCCACGTCCAGCAGCGAAAAGCAGCTGTCGTCCGCCGCGCCGCCCGCGAGCGGCTTCGCCGAGCGGGTGTTGACCGTCTGCACGATCTCCCCGCGCGTCAGCTCCGCCCAAAAGCCGCGCTCGATGTGCGCGCGCCGCGCCTCGTCGTAGCTGACGTCGAATGAGAGCTGGATGAGCCGCGCGTTCTTGCGGCACAGCCCCACCGCGCGCAGCTCGTCGTTGTTCCATTCCCCGCCGAGCATCTCATAGAGCATCGGCTCCTCCATCGCATAGCTCCCCGCGGCAAGCTGTTCTTTCAGATAGATACGCGAACGCGCGATCATCGCGCGCAGCCGGGACAGCACGCGCAGCATATCGCCGCGCCCCTGCCGCGCGTCAGCCCCCTCCTGCCGGACGCGGCGTTCGATGAGCGCGATGCGCGCGATCATGTCCCGCGCGCCGGGAAGGTCGCTGTTGCCCAGCTCCACCGCCAGGCGCTCGAGCGACTGCACCGGAAGTGTGGTGGAGATCGCGTCGATCCCGCCGCGCAGCAGTTCGTTCGTCAGCTTTTCCGCCTTGTCCAGGCCTTCGAGCTGGCGCTCGATCTTCTTCTCGCGCGCCACGGCGTTGTGGCGGCGCGCCCGCTCCAGACGCTCCTCCGCCCGCGCCTTCTCCGCCGCCTGCTTTGCCCGCAGCTTCCAGACGTAGGACGGCAGCTCGCCCGCCTCGAAGGGCTTGCCCGCCATGATCTCATACAAAAGCCCCACGACGTGTTTGCAGGGGACGTGGCGGCTCGGGCAGGAGCAGCTGTACGCCGGTTCGTCCTCACTGAGCGTCCAGTCCACCGAAACGTAGTACGGGTTGCGCGCGCTGCCCGCGCACGCCGCCCAGTAGGTCTTGCCGTCCTCCGCGCGCCGGCGCACGGCGAAGCTCCCCGCCTCGGAGAGCGCGCGCCCCTCCTCCGCGACCGCGGGGCTCGGCGCATGCGATTGTATCCATTGTTCCGTGATCTGCATGAAGGACACCTCTGCGTCTTTTTTCTTCCCCTATATTTTAGCAATAGGGCGGCGCAAAATCAAGAAACATAAAACTTTATTAATTTTCTTAAAATCATGGGAACTTTCTCTTGTCAAACGCGGTCGAATGTGCTATGGTTCCAGTTATTGTCAGTCAAAACAGTTACGGAGATGAAGCTACATGGCAAGAGGAAAACGTGAACTCAAAAAGGAACGCTCGGGCGGCAGGGTCTTCGCGCGCGTCGTGCTGATCCTCGCGCTCGTTTTCGCGGGGCTGTTCGCGGCGTGGAAGCTGCTCGTGCCCGAGCCGGACGTCGCCGTGCCCGCGATGGGCGGCGAGCCGGGCGAGACCGCCGCCGCGGAGAGCGATCCGGACTATGTGCGCAAAAAGCACTGCTGGACGTTCCTGCTCGTCGGCATGGACAAGGTCGGCAGCAACACCGACAGCCTGATCATCGTCCGCTATGATGTGGACGAGCAGAGCGTGAGCATGGCGTCGATCCCGCGCGACACCTGCGTGGACGTCAAACGCAACCTCAAAAAGATCAACGCCGCCTACGCCAACGGCGGCATGGAGCAGCTTGAGGACGAGGTTTCGCGCACCTTCGGCATCCCGCTCGACTTCTATGTCAAGGTCAATGTGCAGGGCTTTGTGGCGCTCGTGGACGAGCTTGGCGGCGTTGATTTCGACGTGCCGTGCTCCATGAACTACGACGACCCCTATCAGGACCTGCACATCCACTATGAGCCGGGCATGCAGCACCTCAGCGGCCAGCAGGCGCTGGAGGTCTGCCGCTTCCGCCACAACAACGACAACACCGGCTACACCGACACCGGACGCATGGAAACGCAGCGCGGCATGCTGACCGCGATCGCGAAGAAGCTGCTCTCCTGGGGCAGCCTCACGAAGGTCAAGAGCTATCTGGACATCGTCACGGAGCACGTCGACACCGACCTTTCGGCAAGCGATATGGCATGGTTCGCCGAAAAGGCGATCTCGTTCGACATGAACAAGGAGGGCGCGCTCAACACGATGATGCTGCCCGCCGCGTGGCGCAATCCGTACATGTACCTCGACCCCGACGCGACGCTCGAGATGGTCAACACGTACTTAAACCCCTACACGACGCCCCGCACGGCGGAAATGCTCGATATTATCCCGTAACCGGATGACCGGACGGCGGAACTGCTCCGCCGTTCGGTTTTTGTATATTCATTTCAAAATCGGCAAAAAGCGTCTGGACTTTTCTGTGCAAAACCGCTATACTGATATGCGGCAACACAAGGAGGTGTCAATGATGCTGCAAGAAACCGCGAAGGCTGCCTGGGAATACGGACGGCAGTTTTTGCTTCAGGGCAAGGTCGCCGACTATATTCCGGAGCTCGGCAAGGCAAACCCCGTGTATCTGGGGCTTTGCATCAAAACGCCGGACGGCCGGGACATCGAATGCGGCGACGTGGAGCAGCGCTTTACGATGCAAAGCATCAGCAAGGTCGTCTGCCTTGCGACGGCGCTGCAGCACGAGGGCTTCGACAAGGTCTTCTCCCATGTGATGATGGAGCCGTCGGGCGACGCGTTCAACTCCATCCTCAAGCTCGACACCGCGAGCAACCGCCCCTTCAACCCGATGATCAACGCCGGTGCGATCGAGATCGTCAACCTGCTCGCGCCGACGTTTTCGTTCGAGCAGCTGCTCGATTTCGTGCGCGCGATCTGCATGGACGACGAGGTCACGCTCGACGAGGCGGTGTACCGCTCCGAAGCGGAGACCGGCGACCGCAACCGCGCCATCGGCTACCTGCTCAAGAGCAAGGGCGTGCTCGTGGGCGACGTGCTGCAAACGGTCGACCTCTACTTCAAGCTCTGCTCGCTGAGCGTCAACGCGCGTTCGCTCGCGGGGCTGGGGCTGATCCTCGCCAACGGCGGCGTCGACCCGCGCAGCGGCATCCGCCTCTTAAGCGCGCAGACCGTGCGCACGGTCAAGACGCTGATGTTCACCTGCGGCATGTACGACCGCTCCGGCGAGTTCGCCGTGCGCATCGGCATCCCGTGCAAGAGCGGCGTCGGCGGCGGCATCATGGCGAGCGTCGAGAACCGGATGGGCATCGGCACCTTCGGCCCCTCGCTCGACGAGAAGGGCAACAGCATCGGCGGCGGCTACGCGCTGGAGTACCTCTCGCGCGAGCTGCATCTGCACATCTTTGACTCGGAGCGCGCTTGATTTGGCCCTTCCCACGAATTTGCCGCGTGGGATTTGTGTAAAAGTGAGAAAACGCGCCCGTTTGTGGAAAAGCCGGCAAAATCCCTGTATAATCTAGCGTATGTCAGACCCAAGTATTAAGAAAGCGGAGTGTGTATTTATGGCGATTTGGAACTTTCTGCTCTATCTCACCGGCTGGCCTCTGGCGCTGCTGCTGTTCTGCGGCGGATTGTACTTCACCGTTCGCACCAAATTCCCGCAGTTCCGGCTTTTTGGTGAATCCATCCGCGTCGTCGGCGAAAAGCCCGCGACCGCCGGCGCGATCTCGTCCTTCGGCGCGCTGATGATCTCGACGGCGTCCCGCGTCGGCACGGGCAACATCATCGGCGTTTCCACCGCGATCTGTATGGGCGGCCCCGGCGCCGTGTTCTGGATGTGGGTCACGGCGATCCTCGGCGGCGCAAGCGCGTTTGTCGAGTCCACGCTCGCGCAGGTCTACAAGAAGAAGGACCCCGAGGGAGGCTCCTACGGCGGCCCCGCGTACTACATCGAGGCGGCGCTGCACAACCGCCCGCTTGCGATCGTGTTCGTCGTGGCGCTGATCATTACCTACGCCGTCGGCTACAACATGCTCGCGGCGTACAACCTCCAGAGCGCGTTCTCCGGCTTCACATTCTATCAGGCGAATCCGAAGCTGGTCGCCGCCATCATCGGCGCGGTCATCGCGCTCATGTTCCTCTACACCATGCTCGGCGGCGGCAAGCGCCTCGTGAAGGTCACGGGCGCGCTGGTCCCCATCATGGGCGTTTTGTACGTGCTCATGTCCCTTGTCGCGCTGGTGCTCAACGCCAAAAACATCGGGCCGATGTTCGGTCTGATCTTCTCCAACGCGTTCGACTTCAAGGCGATCTTCGGCGGCTTCATGGGCTCGTGCCTGATGTACGGCTTCAAGCGCGGCCTGTACTCCAATGAAGCCGGTATCGGCTCCGCGCCGAACGCCGCCGCCGCGGCGGACGTCTCCCACCCCGCCAAGCAGGGCCTCGTGCAGATGCTCTCCGTGTTTATCGACACGCTGCTGCTCTGCTCCGCCACCGCGTTCATGACCCTCTGCTCCGGCGTGGAGCCGAGCGCCGACATCGCCGGCGCGGGCTTCGTGCAGGCGGCGCTCTCGAAGACCTTCGGCGCGGCGGGCCCGATCTTCATCGCGGTCGCGATGGTGCTCTTCGCGTTCACGACCCTGCTCGGCAACTTCTACTACGTCGAAAACGGCTTCGCCTATATCATGAAGAAGACCCCCGGCAAGACCTTCACCACCGTCGCGCGCGTGATCGGCGCGGTGCTGGTCTTCCTCGGCGCGATCGTCTCCTTCGGCTTTGCCTGGGACCTCGCGGACGTGTGCCAGTGCATCCTCGCGGGTCTCAACATCCCGGTCTGTATCGTGCTCGGCGGCGTGGCGTACAAGGCGCTCGACGACTACTGCGCGCAGAAGCAGGCGGGCAAGAATCCGACCTTCAAGGCAAAGGACGCCGGCGTAAGCGTCCCGACCGATTTCTGGAACTGATCCGGGACAGCGAAGAATTGCGGAGAGAGCATGCATCTCTCCGCTTTTCCACGAAAATGATATGGACGATTCGATTTTTCGCGCCGTCAATTCGACGCTCATTTACATCGAGCGCGGCGACGAGTATCTGATGCTCCACCGCACCAAAAAGGAAAACGACCTCAACCACGACAAGTGGATCGGCGTGGGCGGCAAGTTCGAGCCGGACGAATCCCCCGAGGACTGCGCGCTGCGCGAGACGTATGAGGAAACCGGGCTGACGCTCACCTCATGGCGCTGCCGCGGCGTCGTGACCTTCGTTTCCGACACGTATGAAACGGAGTATATGCACCTCTTCACCGCCGACGCGTGGACGGGCGCGATAAAGGAGTGCGACGAGGGCGAGCTTGCGTGGATCAAAAAGGAAACGCTCCTCTCGCTCCCGCTCTGGGAGGGCGACAAGATCTTTCTGCGCCTGCTCGACGCCGACGAGCCGTTTTTCCTGCTCAAGCTCAAATACGAGGGCGATCATCTGGTCTTCGCCCAGCTCAACGGAAAACAGATAGTATAATACACTATTGTAATTACAAAAAGGAGGCAACATTCATGCGTTTTTCCAGCAAGGTCCAGAAGTGCGGCCTGTCCCCGATGCGCAAGTTCCATCCCTACGCGGTCGCCGCGGAGGAAAAGGGCAAGACCATCTATCACCTCAACATCGGCCAGCCCGACGTCATCACGCCGCCGGCGTTCTTTGAGGCGATCCGCAAGTTCGAGCAGCCCGTACTCGCCTATGCCCCCTCCCCCGGACTTCCCGTGCTGATCGACGCGATCCAGAACTACTACGACAAGCTCGACATGCACTTCGAAAAGAACGAGATCCTCGTCACCACCGGCGGCAGCGAGGCGCTCGCCATCGCGCTGCAGTGCATTCTCGACGACGGCGACGAAATTCTGATCCCCGAGCCGTTCTATCCCAACTACAACACGATGGTGCGCACCTGCGGCGCGTCCATCCACCCGATCCCGACCACGCCGCACGAGGGCTACCACTACGCCGACCGCGAGAAGATCGAGCGCGAGATCAACGAGCACACCCGCGCGATCATGGTCACGAACCCCGGCAACCCCACCGGCGTCGTCCTCACGCCCGAGGAGATGCGCATGATCGTCGACGTCGCGAAGAAGCACGACCTCTTCCTCATCGGCGACGAGGCGTACCGCGAGTTTGTCTACGGCGGCGAGCCGCTGCAGTCCTTCGGCGAGTTTGCCGACGCCGCGGAGAACGTCATCGTGGTCGACACCGTTTCCAAGCGCTTCTCCGCCTGCGGCGCGCGCATCGGCTGCCTCATCACCCGCAACCACGACCTGCTCGGCCAGGCGATGAAGTACTGCCAGTCGCGCCTGTCGGTCGCGACGCTCGACCAGATCGCCTCCGCCAACCTCTACACCGTCGGCCCCGAGTACTTCGCCGCCGTGCGCGAGGAGTACAAGAAGCGCCGCGACACCGTCGTGCGCAAGCTCGCCGACATCCCCGGCGTCGTGTGCGAGTGCCCGAAGGGCGCGTTCTACCTGATGGCGGCGCTGCCCGTCGACGACGCGGACAAGTTCCAGATGTGGCTTTTGGAGGAGTTCGACGACCATGGCGACACCGTCATGTTCGCCCCCGGCGAGCCGTTCTACGCCACGCCCGGCAAGGGCAAGAACGAGATCCGCATCGCCTATGTCCTCGAGCAGCAGAAGCTTGAGCGCGCGATGGACCTTCTGGCGCTCGGCATCAAGAAGTACAACGAAACGCACAAGTAATATCTTCGGATAAAGGAAACGACCGCCCGTCGGGCGGCCGTTTCTTATTGCGCTCTTTACTTCGTGATCTGCTCCAGCGCCGCCAATCTCAGGCACACGCAGAAGACCTCCATCGCCTGCTCCAGCTCGGAAAGCGGCGGCAGGCTCGGCGCGACGCGGATGTTGCTGTCCTGCGGGTCGCGGCCGTAGGGGAAGGTCGCGCCCGCGTCCGTCATCACGACGCCCGCCTCCTTGCACAGTTCCCAGGTGCGCTTCGCGCAGCCGGGGCGGACGTTCACGGAAACGAAGTAGCCGCCCTTGGGCTCGTGCCAGGTCGCAAGGCCGCGCGGCGCGATCTCGCGGTTGAGAATATCGACGACGAGCCTGAACTTCGGACCCATGATGCCCGCGTGCTTCTTCATCAGCTCGAGCGTGTGCGCCTTGTCCTTCAAATAGCGGACGTGGCGCAGCTGGTTGACCTTGTCGTAGGAGATCATCTGGATGCCCATGAGCTTCAGCATGTACTTCATATTCGCCTCGGAGCACGCCATGCACGCGATGCCCGCGCCGGGCAGCGTGATCTTGGAGGTGGAGGCGTACTCGAACACCATATCGGCGTTGCCATACTGCTCGCAGAGGCTCAGAATGTCGGCAAACGGGACAAAGCCGCCTTCAAACTCGTGGATGCAGTACGCGTTGTCCCACATGAGCACGAAGTCCGGCGCGGCGGGCTTCATCGAGGCAAGGCGGCGGATCGTTTCGTCGGAGTAGATGACGCCGTCCGGGTTGGAGTACTTCGGCACGGTCCAGATGCCCTTGACCTTGGGGTCCTTAATCAATTCCTCGACCTTGTCCATGTCGGGGCCGTTCTCGGTCATGGGAATGGTAATGAGCTCGAAGCCGAAGCTCTCGGTGATCTTGAAGTGGCGATCATAGCCCGGCGCGGGGCAGAGCCACTTGAGCCCCGTCTCCTGCGACCACGGCTTTTCGCTGTGCAGGAGGCCGTGCGTCACGCCCTTGGCGATCGTGTCGTACATCAGCGTCAGGCTCGCGCTGCCGCCGGCAAAGACCTGCTCCGGTTTGCACCCGAGCACGTCGGCGAAGTACCTTCTCGCGCACGGAAGCCCCGCGAGCTCGCCGTAGTTGCGCGCGTCAATGCCCTCGTCCACGCAGTCGGCGGGATCGGTCAGCACGGTCAGAATGTCGCTCACAAGGTCCAGCTGCTGCTTCGACGGCTTGCCGCGCGCCATGTTGAGCTTGAGGTTTTTGGCTTTGAGCGCTTCGAATTCCGCAAGCGTCTTGGCGTATTCCTCCTTCGCCTGCGCCGGGGTGAGATCGTTGTAGTTCATTGCGTTGCCTCCTGTTAGATTTGATTCTTTTATTATACTATGAAAAAAGCAAAAAAGAAAGGCTCAAAGAGCCAATGTCATTAAGATAAGATGACGCAGCACCCCCACTTCATGTACTGTGAAGTGGGGGTGCATTTTTTTGCGGTAT
>SVKM01000037.1 GCA_015068465.1 Oscillospiraceae bacterium | reverse complement strand
TTTGACCGAGTAGAGGTCTGCGGTGATGTGGCTGTCCCAGAGCGGCTGATAGATGACGATATAATCCGTGCCGACCTCATACAGCTCGCCCTCGACGGTGATGAGGTTCTGCGTGCCCATCAAAAAGCGCACGAGCACGTTGCGCCCGACGTTGCGCGCGAGCAGCGCGCGCCAGGAGTTTTTCGCCGCCTCGTCCGCGCTCATGGGCGCCTCGAAATTCTCCTGCGGCAGGCTGTTCATGCCCTCCTCCTGCGCCGCTGTCCATTCGTGCTCCGGGCCGTAGGCGGGATCGTTGTACCCCGCCGCGGCGCTCTGCTGCGGGTCCGGACGCCATGAGCCGCCGTAGGGCGCCATCTGCTCCGCCGCGCCGTTTTGCCCGCCGTTCATCCCGTTGCCCGCCGTGCCGTAGTAGGGCGCGATCTCGCTCTCCATGCCCGTGGCGCGGTCGGCGCGCTTGTTCTCCTCGCGTGTTTTGTCGCAGCTTCCGTTGCCGTGAAAGTGGTTCCTGTGCGCTGCCGCACAGGATTGCAGATCGGTCATAATACCCCTCCCATTCAAGTTTCGAAATACGCCGGCGTCGGCGTATAGAAGCAGTGGTCGCCGATGCGCGCGCGGAACTCGCCCACCGCGCTCGGAAAATTGGGGCGGCAATCCGGCGCGTACGGATTGAAAAACCACAGCGCCTCGCCCACCTCGCCCAGCCGGTTGCCCGCGATCGCCCAGTCGGCGATCTCGTAATGTACCTCCGTGGGGCGCATATTATATATGTTCTGGGGATTGTAGACGCCGCGCACCATATCGCTCGCGCAGACAAACTGCCCGGGCTGGAGAATGATCTTCCGAATGCTCCCCTGCCCCACGCGCGCATACTCGCCGCCCGCCGCCTCCACGCGGTTCATCACGACGCCCGCGACCGCCTTCATCCCGTTCTCGCCCTCGCCGCCCGCCTCGCATTCGATCAGCCGCGCGAGGAGCTCGCGGTCGGAAAAGGCCATCGTCTCACCTCCTCCCGGCTCTCACAGGACAGTGTATGCCCGCAGCCGGTCCGGCGTGTGAAAAAACATGGTGCATTTTCCGTTTTGCTATGCTATAATATAGATGTAAGAATATGTGCATGAAAGGGGCAACCTGCTATATGAGCTTGCTTCATTCCATCCTGCTCGGCATCATTCAGGGCGTAACGGAGTTCCTGCCTGTTTCCAGCTCGGGCCACCTCGCCATCGCGGAGCATCTGCTCGGCATGAAGGGCGCGTCCGAGATCCCCGGCTTTTTCGATGTGCTGCTCCACCTCGGCACGCTCGCGGCGGTGTTCGTCGCCTACTGGGGCGAGATCAAGGACATCGTGCTGGAATTCTTCCGCGGCGTCGGCGACCTCGCCCGCCGCTCGACCCCCCAGCGCGTCCCGCCCGCGCGGCGCATGGTGCTGCTGATCATCGTCGGCACGCTGCCGCTTTTCCTGATCCTGCCGATCAAGGACAAGATCGAGGCGCTGTCCGAAAACATGATCTTCATCGGCTGCGCGCTGCTGTTCACCGGCATGATGCTCTGGCTGTGCGACCGCATGGGCAAGGGCCGCAAGAGCGAAAAGAACGCAAAGCTCACCGACACGCTCATCGTCGGCGCGGCGCAGGCGCTCGCGACCTGCCCCGGCATCTCGCGCTCGGGCATGACGATCACGACCGGCTGCTTCATGGGCTTTGAGCGCAGCTTCGCCGTGCGCTATTCCTTCCTCATGTCCATCCCCGCGATCCTGGGCGCGAACATCCTTGCGCTCAAGGATGCGCTCGAGGCGGGCGTCGTGTGGAAGGACGTGCCCGTGTATCTGGTCGGCGTCGCCGTCGCGGCGGCGGTCGGCTACGGCTGCATCAGCCTGCTGCGGTACATCGCCGGCAAGGGACGCTTCGGCGTCTTCGCCTACTACTGCTGGGCGGTCGGCATCCTGGTTTTGATCTTCACTCTCGTCGGATAAGGAGTAAACACACCCAATGGCAACATCACAGAAGAAAACGACCAACAAAAGCGCCGCGCGCAGCGGCGGCTCCCGCGCCGCTTCCCAGCGCTCTACGCCGGCGCGCGGCGCCTCCGGCAAGCGCAAGGCGGCGCCGAAGAAGCGCCCCGTCCGCCGCGAGGTCTGCGGCGGCGTCTGCCTGCTGCTCTCGCTGTTGGTCGGCGTCACCTATTTTCAGCACGAGGCGCTGTTCATCAAGTGGCTCTATACCCTCTGCCGCGGCCTGACCGGCTGGGGCTGGTATGTCGCGCTTCCCGCGCTGCTGCTCGCGTCGTGGATCCTGTTCATGCACCGCGGCAGGCCCGTCGTGTCCCATGTCGCGTGCGCGCTGCTGCTGCCGGTGCTCTCCGGCGCGATCGTCCACATCGCGACGATGGAAACCGCGCCCGGCTCCGAGGGGCTGCTCCCCGCGCTGTGGGCGTCCGGCCTCGAGCTTGCCTCCGGCGGCGCGCTCTCCGGCGCGCTGGCAGTCGGCTTCCATGCCGTGCTCGGCAAGGCGGCGACACTGATCGTCTTCTGCGTCGCGCTCGCCGCCTGTGTGCTCGGCGCGCTGCGGCTCACGCCCGCCGCCATCATCGACGCGGTGAAGAGCCACGAATTCGTCCCCTACGAAGAGCCCGAGGAGTCCGAGCGCCCCGTCCGCCCCGCGCGCGAAAAACGGAGCGCGGAGCCCGCCGCGCCGCGTCCCTCCATCGACATCCCGCTCGACGGCGAGGAGCGCCCGAAGCCCGAGCCGAATCCCATGCTCAACGGCGTCAAGGGCAGCTTTTTCCGCAAAAAGCCGGATGAAGTACGCACGCCGGACGAGCTTCTGACCGGCAAGCCCAAGGCGTCGGAGCCGAAGATCGTCATTGCCGCCGCGCCGCCCGCCGAGCCTTCCGTTCCCGTCGAGCGGCCCGTCCCCGCCGCCGAATCGCCCAAACCGGTCAAGCTCGACCCGATCGAGCCGCCGAAGCCCGCCGAGCCCGCGCCGAAATCGGACAAGCTCGCGAGCGGCGAGGTGCAGCAGGCGACCGCCGAGGTCACGGCGGAGATCGAAGCCGCCGGCGAGCAGGCGGGCGAATACCGCTATCCTCCGCTGACGCTGCTCACCGAGGGCAGCGGCGGCAACGCCGAGGCGGCTGGCGCGGAGCTGCGCAACAACTCCCGCCGCCTTGCCGAAACGCTCAAGAGCTTCGGCGTGGACGCGACCGCCGGCGACGTTGTGCGCGGTCCCAGCGTCACGCGCTACGAGTTCACGCTCGAGCAGGGCGTCAAGCTCTCGAAGATCACCAATTTGCAGGACGATATCGCCCTCGCGCTCGGCGCGACAGGCGTGCGCATCGCGCCGATCCCGGACAAGATCTCCGTCGTCGGCATCGAGGTGCCGAACAAGCTCGTCACGCCCGTCCACATCCGCGACGTGCTGGGATCCTCCACCTTTGCCGATCACAGATCCAGCGTCTGCTTCGCCGTCGGCAAGGACATCAACGGCAGCCCCATCGTCGGCGATATCGCGAAGTTCCCGCACGTGCTCATCGCGGGCACGACCGGCTCGGGCAAGTCGGTGTGCACGAACTCGCTGATCGTTTCGATGCTCTACAAGTCCACACCCGAGGACGTGCGCTTCATCATGGTCGACCCGAAGATGGTCGAGCTTGCGCCCTACAACGGTATCCCGCACCTGCTCATTCCGGTCGTCACCGACCCGAAGAAGGCGGCGGGCGCGTTGCAGTGGGCGGTCTATGAGATGATGAAGCGCTATCAGCTCTTCTCCAACCACGGCGTCAAGGAGCTCTCCGCCTACAACAAGCTCGCCGAAACCGATCCCGAGATGCGCAAGTTCCCGACCGTCGTGGTCGTCATCGACGAGCTTGCCGATCTGATGCTCGTTGCGGCGAAGGAGGTCGAGGAGTCGATCTGCCGCGTCGCGCAGATGGGCCGTGCCGCGGGCATGCACCTCGTCATCGCGACGCAGCGCCCGAGCGCCGACGTCATCACGGGTCTGATGAAGGCGAACATCCCCAGCCGCATCGCGTTCGCGGTCGCGTCCTCTCTCGAATCGCGCATCATTCTCGACAACGCCGGCGCGGAAAAGCTCGTCGGCAAGGGCGATATGCTCTACGCCCCGCTCGGCGAGGGCAAGCCCAGGCGCGTGCAGGGCTGCTTCATCTCCGCGGACGAGATCGAGCGCGTCGTCAGCTTCGTCAAGGAAAACGGCGAGGCGAGCTATGACAAGGACGTCATCGACAAGATCGAGCAGAACGTCGCCGAAAAGGAGCGCGCCTCCGGCTCGGGCAAGGGCGCCGCGAACGACGCCGACGCGCCCGCCGACGACGCCGACGAGATGCTTTCCGCCGCGATCGAGGTCGTTCTTGAGACCGGGCAGGCGTCGACCTCGATGCTCCAGCGGCGCTTGAAGCTCGGCTACTCCCGCGCCGCGCGCATTGTCGACCAGATGGAGGAGCGCGGCATCGTGGGGCCGTTCGAGGGCTCGAAGCCGCGCCAACTGCTCATTACCCGCGAGCAGTGGGAGGAACTCAAGATGAAGGGGCAGCAGCTCCCCGAGGCGGCGGCGCCCGCCGCCGACGCTCCTGCGGAAACGGAGGGCGAGGCATGAAGATCATGGCGATCGACTACGGCGACGCGCACACCGGCGTCGCGATCTCCGACCGCACGGGAACGCTCTGCGGCTTTTCCACCGTCGTCAACGCCTACCGTCCCGAGGCGGTCATAGACGCGCTCCAAAAACTGATTGCGGAGCACGAGGTCACGGAGCTCGTGCTCGGGCATCCGCTCAACATGGACGGCACGCGCGGTGTGCGCGCCGAAAAGGCGGAGGGCTTCGCGCAGCAGCTGCGCGAGGCGACGGGGCTTCCCGTCACGCTCTGGGACGAGCGGCGCACGACGATCGACGCGCACAACATTCTCGCCTCTAACGGTAAGCGCGCGAAGGAGCGCAAAAAGACCGTCGACGCGGTCGCCGCGTCGCTGATGCTCGAAGGGTATCTCACTTTCAGGAAAAGGCAGGGCTGACCATGTACTACCACGCCTCGCAAACGCCCGGCATCCGCACGCTCGAGCCGCGCGTTTCCAACCACGGCGTCCCGCTCGTCTACTTTTCGGCCAAGCGGGAAAACACGCTCGTCTACCTCTCGAACGCCATTGAAAAATATTGCCGCGAGACCGGCTTTGCCTGGGGCGGCCCCTGGCAGAAGTGGGGGCCTTACGGCTTTGGCACGGACGGGCGGCTGCGGCTCGAGGAGTATTACCCGGACGCGCTTGTTTCCACCTACGCGGGCGTTTCCGGCTACATCTACTCGGTCAGGGCGATTGAGCCGGCGGACATGGATATCCAGATCCCCGACGCCGCCGTGACCTCCGTCCCCGCGGACGTGGACGAGTGCGAGTTCGTCCCCGACGCGCTGGAAGCGATATTGCAGGCGGAGCGCGAGGGGCTCATCACGATCCTCCGCTACGAAGATCGGTCCGAAAAAGCGCGCGCGTGGGACGCGAAAACCATCCCGCAGGAATACGCCGAGGCGGAGGCGCACCCCGAATACCGGTACTTTTTGAAGGCAAAATTCCCGGCTCTGATCCCATAAAGAAAGAACGGCTTTTCAGCCGTTCTTTTCGTTTCTATGCAGTTTTTTACCGCTTCCTCCGCTCGCGCGCGAGCTTCACGAGAGACGCCATGCGCTCCTGACGCAGCAGCAGGCTCACGCCGAAGTATACCACGCAGCCGACGCCGCCGATCAAAACGCATTTGACGACCAGCATCAGCTTGCTCTCGCCGCCGTTGACGAGCAATGCGTGCCCGCCGTACAAAACGCCGTACATCACCGCCGTCGCGGCGACGCCCTTCAAAAGCGCGCCGAAGCGCAGCACGCCCGAGCCGCGGAACAGCTGCGCCGCCATGGCGATCGCGCCGAGCGTGATGGCGATCGACGTTGCGAGGGCAACGCCCGGCGCGGTGCCGAACAGGTTGTTGAGCAGCAGGTTTGCCAGCAGGATGCCGAGGTTGATCAGCAGCGGCACGAGCGTCTTTTTCATCGCGTAGTACGCCTTGTTGAGAAGGTCCAGCGCCGAGAAGCCGCACATGCCGAAGGCGTACATCATAAAGATGTTGCCCGTGATGCGCGTGGACTCGCGGGTGAAGCTGCCGCTTTCAAAGATGACCCGGATGATGTCGGTGCCGAACGCGCACATCATCGCGCACACCGGCAGGATAAAGAGCAGCGTGCTCTCCGTCACGGTCCAGATATAGCCGAGGTAGCCCTGGTCGTCCGCCTTCGTCACCTCGCGGTTGAAGCGCGGGAACATGACGGCGCTGATGCTGTAGAGCACCGTGGTCGTCAGCGGCGTAAAGAGCTTGTCGGCGTAGTAGAACGCGCTGACCGCGCCGCCGTCGAACGATGCGGCGCGCGAGGTGTCGATCAGATAGCAGAACAGGAACACCGAGGTCGTGAGCACCGTGACCGCCGCGGTCTTGAAATAGAGCCCGATATAATCCGCGTGCACGTCGAGCGCGGGGCGGTAGGCGTAGCGCTCCCTGCGCGCGTAGGGCAGGCTCATGCCAAGCTGCAGCAGCCACGCGAACGTGCAGGCGCAGACGATGCCCGTGATGCCGAGCTTCTTCCCGAACGCGAATAAAAACACCGCAAGGAACAGGTTGTACGGGATGCTCATGCTGCCCTGGAGCGTATAGTGGTCCGTCGCCTGGAACAGCGCCACCATCAGATACGCCATCGCCACGACCGGGAGCGAGAGCGACATGATGCGGATATAGGACACGAGCCGCGGCAGGTCCGCCGCCGCCGCGTTTTTCCAGATCGCGCCGACGAGCGGCGTCGACGCCCAGAGCTGCCACAATCCCACCACGCCGGCGGAAATGAGCAGCGTCAGCGTCACCAGGTTGTTCGCCGCGCGGAAGCCGCGCTCGCGGTCGCGCGTAAATTCCTTCGTCAGGATCGGTACCGCCGCGATGCACAGCGCGTAGCACACCGTCGTAAAGAGATAGATCGTCGAGTTGTAGGACGCGGTGTAGAGGTCCGCGTCGATCCCGATGCCGAAGTAGTGCGCCTGGAGCATCTCGCGCACGATGCCGAGCAGCTTCGCGACCAGCGTCAGCAGGAAAACGAGCCCGATGGCGCCCGCCGTGCGCACGCCGCTTTTCTCCTTTTCCGCCGCCTCCGCTTTCGGCGCGGCAGGCTCCTTTGCGTCCTCCTCCGTTTCGCGGGCGGCTGCGTCCCCGTTCAGGAGCCGGCAGATCATATCCTCGTTCGCGTCGAGCTTGTTCTGCAGCTCCGCAACGTGCTCTGACACGGTCTGCGCCCGCTGTGCGCCGTCCTTCATGATGCGGTCGAAATTCTCCTTGAAAACCTCTGCGGAAAAGTTCTCTTTGGTGCTCAGCGGCTCCATGCCGACGGAGCGCAAAAACGCCGTGCACTTGGGATCGTAGGAGATGCCGACCATCGGCACGCCCTGGATCGCGGCGTAGATCAGCGAATGCAGGCGCATGCCCACCATGAGGTCCATGTTGCCGATGATGGAGAGCATATCCTCGGAGAGATATTTCTCCTGCAGGCAGAACGCCGCGCCGTCCAGTCGCGAAGCGATCTCGCGGGAAACGGCAAGGTCCTCCTCGTAATGGAACGGGATCAGCACGGACTCCGCACCGTACTTCTCCTTGAGCCAGCGGATGCACTCCATGACCTCGCCCACGAGCGGGCTTCCTTTGTCCTTTTCGCGGATCGCCCAGCCGACGGTCAGGCCGCGCTGCTCGGGAACGCCCGCCTTGCGCAGCGCCTCCGCGCCGTCCGTCTTATCCCGCCGCGCCATGCGCAGCACCGGGTCGGCGGTGATGACGACCTTCTCGCGCGGGATGCCGATCTCCTCCAGAAGGTTTGCCGAGCGCTCGTCGCGCACGACGATACCGTCCACCGTGCGCAGCACGCGCGCGGTGGCGCGGCGGTTCGCGGGCCGGTCGATGGGCCCGATGCCCTGCGAGTAGATGAACACCTTTTTGTGATAGTGCTTGGCAAGACGGATGATGGAGAGATAATACTGGATGCTCTTGCTGCTCGTCACGTCCTGCAGCAGGCTCCCGCCGCCGGAGATGAGCATATCGCAGCGCTTGACCGCGCGCACGATCTCCATCGGCGCCATGCGGTCCACCGCCTCCACGCCGTACTTTTCCCGCGTGCCCGCCGGGTCGTGCGAGAGCACGGTCAGCGTACAGTCGGGAAGACGCGAACGGATGCTCGTGATGACCGAGCGCAGGATGGATTCGTCGCCGATATTGTCAAAGCCGTAATAGCCGGAAATCAGAATGTTGTACATAACCTGTCAGCGCCCCTTCGTTACTGCGCGTTCGCCCGCGCGCGGGCATTTTTGACCAGGCGCAGCAAAAGCTCCGCCACGATCGTCAGCGCCGCGCCGATCAACAGCCCGAACAGCAGTCCCCAGCCGGTGCGCAGAAGGCTCAGCAGGAACGGCGTGCGGATGTGCAGGAAGGTGTTGACCACGCTGACAAGCCCGATGCTCATGCCGAGGCCCAGCAGCAGCGGCAGGAAGTTCATCCTCCGGCGCAGCGCCCAGACAAACAGCATCGTGCAGGGCCAGCCGATCAGAAACTCCTTCGTCCGCGGGCGGGCGATGAGCAGATTTTCAAGGATATTGCGCAGCCGCAGCTCGCGCGCGGAAACATTGGTCGTGTTGCCGGTGCGGTACATGTAGTATACGCCTGCGGCGAGCACGAACACGCCGATCACCGCCACGAGAATGATCGCGACCATCCAGCCGAGCTTCATCGGCTGCGCCATCAGCTCGGACCAGTAAGCGCGCAGGCGCTTGCCGCGCCCCTTTTCGCCGCGCTCGCCGATGTGCGCGATGACCGCCGCGCGCGCGCCGCTGTCCTCATACGCATAGACCAGCAGATACGAGAGCACGAACATCCCGATGGGGATGAGCTGCATGATCTTGACGCCGCGGTAGAGGTCGATCTCCAGCATATAGGAAAGCTGGGAGAGCGCCGAGGTCGCCATCAGCGCGCCGCCGAGCGAGAAAACGGCGGCGAACGCGGCGGAGGCAAGCGCGTCCAAAAGGACCTTGCCGAACGGCGCGTCCGTTTCTTCCCTTCTCCGCCGCGCCGTATGGCGGCACAGCCACATCGCGGCAAGCGAGGGCATAACGATGCCGCTCGCCATGCTCAAAAGCACGCGGAACAGCGCCGGCTTCGCGAAGGCGAGCCCCAGCACGCCCAGCGCGCCGAGCGCGAGCAGGATGCAGCGCGCGCGGCTTCCGAGGAAAAAGAACAGGTCGAGCAGCAGCACCGCCGCGGCGACCGTGCCGATCCCCTCCAGCACGCGCCACAGCACGCTCGGAGCTTTCAGCTCCATCGGCGGGACCGTGCCGTGGACATAGCCGAGCTTGGCAAGGCGCGCGTCCAGATCGCCGAGCATCTTTTCATAGTCGGCGGGGTCGGTGATATAGGTCCACGCGTTCTTGTCCGCGTCGTTGCTCACATCGTTGTCAGGCTCAAGGATCATCGTGAGATACACGATCTTGCAGTTGCGCTCGGCAACGGCGCGGAACAGGGAATTTGTGATCTCCTCGGGGCCCTCGTAGCCGCAGTAGGCGTAGCGGTTCTGGATGTACGGCCACTCGTTGAACAGCCGCACGCCGTGGTAGCCCGTCTCCTCCAGCAGCGCGACAAAACCGTCCCAGCCGAGGTTGCCGCTCTGGTCGTTCTGCTCGAACATGCCCACCGGCGTTTCGTGCGCGGTCAGATAGTCCTTGAGCAGCTTCTTGCCCCCGGGTCGTCGTAACCGATCAGGGCGTCGCCCGCGTTGAGGTAATAGACGGCGTCATAGTCCTCCATGACCTTCAAAACAGCTTTTGCAAACCGCTCGCCGTTCTGCTTGTCCACCGTCTCGGTGCGCGGAACGACCGTCATGCCGTGGGACTGCACGAGTTTCACCGTCTCCGGCCAGATGCCGAGCGGCAGGTTCAGAAGATCCGAGCCGCGCAGGCCGCTTTCCTGCCGCGGGAAGAAGTAGTAGGAAACGCCGTCCTCCTCATAGGCTTCGTAAACCGGCTTCTCCATGCGTTCCTCAAAGGCGTCGCGGACCCAATCGGCATACGCCGGATCCTCGACGATGACCAGCGCGTCGAACAGGTCGTCCGACGCCGCGATCCACCGCGCGACCGCGTCGGGATAGCGCAGCTCCCAGCCGTGGGAATTGCGGATCTCCGAGATCACGCCGCCGTAAACGGGGATCGCCGCGTTCGAGGACATGCTGCGCACGCTGGATTCGCCCAGCGCGACCTTGTCCACGCCCCAGGCGCGGAACATATCCAGCCACTCGCCCTCGCTGTATTTGGACTGGACCGCCATGGACTGGAGGCTCCCATAGCTGATGACGAGGTCGTAATACTTGTTGCTCTCCTCGGCGCGCACGCGGGATACGACCGGCACCAGCGAGGCAAGCAGCCCCAGCAGGACAAGCGCGATAAGGATGCGGTTCTTCTTAGTATACTCTTTCATGTTTCCTCTCCTGAACAAAAACGCTCATGCGCCGCAAAATATGACAAAGTATTATATCAGACGGCGGACGCTTTTGCAAGTGCCGCGCCGCCTTGTCATGCCTGTTTTTGCGCGCCGAAGCCCGAGCGGCGCAGCCGCTCCGCGCGCGCCAGCAGCGCCGCGCGCTCGTTGGGCAGCTGTTCCGCCGCGGCCTCATCGAGCAGCTTGTGCAAAACAGCGCCGACGTCCCTGCCGCAAAAGCCCAGCGCCTCCATGTCCGCGCCGGAGACCGCCAGCTCGCCGACCGTGCAGCACGCGCCCTCGGCAACGAGCGCGTCGTAGACCTCCCGCGCCGCGCGCCACGGCGCCTGCGCGCGCACAAGCCCCTCCGGCGCCTTCGCCGCGTTGTCCGCGAGCTTCGTCAGCAGCAAATCGCCCGTCGCCTCGCGCCCGCGCTTCGCCATCTCCTTATGAACCGCGGCGCGCTCGGGCGGAAACATGTCGTCGAAGCATGCAAGCTGCATGCGCACCTTTGCTTCCAGCGACTTTTCAAAGCGCAAGCGCGGCATGATCGCCTCCGCGAGCTCTGCCGAGATTTCCGTATGCCCGTAAAAATGCCCGACGCCGTCGGCGTCGACGGTCATGCAGCGCGGCTTGCCGAGGTCGTGGAACAGCATCGTCCAGCGCAGCTCCCGCCGCGGCGGTATCGCGGCGACGCTGCGCGCCGTATGCTCCCAGACGTCGAAGCAGTGGTGCGGGTTGCGCTGATCGAAGCCCACGCAGGGCAGTATCTCCGGGATCACGACGCCCAGCACGTCCGGGAACGCGAGCAGCACATCCGCCACGCCATCCCCGCACAAAAGCTTGTTCAGCTCCGCGTACACCCGCTCCGCGGCGACGGCTTGAAGCAGTTCCCGCTTCTCGCGCGCCGCCCGCGCCGTTTCCGGCTCGATCGCAAAGCCGAGCACCGAGGCAAAGCGCAGCAGGCGCAGAATGCGCAGTGCGTCCTCCCCGAAGCGCACGCGCGCCGCGCCGACGCAGCGCAGCGTCCGGTTTTTCAGGTCGTCCCGCCCGCCGAATGGGTCGATCGCCTCGCCCGACGGGGACAGCGCCATCGCGTTGACGGTAAAATCGCGCCGCGCGAGGTCCTCCTCGATCCGGTTTGTAAACATAACACTTTCCGGGTGCCGGTTGTCGCGATACGCGCCATCGCGGCGCATCGTCGTCACCTCGACGGCATGACCGTCGGATACGACCGTGACCGTGCCGTGCTGCAAGCCCGTCGGATGGGCGAAATCGCCGAAAAGCGACAGCATTTCCTCCGGCGGCGCGTCGGTCGTCAGATCCCAGTCATCGGGTGTTTTGCCAATCAGCGTGTCGCGCACGCAGCCGCCGACGGGATAGCCGCAATGTCCCGCTTCCGCCAGCCGGCACAGTATTAAGTTTACATAATTTGGAATCTTCATCGGAATCTCACATAAAATGATAATTGCACTTTACCCTTGGGTATATTATACTGTATTCATTCAAATTTGCAAATCCCGAAAGGATCGAACATATGGATATTTCCTCTTATCTTGTTCCCGGCAGGCGCGCGCACCTCGCGGGCATCGGCGGCGTGTCGATGAGTCCGCTCGCCGAGGTGCTGCACGGCATGGGGCTCGAGGTACAGGGCAGCGACATGAACGAGAGCCCCGCCGTCGAGCATCTGCGTTCGCTCGGCATCCGCGTTTCGATCGGCCACGCCGCCGAAAACCTCGGCGACTGCGACTTCGTCGTGCGCACCGCCGCCATCCACGACGACAACCCCGAGATCTCCGGCGCGGTCACGCGCGGCATCCCTGTCTTCGAGCGCGCGCAGGCGTGGGGCGCGATCATGAAGGGCTACCAAAACGCCCTGTGCATCGCCGGCACGCACGGCAAAACCACCACGACCTCGATGGCAACGCATATCTTCATGGCGGCGGAGTGCGACCCCACGGTGATGATCGGCGGCACGCTCGAGCTTCTGCACTCCGGTTACCGCGTAGGGCACGGCGACACGATCATCGCCGAGAGCTGCGAGTACTGCAACTCGTTTTTGAGCTTTTTCCCGACCGTCGCGGTCATCCTCAACGTGGAGGCGGACCATCTCGACTTCTTCAAGGACCTCGCCGACGTGGAGCACTCGTTCCGCAGGTTTGCGGATCTGGTGCCCGAAAACGGCCACGTCGTCGCAAGCCTCGACGACAGCGGCGCGCGCGAAACGCTCGCGGGCATGGACAGGCCCGTGTTCTGGTTCAGCCTGCATGACAAAGCCGCCGACTGCCGCGCGGAGAACATCGTCTGGACGGGCGGCCTGCCGGCGTTCGACATCGTCGTCCGCGGCGAGACCTACGCCCACATCGCGCTTCCCGTCGGCGGCGAACACAACATCATGAACGCCCTCGCCGCGGCGTCGGGCGCGTACCTGCTCGGCATTTCCGGAGATGCGGTCGAGCGCGGGCTCGCCACGTTCCACGGCGCGGCGCGCCGCTTTGAGAAAAAGGGAGAGTTTCACGGCGCGGCGGTCTACGACGACTACGCCCACCACCCCGGCGAGCTGCACGCGCTGCTGACGATGGCAAAGACGCTTCCCTACAAGCGCATCGTCTGTGCGTTCCAGCCGCACACCTACTCGCGCACGCACGCGCTGTTCAACGAATTCGTCGAGGAGCTGAAGCTGCCCGACGTGGTCGTGCTCGCCGAGATCTACGCTGCGCGAGAGCAGAACGACGTCGGCATCTCCTCCGCCGACCTCGCCGCGAAGCTGCCCGGCGCGGTCTACTGCCCGACGCTCGCGAAGGTGACCGAAACGCTGCGCTCTCTCGCGCAGCCCGGCGACCTTATTCTGACCGTCGGCGCGGGCGATATCTACAAGGCGGGCGAAAATCTGCTGAAGGAAGAAAACGACTGATGCTGGTATCCGATTTTTACGAGACCGCGCCGGAGCAGGGCTCCGAGCGCGCCAGAAAAGCCTTTGCGCTGCTCGATTCGCTGCATATCTCTTATCGCCGCGTCGAACACGAGGCCGCGGAAAGCATGGAGGTCTGCGCCGCGATCAGCGACAAGCTGGGAACGCGCATCTGCAAAAACCTCTTTCTCTGCAACCGCCAGCAGAGCGCCTTCTACCTGCTGGCGATGCCCGAGGACAAGCCGTTCTACACCAAGGACCTGAGCCATCAGATCGGCTCGTCGCGCCTCTCGTTCGCGCCCGCGGAAAAGATGGAGGAGCTGCTCGGCTGCTCCCCGGGCTCGTGCAGCGTGCTGGGACTTGCGAATGACACGGAGCGCCGCGTCCATCTGCTCTTCGACCGCGACGTGCTCGAGGCGGAGCGCTTCGCCTGCCACCCCTGCGACAACACGGGCAGCCTCACGATCGCGACGCGCGACCTCATCGAAACATTCCTGCCGCACACGGGACATACCTACGAGGTCGTGGAGCTGTAGCAACAAAAAATCGGAAAAGCGGCTTTTCGCTTTTCCGATTTTTATTTGATCGTGAACGTCCGCACCTTGGCGATCGGCGCGTCCGAGTGCGTGCAGACGCACGCGACATAGTCGGGGAAGGTTTTGATGTATTCGATGCGCTCGCCGAGCATCGCGGGGCTCTCGTCCTCGCGGATCGAGCCGAGGCCCGCGCCGTTCCACTTGCTGCGGCTCTCGCGGCGCACCCAGCTTTCAAAAAACGCCTGACGCGAGGTGGTGCCGGCGATGCGCTCCATCGTGCGCTCGCTCACCGGGCGGAGCTTCTCGATGTCGACGCCCAGCGGCTCGTCGTGGACTCCCACGAGCACGGCGCGGCGCGTGTGGCTGATGTTGAACTGCACGTCGGGGTAGCCGTCGAACACGGGCTTGCCGTACTTGCTGTAGCGCATCGGCGGCAGCTTTTTCCAGCCGTAGATCGTCCGCGTGACCATGTAAAGGAT
The DNA here is from genome assembly GCA_015068465.1 of Oscillospiraceae bacterium. Taxonomy (GTDB): domain Bacteria; phylum Bacillota; class Clostridia; order Oscillospirales; family Oscillospiraceae; genus Hominicoprocola. The sequence goes on along the minus strand of SVKM01000037.1, from coordinate 3,323 downwards.
GGCGTAGGCGCACAGCGGCTCGTGGCGCAGCTCCTCCTTCGGCACGCGCATCAGCCGCTCGCGGCGCTCCTCCGGCATGATGCGAAGAAACGTCTCCGCTTCCTCGTCCGTCAGGGGGCGGTCCAATTTTGCGGCAAAAAGCTGGATATCCAAGCTCCGCCCTCCTTTCCGAAAAAGGCTCATAGATATATGTATTATATCGTGTCGAAATCCCCTTGTCAATTTTCGTCGAAGGGAAAAAGCGGAAGTTGAAAAAATTTTTGAAGAAAAAAGAGGAAACGCGAGGCTTTTGGCGTATATGAAGTAATAGCTGCTATGCAGATATGATTTCTTTTCGTAAAGGGGGCAGGCTGGCTTGCCTTTTGACCGGCGGTTTCTGGACGAGCTGACCGCGCGCAGCGACATTGTCGACGTCGTCGGCAGTTATGTCAGCCTTTCGCAGCGCGGCTCCGAATACTGGGGCTGCTGCCCCTTCCACAGCGAGAAGACGCCTTCGTTCCACGTCCGTCCCGAGCAGCAGACGTATTACTGCTTCGGCTGCAAGAAGGGCGGCGGCGTCATCAGCTTCATCATGGAGCTGGAAAACCTCTCTTATCCCGACGCGGTCCGCTTTCTCGCGCGGCGCGCGAACATCCCCGTGCCGGAGGAGGCGCGCGACGACGGCGCATCCCGCCTGCGCGCGAGGCTGCTCGCGCTCAACCGCGACGCGGCGCGGTTTTACTACCAGCAGCTCCACTCGCCCAAGGGCGAGGAGGTAATGGCGTACATGCGCGCGCGCAAGATCACGCAGAAAAACGCGACGAACTTCGGTCTCGGCGCCGCGAGCAGCGAGTGGGACGGCCTGCTGACCGCGATGGCGGAAAAGGGTTACACCCGCAGCGAGCTGCTCGCCTCAGGGCTCGTGATCAACGGCAAGAACGGCGGCGCGTATGACAAATTCCGCAGCCGCCTGATCTTTCCGATCATCGACGTGCGCGGCGACGTGCTTGGCTTCGGCGGGCGCATCATCAGCAAGGACGATCCCGGCGCGAAGTACATGAACACGCCCGAAACCGCCGTCTACAGCAAGCGCCGTGTGCTCTACGGGCTCAATCTCGCCAAGAAGAGCAAGCGCGGGAGCATATTGCTCGTCGAGGGCAACATCGACGTCGTGATGCTCCACCAGGCGGGCTTCGACAACGCCTGCGCCTCGATGGGAACGGCGCTGACGCAGGAGCAGATCCATCTGCTCTCGCGCTACACCAAGGATATCGTGCTCTGCTACGACAACGACGACGCCGGAAAGATCGCCACGCAAAAGGCGCTCTCGCTGCTGAACGACACCGATTTCAACGTCCGCGTGCTTGAGCTTCCCAAGCGGCTCGTCGACGGGCAGTACGTCAAGCAGGACGCGGACGATTTCATCAAATATCAGGGCGCCGACGCGTTTGAAAACCTGCTCACGGGCAGCGAAAGCGGCACAGACTTCCGCATGGCGCAGCTCAAGAGCAAATTTGACCTCACAAATGACCGCGGGCGTATCGAATATGCCTCGGCGGCGGCGCAGCTGCTTGCGGCGATCCCAAACGCGGTCGAGCGCGAGGTCTATACCGTGCGCGCGGCGGAGGACGCCGGCATTACGGCGGACGCGCTCAAGACAGAGGTTTCCCGCGCCCTTTCGCGCAAGATAAAAAAGGACAGGCGCGAGCAGGAAAAGCGCGATCTTCGCCCTGCGACGGCAGCTCAGCCGAAAGAGCGCTCCATGCGCTACGAAAACACGCGCTCGGCGCTTGCGGAGGAGGGCATCGTTCGCCTTCTGACGCTTGACGACTCGCTCTTCGGCGGCGAACCGCCCCTGCGCGAGGGCGAGTTCTCCTCGCCCCTGCTCGCGCGGTTCTTTTTCGCGCTCTGGCAGCAGCGCGGCACGCCCGGCGGCGTCCGCCTCAGCGCGCTCGACGGCGTCTTCTCCTCGGACGAGCTGGGGCACTTGACCGGGATATTGCAAAAGCCCGAATCCACCGACCATGACGCGCGCAGCCGCGCGCTGGCGGATTATCTGCGCGTCATCAAGGAAGAATCCGAGCGCCGCGCAAATGCGGAAGACCCGCTTGCGGCGGCCATGAAAAAATACACGCACAACACATAAGAAAGAGATGGAGGAACACACGAAATGGCATCTGAGATCGAGAAGGATTTTGACACGCGGGACCTGGAGGCGCAGGCGGACAGCATTCTCGCCGCCGCGGGCGAGGTCGAGGAAATTCCCGTTATGATCGAAAAGGCCCCGCGGGGAAAGAAAGCCGAAACCGAGAAAAAAGCGCCGCCGCTGGAGGAATCCCTGATCGCGTCGCTTCCCGCCGCGGCGGTTTTGAATGAACACGAAAAGCTGCGCGACCTGTTTGCCAAGGCGAAACGCGCCGGCAAGCTGGACGCTTCGGAGCTTCTGGAAACGCTCGACGAATTCACGCTCACGCCCGACCAGGTCGACCAGATCTACGACTCGCTGGAGCAGCTGAGCATTGACGTCAGCTCCTCCGACCTGCCCGACCTCGACGACAACGACGACGAGCCGTCGATGGAAGCGATCACCGAGATCGAGGAAGAGGAGCTGATCGACCCGAACGAGCTGGTCGACAGCTTCTCGATCGACGACCCCGTGCGCATGTACCTCAAGGAGATCGGCAAAGTCGCGCTGCTCTCCGCGGACGAGGAGATCGCGCTCGCGAGCGAAATGACCGCCGGCGTGGAGGCGCAGCAGAAGCTCGATCAGGCAAAGGCGGACGGCGCCAAGCTCAGCGCCGCCGAGCGCGCCGCGCTCGAAGAGGCGGTCGCCAAGGGCGACGTGTCCAAGCAGAAGCTCGCCGAGGCGAACCTCCGTCTTGTCGTCTCGATCGCCAAGCGCTACGTCGGGCGCGGCATGCTCTTCCTCGACCTCATTCAGGAGGGCAATCTGGGCCTTATCAAGGCGGTCGAAAAGTTCGACTACACCAAGGGCTACAAGTTCTCCACCTACGCAACGTGGTGGATCCGCCAGGCGATCACCCGCGCCATCGCCGACCAGGCGCGCACGATCCGCATCCCCGTACACATGGTCGAGACGATCAACAAGGTCATCCGCGTGTCCCGCCAGCTTTTGCAGGAGCTCGGTCACGACCCCTCGCCCGAGGAGATCAGCGCGGAAATGGGCATGTCCGTGGACAAGGTGCGCGAGATCCTCAAGATCGCGCAGGAGCCGGTGTCCCTCGAAACGCCCATTGGCGAGGAGGAGGACAGCCACCTCGGCGACTTTATCCCCGACGAGGGTGCGAGCGAGCCGAGCGAAGCGGCGTCCTTCACGCTGCTGC
>SVKM01000036.1 GCA_015068465.1 Oscillospiraceae bacterium | reverse complement strand
GACGGGAGCGACAAATCTGCCTAAAAACAAGGTCCTTAACCGGATGGAGATCTTGCCAACGTATGCTTGACACATACCGGCGCAGGACGGGCGTTGATTTTTGCGCGATGCGCGTGTATAATTTGCCAGGAAGTCGACCGGAAAGGACGGATCTTACATGAGTGACCAGACTGCCTATATTGAACAGGCGCGTTATCGCAAAAGACAGGTCATCTTCAGCGAGGGGGACGTCGGAAGCTGTATGTACGCGGTCGACGAGGGGCGCGTCGGGATCGTCGCCGACTACGGCAAGCCCACGGAAAAGCTGCTCACGGAGATACCGGTCGGAGCCTTTTTCGGCGAGATGGGCATGGTGCGCGGCCTTCCGCGCTCTGCGACCGCCGTGGCGCTCGAGAGCGACACGCTCGTCAGCATCGTCACCTGGGACACGCTGGGGCTTTATTTCAAACAGTCGCCCGCGAAGGTCGTCGGCATCATGCAGCAGATGGCGCATCGGATCGAATCGCTCTCGACGGACTACATGGGCGCCTGCGGCGCGGTGAATGAGCTCTCCCGCCGCTGCGACGCGCTGGCGGACGAAAATCGGAGGCTCCACAAGGAGCTTGCCCACCGCCCTGCGCGGGAGGAGCGTGCGCCGGATATGCCGATTTGGGATAAGGTCAGCGGCGAAAGCGAAGAAGAGCAAAACGCGCGCTTCAAACGATACGTCAACGAATATCAAAATTATCTGCGCGCGATGGAGCGTCGGCGGTAGATCCCCCGACGCGCGGGACACCGCGCGTCAGCGCGTACTAAAATCTTGAGGATGGGAAAAACGTGCGTTTTTCCCATCCTCTTTCCCTATATTTTGGGGTCTTTTCGGATTCGGAGCGCAACATGGCGAGCCGCCGCGAGAGTTCATAAATCGTTTACACGATACGCTATTGACATTACCAAATTCCGGTGCTACACTGCGTTTAGCACTCGGGAGAAAAGAGTGCTAAAAGGACGATCACGATGGAATTGAGCGAGCGCAAAAAGCAAATACTGAAAGCGGTCGTCGAGCATTACATCGATTCCGCCGAGCCGGTCGGCTCCAAGACGATCTCGCAGGAGCTGGGCGTTTCGTCCGCGACGATCCGCAACGAGTTTGCGGAGCTGTGCGACCTCGGCTTTCTCGAGCAGCCGCACACCTCGGCGGGACGCATTCCCTCCCCCGCCGGCTACCGGCTCTACGTCAACGAGCTGATGGAGCGCCGCGATCTCACGCCGCAGGAGGCGCAGGGCATCGACGAAGCGCTGCGCGACAAGCTCGCGGGCATGGGCGGCGCGATGACGAACGCGGGACAGCTGGTCTCGTCCATCGTCAACTACCCCGCCTACAGCGTGACGAGCGGCAACGAGGCGCTGACCGTCGAGCGGTTTGAGCTGGTCCCCGTCGACGAAACGAGCTTCATCACCGTCGTGATGACGAGCGACCGCAACGTCAAAAGCCAGCTGCAGCGCTCGGAGCTCAAGTTCGACGCGGCGCATCTCGCCGACCTCAAGCACCTTCTGAACACGCACTTCGCCGGCAAGAACCGCGCCGAGATGGGCGCGCACCTGATGAGCGTGAGCGAGCAGCTCTCCCCCGAGCTGTTCCTGGTGCTCTCCAAGACCGTCGAGTACGCCTCCGGCATTCTCGACGAGGCGGGAAAGCGCGACGTGGAGACCACGGGCGCGAGCCGCATCCTCACGATGCCGGAATACCGCGACGTGGACAAGGCGCACGAGTTGATGACCTTTTTGGTCGACAACAAGGAAAACCTGCCCGTGCCCGAGGACGGCGCGCCGCTGCAAATTTTGATCGGCCCCGAAAACCTCAACGAGGCGCTGCGCGACACGAGCGTCGTCGTCGCGAGCTACGACATTGGCGACGGGATGCGCGGCCTTGTCGGCGTGGTGGGGCCGACGCGCATGGATTACGCCACTGTGACCGCGCGGCTTTCCTATTTTGCCGAGAGTCTGACCAAGATGTTCGGCAAGGGCCTGCCGGCGGCGCAGAAGGAAGATAAATAAGCAATCAGCAATACCCTAAGGAGTGGAGATACATGGCAAAGGACAACGAAAAGAAGGAAAACGAGCAGGCGCCGGAGGAGATCGTCGAGGAGACGGTTCCGGCGCCGGAGACGGAGGAAAAGGAGGTCGTCGAGGAGGTCTTCACCGTCACGCGCGAGCAGATGGAGAAGATGGAAGCCCTCGCGCAGGAGCTCTCGGAGCAGAAGGACAAATTCCTCCGCCTCGCCGCGGAGTACGACAACTACCGCAAGCGCACCGCGAAGGAAAAGGAGGGCATCTACGCCGACGCGAAGATCGAAACCCTCACCGCGATGCTCCCCGTGTACGACAACCTCGAGCGCGGGCTCGCGCAGTACAAGGACGAGGAGGCGGACTCCCCGCACCGCAAGGGCCTCGAGATGGTCTTCACGCAGTTTAAGGAAAGCCTCGCAAAGCTCGGCGTCACGCCGATCGACGCGGTCGGGCAGCCCTTTGACCCCGAAAAGCACAACGCCGTGATGCACATTGAGGACGAAGCCCTGGGTGAAAACACCGTGGCGGAGGTTCTCCAGCAGGGCTTCATGCTCGGCGAAAAGGTTTTGAGATTCGCGATCGTGAAGGTCGCCAACTGAAATAACCTCGTTTTTGCGGCTACGCCGCAAAAGCCGAAAAGGTTTCGCTTCGCGCAAAGAGTTTTTTCTGACGCACATGTCGTCAGAAAAAACGATCAAATCCTTTTCGCGCCTGCGGGCGCGAAACTCTGCGAGGCTTTTTTCACGTGAAACAATTATGAAATTTGAGATAAACAGGAGGCAATCATCATGTCTAAAGTAATCGGTATCGATCTTGGCACCACCAACAGCTGCGTGGCGGTCATGGAGGGCGGCGAGGCTGTCGTCATCGCCAACGCCGAGGGCAACCGCACCACCCCGTCCGTCGTCGCGTTCTCGAAGACCGGCGAGCGCATGGTCGGCCAGGTCGCGAAGCGTCAGGCGATCACCAACCCCGACCGCACCATTTCCTCGATCAAGCGCGAAATGGGCTCCGACCACCGCGTCACGATCGACGAGAAGAAGTACACCCCGCAGGAGATCAGCGCGATGATCCTGCAAAAGCTCAAGGCGGACGCCGAGAGCTACCTCGGCGGCACCGTCACCGAGGCGGTCATCACCGTCCCCGCGTACTTCACCGACTCCCAGCGCCAGGCGACCAAGGACGCCGGCAAGATCGCCGGCCTCGAGGTCAAGCGCATCATCAACGAGCCGACCGCCGCGGCGCTCGCCTACGGCGTCGACAAGGAGGGCCAGCCCCAGAAGATCATGGTCTACGACCTCGGCGGCGGCACCTTCGACGTGTCGATCCTCGACATCGACGACGGCGTGATCGAAGTGCTCGCGACCGCGGGCAACAACCGCCTCGGCGGCGACGACTTCGATAAGTGCATCATGGACTACCTCGTCGAGGAGTTCAAGAAGAGCGACGGCGTGGATCTCTCGACCGACAAGGTCGCGATGCAGCGCCTGAAGGAGGCCGCCGAGAAAGCGAAGATCGAGCTCTCCGGCGTCACGACCTCCAACATCAACCTGCCGTATATCACCGCGGACGCGACGGGCCCGAAGCACCTCGACGTCACGCTCACGCGCGCCAAGTTCAACGAGCTGACCGCGCACCTCGTCGAGGCGACGATGGGTCCCGTGCGCCAGGCGATGGACGACGCCGGGCTCAAGGCAGGCGATCTCGCCAAGGTGCTGATGGTCGGCGGCTCGAGCCGTATCCCCGCCGTGCAGGAAGCCGTCAAGGGCTTCACCGGCAAGGAGCCGTTCAAGGGCATCAACCCCGACGAGTGCGTCGCGATGGGCGCCGCGCTGCAGGCGGGCGTTCTGACCGGCGACGTCAAGGGCCTGCTGCTGCTCGACGTTACCCCGCTGTCGCTGGGCATTGAGACGATGGGCGGCGTTTGCACCAAGCTCATCGACCGCAACACCACGATCCCGGTCAAGAAGAGCCAGATCTTCTCCACCGCCGCGGACAACCAGACCTCCGTTGAGGTCAACGTGCTCCAGGGCGAGCGCGAGATGGCTGCCGCCAACAAGAGCCTCGGCCGCTTCCACCTCGACGGCATCGCTCCGGCGCGCCGCGGCGTGCCCCAGATCGAGGTCACGTTCGACATCGACGCCAACGGCATCGTGAACGTCAGCGCGAAGGATCTCGGCACCGGTCAGGAGCAGCACATCACGATCACCTCCAGCTCGAACATGAGCAAGGAGGACATCGAAAAGGCAGTCAAGGAGGCGGAGCAGTACGCCGCCGAGGACGCCAAGGCGAAGGAGAAGGTCGAGGTCCGCAACCAGGCGGATCAGATGGTCTACCAGAGCGAGAAGACCCTCAGCGAGGTCGGCGACAAGATCGGCGCCGACGAGAAGGCGAAGGTCCAGGCGGGCGTCGACAAGCTCAAGGAAACGCTCAAGGGCGAGGATACCGACGCCATCAAGAAGGCGACCGAGGAGCTGACGCAGCTGTTCTACGCAATGAGCGAAAAGCTCTACGCCAACGCCAACCCGCAGGGCGCGGCCGGCGCAGCCGGCGCGGCGGGCGGCCCCGACATGGGCAACATGGGCGGAGCGCCGGGCGGCGAAGGCGGTCAGCAGTACTATGACGCGGACTTCAAGGAAGTCGACGACGACAACAAATAACGAAAAATAACCATAGCGGGGACGGTCTTTTCGGGCCGCCCCCGAATATGGCGTTTTTGGGGAGTTTTCCATGGCTGAGAACAAACGCGATTATTACGAGGTGCTGGGCGTCAGCAAGGGCGCCTCGGAGGAAGAGATCAAAAAGGCTTACAAAAAGCTCGCGCGCAAGTACCATCCCGACATGAACCCCGGCGACAAGACCGCCGAGGAGAAGTTCAAGGAGATCAACGAGGCGAACGAGGTCCTCTCGGACCCCGCGAAGAAGGCGCGCTATGACCAGTTCGGCTTCGCCGGCGTCGACCCGAGCTACGGCGCGGGCAGCGGCGGCGGCTACGGCGGCGGCATGGACTTCGACTTCGGCGACCTCGGCGACCTCTTCGGCAGCTTTTTCGGCGGCGGCTTCGGCGGCGCGACGCGCTCGAACCCCAACGCGCCGCAGCGCGGCGAGAGCCTGCGCACGAGCGTCACCATTACGTTCGAGGAGGCGTGCTTCGGCTGCGAAAAAGAGGTCATCATCGAGCGCGTCGAGCAGTGCGACGACTGCCGCGGCAGCGGCTGTGAACCGGGCACGACCGCCGAGGTCTGCTCCGACTGCCAGGGCCGCGGCGTGATCCAGCAGCGCCACCAGACGCCGCTGGGCTTCATGTCGTCGTCCTCCCCCTGCCCGCGCTGCGGCGGCAAGGGCAAGATCATCCACAAGCCCTGCAAGACCTGCTCGGGCCGCGGCATGGTCCGCAAGCGCAAGACGCTCAAGGTCAGCATCCCCGCCGGCATCGACAACGGCCAGACGATCTCCCTGCGCGGCCAGGGCAACGCCGGCAAGAACGGCGGGCCCTCCGGCGATCTGCTGATCGTTATTGCCGTGCGCCCGCACGACGTGTTCCGCCGCGAGGGCACCAGCATCCTCTGCGAGGCGCCGATCACGTTCGCGCAGGCGGCGCTGGGCGCGGAGCTGGAGATCCCGACCATCGACGGCAAGGTGAAATACTCCATCCCCGAGGGCACGCAGTCCGGCACGACGTTCCGCCTCAAGGGCAAGGGCGTGCCCGGCATGGGCGGCCGCGCGCGCGGCGACCAGTATGTGACCGTTTACATCGAAACGCCGCGCAACCTCACAAAGGAGCAGAAGGCGGCGCTGAGAAAGTTCAGCGAGCTGCTGGGCGAGAAGAACTACGAAGAGGATAAGAGCTTCTTCGGCAAGTTCAAGAAATAAGGGGGATCGTCATGCGAAACTACGGCACGCGGGGCTACAGCGGCTACCGCGGGCGGAGGCCGAGCGGCAAGCGCTGGGTCGTGTTTTTCCTGGTGCTTATCCTGCTCGCCGCCGCGGCGTCCCTCGTCGCGCAGCACTACATGGTCTACGACATGGACGGCACGTACCACATCGAGCTGCCGTGGCTCCGTCGCGCGTCGAACGTGCAGAAGCCGGCGCTCCACGGCGCGCGCCAGGACCTTGAGATCGTCATCGAGCAGCCGGACGCGCCCCCGGTCGTCCCCCTGCACGCGCAGGAGCTGGACCCCTCGGCGCTCAGCGGTACGGTCTCCCGCACGCTCAAGGCGCTGCCGAAGGACGTCAATGCCGTCGCCGTGCGGCTCAAGACCGCAAACGGCGACCTTCTCTATCCCTCGGCGCTGCCCGCCGCGGCCGAAGCGAACGCCGTCGCGGGCGACAAGAGCGTTTCCGGCGCGATCCGGAATCTGACCGACTCCGGCTACTACACGATCGCGCGGCTCTCCGCGCTGCACGACAGCCGCTTCGCGCCCGCGCACAAATCGGACGCCGCGGTGCAGCAGAAGGCGTACAAGGGCGAGCTGTGGTACGCGCCGGACAGCACGTTCTACCTCGCGCCCGAAAAGGAGCTCACGCGCCAATACCTCGCGAGCATCGCCGCCGAGGTCGCGTCGCTCGGCTTCGACGAGCTGCTGTTCGACGAGTTCGGCTATCCCGCGAACGGCAGGCTCTACAACATCAAGACCGACGAGCGCGAGATGACGCAGGAGCAGGCGCTCGCGCTGCTCGCCGACAATCTGCGCGAGATGGTGCGCGATTCCGGCACGAAGCTCTCGCTTGTCATGGACGAAAAGACCGTGCTCGCCGGCTCGGACGCGAAGACCGGACAGGACCTTTCGCTCCTCGCTGTGCGCTTCGACCGCATCTACGTCCCCACGACCGAGGAGAAGGTTCCCGAGCTGCTTGAGGCGCTCGCGCCGTATACCGCGGAGCTGGTTCCCATCCTCGATACGGCGCCCGCCGAGGGCGTGTACCTCATTTCCCAATAACACATAAGGAGAGTGCCTATGCGCCTCATTTCCTGGAACGTCAACGGCCTGCGCGCGTGTTTGAAAAAGGGCTTTCTTGACTTCGTCAACGTGATCGACGCGGACGTCATCTGCCTGCAGGAGACCAAGCTCCAAGAGCACCAGGTCGACTTCGAGCTGCCCGGCTACCACCGCTACTGGAACTACGCGGACAAGGCGGGCTACTCCGGCACGGCAATCTTTTCCAAGACCGAGCCGCTGTCCGTCGCGCGCGATTTCGGCGCGGACGCCCATCGCCACGAGGGGCGCGTCATCACCGCCGAATATCCCGATTTCTACCTCGTGTGCTGCTACACGCCCAACTCGCAGGACGAGCTGCGCCGCCTCGAGTACCGCATGGAGTGGGAGGACGACCTGCGCGCCTACCTCTGCCAACTCGACCTCGTCAAGCCCGTGGTCTACTGCGGCGATCTGAACGTCGCGCACGAGGAGATCGACCTCAAAAACCCCAAGACCAACCACTTCAACCCCGGCTTTTCCGACGAGGAGCGCGGAAAAATGACGCAGCTGCTCGGCTGCGGCTTTATCGACACCTTCCGCACGCTGCACCCCGACGCGCGCGACGCCTACTCCTGGTGGAGCTACCGCGCCGCGTCCCGTGAGCGGAACGTCGGCTGGCGCATCGACTACTTCATTACCTCCGCGCGGCTGCGCGAGCGCATCCGGACCGCGTCGATCCTGCCCGAGGTCACGGGCAGCGACCACTGTCCGGTGCTGCTGGAACTGGATTAAGAAGAAAAAATCCCGCCGTTCGGCGGGATTTTTCGTTCTATTCTCAGTTGATCTGCTTTCTTCTCGAGAGGTTCATCGTGCCGTCCTGCATGTCGCCGACGCTCTCAAGGCTCTTGCCTGTGCCCTTGGCGACGCACTGGATGGCGTCCTCGGCGATGATGGTCGGAATGCCCGTGCGCGCGGTGACGAGCTTGTCGAAGCCCTGCACCAGGCTGCCGCCGCCGGTCATCACGATGCCGTTGGTGGAGATGTCCGCGACCAGCTCGGGCGGCGTGCGCTCGAGCACCTGATGCACCGCCTCCATGATGCGCTCGACCGGCTCCTCGAACGCGTCCATCATCTCGGTGGACGTGACCGTGACGAGCTTGGGAAGCCCCGTGAGCAGGCAGCGGCCCTTGACCTCCATCGTGCCCTCCTCCTCGGGCGGAAAGACGCAGCCGATGGTCATTTTCATCTCCTCGGCGGTGCGCTCGCCGATGAGCAGGTTGTGCGTGCGGCGCATATACTTGACGACCGCCTCGTTGAACTGGTCGCCCGCGACCTTAATCGACGCGGATTCGACGACGCCGGAGAGCGAGATGACCGCGATGTCGGTCGTGCCGCCGCCGATGTCGATGACGAAGTTGCCGTCGGGCTGCGTGATGTCGATGCCCGCGCCGATGGCGGCGGCGACCGGCTCCTCGATCAGATACACGCGGCGCGCGCCCGCCTGGATGCCGGCGTCGATGACCGCGCGCTCCTCGACCTCGGTGATGCCGGAGGGCACGCAGATGATGATGCGGGGCTTGAAGAACTGGAAGCCCGCGACCTTGTGGATGAACTCCTTGAGCATGCGCTCGGTCACCTCGTAGTCGGAGATGACGCCCTCGCGCAGCGGGCGGATGGCGATGATGTTGCCCGGCGTGCGGCCGAGCATCGCCTGCGCGTCCGCGCCGACCTTCAAAAGCTTGCCGGAATTCTTGTCGATGGCGACGACCGACGGCTCATTGAGCACGATGCCCTTGCCCTTGACGTAGATCAAAACCGATGCGGTACCGAGGTCGATACCGATATCTTTCCCCAATGCCATGCTTGTACCTCTTATCTCAACACGAGTCTTTCGTTGGATTTCTCCCAAGTATTTTCATTATAGCGGGTCAAATAGCACTTTGCAATAGTATTTGCGGCAAATTTGCGAATCTATGTAACCAAAGCCTTCCGTGAAAAACTACCGGTCTTTGTGCGTTTGCGTCGTCGCCGACGCGACGCAGGCGCAAACGACGCTCTGCGCGCCGGCGTCCTTCAAAACGCGTGCGCATTCGCCGAGCGTCGAGCCGGTCGTGACGATGTCGTCGATGAGCAAAACGCGCGCGTTTCGGATGCTTTCGACATTTTCCGCCTCATAGACGCCCACGACGTTGCCGCGCCGCTCCTCCGCGCCGAGCCCCGACTGCGGCGGCGTGTCGCGCCGCTTGCGCAGAAGCCGCACGGGCTTGATCCCCCACTGCTTCGCCGCCGCGCGGGCAAGCAGCTCCGCCTGGTCATAGCCGCGTTCGCGAAAGCGCTTATCCGACACCGGCGCCCAGGTCACGAGGTCGAACTCCCCGCCGAGCTCCTCCGCCGCGCACTGCGCGAGGATCGCGCCCAGCCCCTCGGCGGCGCCGCGCGCGCCGTGGAACTTGAAGCGCAGCAACGCTTCGCGCACCGCGCCCTCGTATTTCAGCGGCGCGGCGCAGCGTCCGAAAAGAGCGCTCTCGCGCAGCGCGGTCTCCATGCGCGGCAGCGCCCTTTCGCAATCGGCGCACACGCCGTGTACGCCGACGCGGCCGCAGACCGCGCATCGCGGCGGGAAAAACAGGTCGAGCAGCTTTTCTCTCCACATAAGCCCTCATATACCGCAAGCGCCGTCCTTGCGGGCGGCACTTGCTTGGTTTCATTTACGGTTCGGTGATCTCGCGGCTCACGAGCGCCAGCTCGCCGTCGCGCCATTCGTAGGTTTCGACGCAGTAGCGCGCGCCGCCGGGGCCGTCCTTGTATTCCACGGTGATCGTTTTGGTTTCCGGGTCGATCCCGGCGACCTGCATGCAGAATGAATACGTGAAGCGCTGCGCGCCGTCGTCCCAGAGCCAGTACAGATACGGGATCGTGTTGCTCGGCGCCCAGCCGAAGACCTCGATATCGTCATAGCCGTCGAAGTTGACGTCCACGAGGCGAAAGGCGTTCTCCGCCTCCCAGCACTGCGTATATTCCATCGGCAGGTCTCCGCCCGCCTCGGCTTCCAGCTCGATCGTGTACAGCAGGGCGCCGTCTTCGTCCCTGACTTCGATGGCGCGGATGCCGCAGCCGTAGTCAAACGCGCAGCCGACGCCGTCCAGGATAAACTCGCGCCCGTCAAACCGCGCGGTTTCCGTGTGCAGCACCGCTTCGCCCGTGTCGTAAAGGCGGACAAAGCTATCGCGCATCTCGTCCGTGACCGGCACAAACGCGCCGCCCTGCTCCGCGCCGGTATAGTGCGCGAGCGCGTCCGCCAATTCGGGAAGCGCGTCGGCCAGCGCCTCCGTGAACTTTGCGGGGAGCTGCCCGCGCTGCGCGATGGCGCTCAGCGCGAGGTCGGGCGCATCGTACCTCTCTATGGCTTCCAGCGTGAAGCCGTGGTCAAGATCCGTTTTGAGCGACAAAAACGCCAGATCCACCGCGCCGTCTTGCAGCGCCTCCGCGGTCGCCTCGTCGCTGGTGCCGAAGGTAACGGCGACCTTGCCGAGCTCGACGCCGCGCTTTTTCAGCGCGCTCGTCAGCGCGTCGGGAAACGTCTGCGGGAGCGTGAACAGCTCGTTTACGTCGCGACCCTCCGCCACGAATTCGACATTGAGCGTTTCAAGCTTCAGCGGCTCTTCTGCGGCGGGGTCGACGGCCGGCGCGGTCTGCGGCGCAGGCTGCGGCGCGGGCTCGCCGGTGTTCTCCGGCAGATACCGGTGGCAGCCGGCGAGGCAAAGGCACAAAAGCGCCGCAAGGATGGCATAAAAGCGTTTCATCCGCCGTTCTCCCCATTGTTCTCGCCGAGGTTGTCGATCTGATCGTCGATTGGCACGGGGTCGACACCGCCGGGAATTTCGCTCGGCGGGATCGGGTCGACCGGCTGCGCCTCGGGGGGCGTGGTCTCCGTCGGCTCCGTCGGCTGCGTGGTTTCGGTCGGCTGCGTGGTCTCCGTCGGCTCGGTCGACTCCGTGGGGTCTGCCGGCGCGTTCGGATCGACGGGGGCGTTCGGGTCCGCGGGCAGCTCGCCGGGCGCGACGAGGATGATGCGGTTGCGCGCCTTGTAGGTGCTGCGCGCCTCATAGGTCTCCGAGAGCAGGTTCCCCTGGCCGTCGTAGACCTGGCGGTAGGTGTCGACCACATAGCCGGTATAAGCGGTCTGCTCGACCTTGCGCCCGCCCGGCGCGATGTCGGGGCTCTCCTGATACTCCTCCTGGAACGGCGTGGTGGAGAGCACGACCGAGCGCATCTTGACGTAGGTATCGTCGGTCTTGGTGCCGAGGATGCTGACCGTCAGATGGTTGTCGTCGCTGTATGCGGTCACGACCGTGATCGGATACGGCGTATTGTTGCGGAAGATGAAATCCGGGCCGCCGCCGGACACGGTCGCGTCCAGACCGAGGCCGATGTAGTCCGAGGCAAAGCCGTGCGCCGTGCGCTTGACGATCTCCAGATTCGCCAGCAGCGCCGCGGCATAGGTCGTCGAGCTGCACTGGCAGGCGCCGCCGCCGTCCATCTCGACCGTCTTGCCCTGCAAATAGCCGGGCGCGGACTGATAGCCGTTGTCCTTGGTGAAGGGCCCCGTCAGCTCATAGTAGTTGAACTCCTCGCCGCTGTTGAGCACCGCGCCGTTGACGCGTTCCGCGGTCAGTCTGACGTTCGCCTTGCGGCCCGGCGCGCCGCCGACGCGCGTGGTGTAAGTGCCCAGCACGTCGCGAAACAGCACCTTTTCAAGCTCCTCCGCGGTCACGGTGGGCGCGGAGGACTCCGCGGGAACGGTGATCTGCTCGCCGGGCGCTGCCGCGTCGAGCAGCGACTGCGCGTGGTTGACGTCGAAGTTGAGCGCGGGGCGCTCGGGGATGATCGTATCGGTCTCAGCGTCGTAGCGCGCGTTCGCCATCTCGCCGCCAAGCTGTTCGTTGAGCTTCTTCAGGTCGCCCTGATCGGCGCTGACGACCGTATAGGGCAGCTCGACGGTGCGCGCGCCGGTTTCGTCCGCCTTTGCCTCGCCCAGCCGCGCCTCAAGCGCCGCGCGGTCCACATCGCGCCCGTCGCGCGCCTTGATCAGCGTCAGGGCGTTTTCGCCCACGGCGTAGGAGAAATCCTCGGCATTGAGGTCGGAAACCGCGGCGAGCTTTTCCGCCGCGCCCGCCTGCCAGCCGTCCTCCGGCTGTGGCGTGACCGCCGTGCTCTTGCCGAGCGTCGCGCACAGCAGGTTCCAGCCGTCGGCAAGCGCGTTGCCGGTGTGGCTGCTCTCATATGCCTCGTCCGCCAGCGCGTCGGCGCTGAACGTCACGCCCAGCTCGTCATAGCTCATGTAGGCGGCTTCCTCGCCGGTCTCCAGCGTCGCGTGGACGCCGCTTCCCGTGCGCAGCGAATCCAGCGTGGGCGTGAGCGCCTGCACCGCCTCGCTGCGCGTCATGCCGCCGACGTCGCGCCCGCCGACGACGGTGTTCGGATTGATCGCGCCGTTCGCCGCGGAGGCGACGCAGAAGCCCGCGTAGGCGCTCACGACCGCAGCCGCGGTGATCGTCGGGATCAGCCACAGCTTCGGCTTCTTTTCCACTACGAGTTCCCGTTTCCCCGGCATACCGGAACCCTCCCCCAAAAAATGATCCAATTCAGACAAAATGTCTGCTAATTCCACAAATTTCAGCATAGCACATTTTTCGGGGAAAGTCATTACAAATAGATAACAAATTTGTACATTTTTTCAGGCGTTTGCTTGTTCCACCGGCACTTCCGCAACGCTTCGGGGGATGCGGATGGTCATGCGGATCTCGTCGTCGGTGTCCTCGCGCTCCACCGCGGCGTCGACGCCCGCGCGCTGCATGATGCCGAGCTGGCGGCGGATGCTGTTGAGGAAGATGCGCACGTCCTTGATGACGTAGGTCGGCTGGTGGGGCGGCGGCGTGACCGCGCTCTCGTGCAGCAGCGCCTCGACGTACGCCTCGGTCTGCGCGACGTTGTACTTTTTGGCGACGATCTCGCGCGCCGCGGCGTAGCGCAGTTCCTCGTCCTCCAGCCGCAGCAGCGCGCGGGCGTGGCGCTCGGAAAGGTCGTTCTCGCGCAGCAGCGTCACGCAGTCGGACGAAAGGCGCAGCAGCCTCAGCTTGTTCGCGATCGCGGACTGGGATTTTCCCAGCTTTTCCGCCGCCTGCTCCTGCGAGAGCCCGTAGGCGGAGATCAGCTTGGCGATCGCGACCGCCTCCTCGTACCAGTGCAGGTCGCGGCGCTGGAGGTTCTCGATGAGCGCCAGCAGCGTCGAGTCCTCCTCGTCCGCGCGGGCGAGCAGGCACGGCACCTCCCGCAGCCCCGCGAGCTTCGCGGCGCGCAGCCGGCGCTCTCCCGCGATCAGCTCATAGCCCTGCGCGCCGCGGCGCACGGTCAGCGGTTGGATGATGCCGTAGCGCAGGATGCTCCGGCTGAGCTCGGCGAGCGATTCGTCGTCGAACCAGCGCCGCGGCTGGGACGGGTTGGGATGGATCTTGTCCACGGGCAGGTAAAAGACCCGCCGGGACAAAAAGGTACTCTTTCGCGTCAGATCCATGGAATGGTTCCTCCTTGGTAAAATCAAGATGTAGATTTGTAGTTGCAACCTTTACACCACATATTGTAGAATTCTTGACTCGCGAAAGCGCGGGAAAGTCGTCGGGGAATGTGCAGAAAATGAAAAATCAGCTTTGCCCGGAGGCAAAGCTGATTTTTTTGGAAAGATTGCGTCACACGCTTACGCTGAAAATGATCGGCTTGCCGTCGCAGCGCAGCGAGCCTTGCAGCACCGTGACGCGCGTGCCGTCGATGAGGTTGACGTAGCTGCCGTCCGGCACGTCGAGCTCGACGGAGACCGCGCGGGACTTGAGGCTGAAAATGCCGATCTTCTTCGCGTCCTTGTTCACGCGCGTCATCACGGCGACGCCCGTTTTGTCCATCGCGCGGGCGAAGAACGCATCGTCGGGCGCGAGGGAATCGTGCTTGACGCGCGCGAGCGTTTGCAGCAGCGGCGTCAGGTCGCGCCCGGTCGCGCGGTCGATCGGCTCGCGCTCAAAGAGGCTCGGCAGGCGCTCGTCCTCCCATTCCTGCCCGGCGTAGAGCAGCGTCGCGCCCTTGAGGAAGAAGAGCATCGCCGTGTAGTTCGCGAGGTCTCCCTCGTCATGCACGAACGACGCGATGCGCGGCACGTCGTGGTTCTCGAGAAAACGCAGCTTGTTGTAGTTCGCGCCGTACGCCGCCTCCTGGAACTCCAGCAGGTCGGTCCACTGCGAAAGCGCCGCCTCGTCCCTGAGCACCTTTTCAAACACCGTGCGCACGTCGTACTCGTACTCCATGTCGAACGCCTCAAAAAGCTCGGCGTCGCGCGCGGAATAGACCCCCTGCGCGCGCATCAGCGCGCCGAACTCGCGGTGGACGCTCTCGGCGAGCCAGACGCAGCCCGGGCGCACGGTCTCGACCGCGGCGCGCGCCCTCTTCCAGAATTCGACCGGCACGAAGGAGGCGACGTCGCAGCGGAAGCCGTCGACGAGCTTCGCCCATTCCTTCAGCGATTCGATCTGGTAGTCCCAGAGCGCCGGAACATTGTAGTCGAGGTCGATCACGTCCGTCCAGTCGCCGACCTTGTTGCCGGGCGAGCCGTCGGGGCGCTTGTAGAAGAACTCGGGGTGCGTTTCCCAGAGCACGGAGTCCGGCGAGGTGTGGTTGTAGACGACGTCGATCATCACCTTCATCCCGCGCGCGTGGATCTCGTCGCAAAGGCGCTTGAAATCGTCCATCGTGCCGTATTCGGGATTGACCGCGCGGTAATCGCGGTTGGCGTAGGGGCAACCGAGGCTCCCCTTCTTGCCCTTGACGCCGATGGGATGGATCGGCATGAACCAGATGATGTCCGTGCCGAGGGCACGGATGCGGTCGAGGTCGGGCACGACCGCGTTGAACGTCCCCTCCGGGGTGTGCGCGCGGACGTAGACGCTGTAGATGACCTGGTTTTGCAGCGTCGGGTCGGTGGTAAGCGCCATAATAGGGCCCTCCTTGTGTCGGAATCAACGCCGGTACAGCGTCAGTTTACAGCAAAACCCGTCCGAAAGCAAGGTTTCGGACGGGTTTTGCCCCAAGCATATTTTGTTGTTACGGCTGCGCGGTAAGGTCGTACTCGGTCGCCTCGTCCAGCGGCGCATAGCTCTCGCTGAGCCAGAACACCTTGACTCTGGCGACGTCGGCGGTATTGCAGCGCACTTCGAAGGCGCCGTCTACCAACGTATCGGAGATACCCAGCATCTGGCCCGTGGAGCTGTAGACCGCGCAGCAGGTCGCCGTTTTGTCGTTCGCCGTAGGCACTACGGTGACAACTCCGGCTTTCTCATCCACATTCACGCTGCACGTGGCAAACGTGAAGGTACTGAAGCTTCTGAGCACAAAGGTCGCGTATGCCTTGCCGTCCTTGTAGTCGATCTTCGGCAGAATGACCTCATCGACGCTGCCGTCCGCGTGATGGTGCAGAATGACAAGGAAGTTCGGGTTGATGCCCGCGGGGATCGGCATGCTGATCTTGACGGGCACGGCAAGCGGCTGATGCGCTTCCGTCAGGTTCTGCTCTTCGCCGAATTCATC
This sequence comes from Oscillospiraceae bacterium, assembly GCA_015068465.1. Classification (GTDB taxonomy): domain Bacteria; phylum Bacillota; class Clostridia; order Oscillospirales; family Oscillospiraceae; genus Hominicoprocola. The sequence goes on along the minus strand of SVKM01000036.1, from coordinate 2,188 downwards.
CGTGCCGATCAGGTCCATCGAGACCTGCACCGCGTTCGTGTACTGCTCGGGGATGACGGCGGCCGCTTCCGGCTTGCTGATCTTCAGCTCGACCCTCTGGCCCTCCTCCTCGGCGTTCAGACCGGCGCCGACGACCTTGATCTCGCTTTCATTGCCGACAACGTCTTTCAGCTCTTGCGGGGCGTCTTGGGCAACGGCGACCGTCGCCCTGGAATCGGTCAGCTCCTCCAGCTGTTCGATCAGCTGCACGGTTTCGGTGTTGGCGGTATCGACAAGCATGGATTCCGCAAGCTCTTTGGCGTCCACGTTCTTCAGCGTTTCGACCGCTTCCTTGGCGGCCTCCTTCTTCGCCTCTTCGGTCGTCGCATTGTTCAGCTGCGTCGTAACGTCCGCAAGCTCCGGACGCTTCTCGGTGAAGCTGCGCGGCTCGCTCCAGTTGGACAGCTCGCCGGTGCGGATCGTCGTGATGTCCTTGCTGATGGCGCGCACGGCAAAGCGGTAATCGGTGTCGCCGCCGTTCTGCAGCGCATAGTCATAGACTTCGGCGGAGAGGTTGCCCCGGTATTCCACCGTGGACCCGCAGAAGATCCATTTATTCTGATCTTTATCCCATGCCTGGATCTCGACATAGTAACCGGCGACGTTCTGCCCGTTGTTGACGGCGTTCCAGGTCATGGTGGAGCCGGACCACGTCAGCTTCACGGGCGCGGAAAGCTGCGCGGCGGGCGCGGTGTAGGTCCAGTTCTCCGATCGGACGACTTCGCTGCTGCGGTAGTTGGTGTAATCGCCGATCGCCTGAACGGTGAAATAGTACGTACCGCTCTCCAGCGGTTCTTCGATGCAAAGAGCATCGCTCCAGCGCTCAGGTATGTACGTGGAGTTGAGGTTCCACCGTACGCCTTTGAGACTCTTCTCATCGTCGCCGGCACGATACAGCTGCACCCCGTACTTATTCTGCGTGGGACTGTTGATCTTCCAACTCATCATTCCGGGGCGCGCGACACCGCTTCCGTTGTCCTGACTGCCCGTCGTCCAGCGGTAGTCCACGCCCCAGCTCAGGTTGGAGGGAGCCGCCAGCTTTTGTACGGTGCCCGCCGCCTGCCAGACAGGGTCGAGGTCGCCGGCGGGAACGTCCCGCACGCCGACGTTGTAGACCGCTCCGGTGCTGCGCAGCTTCCAGCCCTGAAGCTCCTTGCCGGCGGGCGCGTTGATATAGGAGTCGTCGATCATGGCGGCGCTTCGGTACTGCAGCAGCTTTTCGCTGCCGTTGTTGAAGCTGCCGTCACCGTGATGGTAGATGTGGAAGGAATTGCGATTTGTCGACGGATACAGGAAGAGCGTTTCGTTGCCCGTGTTTTGCACGGTCTCGCCGGGGAAATAGATCTTTCCGGAGAGCACGCTGTTCTCGTCGCTGGTCTGCTGGTACGAGGTGCTCCAGTATGTCACGTCGTATTCGCGCTGATAAGTCGTTCCGTAATTCAAGTAAACCTTCTTCGGCAAGGTAGCTTTGTCGGAGAACTTGGCGTAGGTTTTGCCGCCCTCGAACTGATAGTTGCCGCTCATCAGCACAATGGCGTTTGCGCCTGCCTCGTCCCACTGCGCCTTCAGCGTCGTGGCGGTGGGATAGCTGTCCGGATAATAGTCCTCGTCCGCGCCGACGGTCCTTTCCGTCTGGTTTCCATTCGTCGTTTCGACGAATTTCCAGCCGACGCAGAAGCTGCCGGGCTTCGTGAACGAGTAATCCGCCAGATGGATCATTTCCGAGAAGGAATCGGTTATCACGATCTTGCTCTCGTCGCCGCAGGCGCCGCCGTTGCCGTCCAGCGTGATCGTGTAATCCTTGTAGTGGGTCTCGATGCGGCCGCGGCTGTTTTCGACGATCTCCGTGGTCTCCTCTCTCACGGTGAGCTTGGCGTAGGAATAGCACATCTTCAGCGCGACGCTCCTCGGCCCCTTGCCGGCCGTGACGACGACGTTGCCCGTAAGATACGGATTGCTGGAATTGTTGCCGCAGAAGATACCGTAGCCGCCGCGCTCGGTGCCCTTGCCGCCGCTGATGCTGATCGGCGAGGTGCTTTCGCCGTAGATCCACACAGCCCCGGATTCGATGCCGTGACCGCCCTTTGCGCCGCTGCCGCCGCGGACCGTCAGCTTTGCGCCGATGCTGCTTGAGATTGAAACGCCATTT
>SVKM01000035.1 GCA_015068465.1 Oscillospiraceae bacterium | reverse complement strand
TGGTCGTTTATCGCTTTTCTGCCGGTTTTCCCGCAATTCTTTTTGATTCAGCTACTTGACTTCATACCACTGGACTATATTGGTTTATTGTTCCTGCGTATCGTCTTCAAGCGCCGCGTCGGGCGCGGGAGCGAGCAGATTCTGCGCGTCCTCGAGCATGCTTTCGGGGACATAGAGCGCCACGCCGTAGCCGGAAAAGCCGAGCATGACCTTGCCGAGCGTGCCGTCCTTGTCGTAGCGCTTCGCGGCGGGGATGCCGTAGGCGCGGAGCATTTCGACGAGCATATCCGCCTGCGCGTCGGCTTCAAACGTGTCGGTGAGAAAGACCGCCTTTTCAAGCGAGCCGTCCGCCGCCCTCGGCCAGCGATCCATCAGGTCGCGCGGCGCTTCGCCCCAGGTGAGCTTCGCTTCGTCCATGCGCGTTCCTCCTTTGCTTATTTGTGGTATTTGCTTCCGGTTTGGATCTGGTACGCGCGATAGATCTGCTCGAGCAGCATCACGCGCGCGAGATGGTGCGGAAACGTCATCGGCGACATCGACAGCCGCAGCGCGGCGCGCTCCTTGACGCGCGGCGAGAGCCCAAAGCTGCCGCCGATGACAAACGTGAGCTGCGAGACGCCCTGCGTCGCGTATTGCGCCACGGCGTCGGCGAGCTGCTCGCTCGAGAGCGTTTTGCCCTCGACGCACAGCGCGACGAGCGCGCCGCCGTGGGGCAGCTTTTCCAAAATGGCGTCCGCTTCTTTTTCGAGCGCCGCATCGATCTGCGCGCGCGAAGGGTCGTCAGGGAGCCGCTCCTCGGGCAGCTCGACGAGCGAAAGCCTGCAAAAGCGCTGCAGGCGCTTTTGATACTCCGCGCAGGCGTCGACGTAGAACTTTTCCTTGAGCTTTCCGACACAAAGAACGGTAATGTTTTGCATAAGCGCCTCCGTTACGCCATGCGCGCCGCGCTGCGGTAGACCTCGTGCGCCTCGCTCATGCGATCCTTCGGCGCGACGCCGAGGCGCACCGAAAGACCCGCGCTTTGCAGCCGCCGGGCGACGGCGTATTCCGCCGCCGCGGGCGTGTTGTTCTCATCGGAGAGGTGGGCGAGCAGGATGTCGCGCGTGCCGCGCTTGGCGCATTCGAGCGCGAAGTCCGCGGCGTCGTCGTTGGAAAGGTGCCCGAGGTCGCTTAAAATGCGCTGCTTGAGATGGTAGGGATACGGGCCGCAGCGCAGCATTTCGACGTCGTGGTTTGCCTCGAGCAGCAGCGCGTCGACGCCGGCGAGCGTCTCGGCGGCGGCGCGGGTCACATAGCCGGTGTCGGTCAGCGCGCCGACAGAGCCGCCGTCGCAGTCGAAGCGGTAGTCGACGCTGTCCGCAGCGTCGTGCGAGGTGGAGAAGCTGCGGACGCGGAACGCGCCGAGCGTGAATTCGTCGCCCGCGTCGAACGGGCGCAGCGCCTCGCCCGCGCAGGCGAGAAAGCGCGCCGTGCCGCGGGAGGCGTAGACGGGGATCGCGTATTTCTTTGTCAGTGTGGCGACGCCGTTCACATGGTCGCTGTGCGCGTGGGTGACGAGCACGGCGTCGAGCATGTCCGGCGTCATGCCGAGCAGTGCGAGCGATTGCGCGATGCGCCGCGCGGAGATGCCCGCGTCGAGCAAAAGCGCCGTATCGCCGTGGCGCACGAGAGCGGCGTTGCCGCTCGATGAGCTTGCAAGCGTATAAAATTCCATAGGAAAAGTGTACCACAAGCCGCGGCAATAGTCAAAAAAATTCCCGTCCGGGAGGACGGGAATTTTTCGCGGTATTTCGCGGAGATCAATAGGTGAGGTAGCGATGCAGCAGCGTCACGATCTCGGCGCGCGTCGCGGCGCGCTGCGGCTCGATCACGAGCGAATTGGTGGAGGCGCTGGTGATGTAGCCGTTCGCAACCGCCCAGGAAACGCCCTCGAGCGCGTAGGTGCCGACCTGAGAGGCGTCGGAATAATTCGCGATGGAAGCGAGCGTCGAGGTGTTGCCGCCCATCGCCTTGGTGTAGTTGCAGAGGATCTGGGCAAAATCCTGACGGGTCAGTGCGGTGTTCGGCGCATACAGCGTACCGGTCACGACGTTTTGCATGACGCCGTTGCGATATGCCCACAGCGCGCTGTTGTTGATCTCGGCGGCGTAGGAAGAGGAGCTTGCCGCCGGCAGGTCGGAATAGGGCATCGTCCCGACGGTCGCGGGAGAACCCGCCAGACGGTAGAGAATCAGCACCAGGTCGCAGCGGCGCATCGTGTCTCTCGGCGAGAAGAGCGGGGGATTGGTGGAGGTGCCGCCGACGAGGCCGAGGCGCTTCGAGAAGTCGATGGAGTTGGCGGCCCAGCCGATGGTGCCGGTTACATCGCCAAAGGTGGTGGAGGCGTTCTTGCTCAGCACGTTGACGCTGATCACGTCCTCGTAGCTCGCGCCGGATCTGCGGTGGGCGACGCAGGTGAGCGTCACCGAACCCGCCTGGTTTGCCTTGGGGGCGTAGAGCGCGGCAGAGATCGGGTAAGCGCCGTCCGCGTTCGAGACCGTGTAGAACTTCGTACCGTTGGGCGCTTCGATATAGCGGTTGTTCGTGTAGACATAGATCCTGCCGGATTCCGGCTTCTGGAACGTGACGTAGATGACGGGGTCGGAGTCGGTCGCGGAGTAGAAGTCGGTCGCCTGGAAGGCGAGGCCGTCGCTGTAGGAGACCGCCGAGCGGTCGATGCTGAGCTTGAAGCGGATCTCACCGATGTAGAGCATCGTGCCGTTCTTGTCGTAGGCGGCATAGGTGACGCTCTCCGAACCGGTGGTGCCGCGGCCGGGGACATAGCTCAGCTTCGAGACGGAATCCGTGTCCGTGCCGTTGACGGTGAAGGTGTAGCCGGAAATGCCGGCGGCGGTGAGCGGCGTGCGTCCGGTCTTGCTGTAGTAGCGGTAGAGCGTGCCGTCGCCGGGGACGCTGAGAAGCCTGACGTCAAATGCGGGCCTTGCGGCGTTGGTTTTCATCACCGTCTGATAGACGGAGACGAAGTCGGCTTCGCCGAAGTCCACGGTGGAGGCGCTGTAGGCGCTGTAGGTGACGGAGGGCACGTCGGTGTCCGTGTAGAAGATGGTGAAGCGGCCGCTCGCCTTGACGTTGCTCGCGTTGGCGGAGGTGCCGCCGTAGCAGGTGAACTGGACGACCGTAAAGCCCGACGTCTTGGGCGCGGTGAAGCTCAGGCGATCCAGGAAATGGGCGTTCTGCGGCAGCGTGCCGGCGTAGGTGCTGGTGTAGAGGTCGGGGCTGTTGAAGGGAACGAAGCGGCTGTTGTCGTGGAGGAAGGAGTTGCTGCCGGTGTACTCGTTGAAGACCACGGAGGACAGGGAATATCTGCTGCCCTGCTTATTCTGGAAGAAGTTGACGAAATCGCTCTCCTTGATCTGGACCGTGCCGCCCACCGTGGTGGTATAGGTGAAGTCGGCGCTGCCGGTCGGCATGTTGGAGACGTTGATCGTCAGCTTGCCGGTCGCGATCGGGGCGGAGCTGGATTGGCTGCCGTAGACGCCGTAGGTGATCTCATAGGCGCCGGTCTGCGCGGGCTCGAAGTAGAGTCTTGCGATGTTGCCGCTTGCGATGTAGTCGCTCGCGAGGATCGTGCGGTAGCCGACCGCCTCGTGCAGCGTGCCGACCGTGTTGGTCGCGGAGGCGGCGCCGTCAAACTTGATGCCGCTCCAGTTGTTGCCGCCAACGGCGCTGTTGATCGTGCTCACGAGCAGGGACGCGGCGCTGGCGACGCCGCTGCGCGGCGAGGCGGAGAACGTGTAGGGCGCGACGGAATCCAGATTCACGACGACGTTGAGCGAGGCGCTGTCCACGGGGATGATCAGGCTGCCCCTGCAGAGCATCGTGCCGCCGCCGGTGTTGCCGAGATAGGCTTCGTAGGCAATGCTGTAGGTGCCGGCGCGGCTGGGGATGAAGTACAGCGCGCTCACGGCGTCCCAGGTCACGACGGTGTCCTTGACCACGCGGTCGCTGAGATTGGCGTTCATGGAGGTAAAGAGCGTGCCGACGTCGCTGCCGGACTGCACGGCGCCGAACTTGATGGAGAAGTCGCTCGTCTTGCCGAGCGCGTCCGTAATCAGCGTCGCGCCGGATTTGGAGCTGCCGTCCGCGCCGACGCGGTCAAAGCGGTATTCGCCGCTGCTGCTGATGGGGATGCGGATGTCCTTGGTCGGCGTCGTGACCGAAATGGTGACGGTGCCGGTGAAGCTGTCGACGGTGTACTTAAAGGTATAGCTGCCGTTTGCGCTGGGGGTGAAGACCATCGACTTGAGGTCGCTGAAATAGTACTTGCTGTTTTCCTGGCTGAAATCGACGACGCGCTTGCCGCCCAGCGTCAGCGCGCCGACGGAAGCGTTCCCGAGCGAGTTGAAAACGAGCACCGCGGAATCGGCGGGGGCGCTGCCGTAGGACGCCTTGTACGCCGTGCTGATCTGCGAGGCGACGTCGGTGAGCGTCAGGGCCTTGCCGATCGTGGTTGCCGCGGTGACGCTGCCGTCCTTGGGGGTGACGGTGATGGTTGCCGTGGCTTCCTTGCTGCCAGACTTGGCAGTGATGGTTGCGGTGCCGACGGTCACGCCCGTAACGACGCCGGTGGCGCTGACGGTCGCAACGGCGGGCTTGTCCGAAGAGTAGGCGACGGACGGAGTTCCTTTGCCGCTGAGATAAGAGGCGGTTGCGGTAAGCGTCGTGCTTTGACCGACCTGAATGGTGGCAGAATTGGCAGAAAATTCGACTTTGCTGACATCATCCGCCAGAACATTGACCGCATAACTGCTGCTGACGGTCTCTGTAGCGCTTGTCTGCACGGTGACCGTCACGGTGGTCGAGCCTGTGCTCTGCGCTGTCAGCGTAACGCTGCTGAGGTTTCCGGTGGGCGCAGAGAGCGACGTACCGTTGCTGCTCCATGAATATGTGCCATTGTAGGCGCTGCCGTTGCTGGTAGTGACGTTGGCATAGAGTGTGACAGTCGTTGCAACATCGCTGCGGTAATAGATGTTTTCGTTGGTTGTGGGTTCAACCGCTACATTTGTTGCGTATACTTCCCCGTCGGCTTTCGCGGCGGGCGCCATCGGCAGCAGCAGCGCGATGGCAAGCAGTACGGACAGGAGGGTTTTGCGGGTTTTGTTCATGGCCATGACCTCTTTCTATGTGATTTTGTATTTGGAGCTATATAAGGCGCGGGAGTTTATCCAATCTGCCGTTGGATAAACTCCTCGTCGCTGTATTCAACGCTTTCAATGTCCGCGCCGAGCGAGCGCAGCTTACCGATGATGTCCTCGTAGCCGCGTTCGATATACTGTACGTTGAGTATCTCGCTCGTTCCGTTCGCGGCAAGCGCGGCGACGACCATCGCGGCGCCAGCGCGCAGGTCGAACGCCTGCACGGTGGCGGGGGAGAGGTGGCTGACGCCCTCGACGATGGCGGTCCTGCCCTCGACGTGGATCTGCGCGCCCATGCGCGTGAGCTCGCCGACGTAGCGGTAGCGGTTGTCCCAAACGCCCTCGGTCACGATGCTCGTGCCCTGCGCGAGCGCGAGCACGGTGGTGATCTGCGGCTGCATATCGGTCGGAAAGCCGGGGTACGGCAGCGTTTTGACGTTCGTGCGCGTCAGCGGGCCGTCGCGGCGGATGAGGAGCGTATCGTCCTTTTCCTCGACCTCAACGCCCATCTCCTGCAGCTTCGCGGTGATGCAGTCCATATGCTTGGGGATGATGCCCTTGACCAGGACTTCTCCGCCCGTGGCGGCAACGGCTGCCATATAGGTGCCCGCCTCGATCTGGTCGGGGATGATGGCGTAAGTCCCGCCGTGAAGCGAATCAACGCCGAAAACGCGGATCGTATCGGTACCGGCGCCCTTGATGTTCGCGCCCATCGAGTTCAAAAAGTTCGCAAGGTCGACGATGTGCGGCTCCTTCGCCGCGTTTTCAATCACGGTCGTGCCCTCCGCGAGCGCCGCCGCCATCATAATGTTCATCGTCGCGCCGACGGAAACGACGTCGAGATAGACGTTCGCGCCCTTCATGCGCCCGCTCTTGGCGTTGGCGACGATGTAATCGCCCTCGCGCACATCGGCGCCCATCGCGGCAAAGCCCTTGACGTGCTGGTCGATCGGGCGCACGCCGCCGAAGTTGCAGCCGCCGGGCATCGAGACTTCGGCGCTGCCGAAGCGGCCGAGCAGGGCGCCGATGAGGTAGTAGGAGGCGCGCAGCTTGTGCGCGAGCTCCTGCGGGACATGCGTGGTGTGGATATGGGTGCAGTCGATCTCGACGTCCGTGGTGTTGAGGAAGCGGACGTTTGCGCCGAGCTGCTCGAGGATCTTCAGCAGGACGGTGACGTCCGAGATCTGCGGAACGTTTTCGATGCGGCAGACGCCGTCGACCAGAAGCGCGGCGGGAATGATGGCGACGGCGGCGTTCTTGGCGCCGCTGATGCGCACCTCGCCAAAGAGCGGACGGCCGCCCTTTACGACATATTTTTGCATAGAATCTCCTTGATGCTATATGGAATCGGCGGCAATGTGCCGCGAAAAAGCTGGATTAGTATTCACATAATGCAGTACTTCTATACCACACTAAAACCATACTCAATAACATATACCATATTTGGTGAAAAAAAGCAATCCCCAATCACAAAATAAACGAAAAACCCGCGAGGCGTCACGCTTCGCGGGTCACTTCGCCGGTCAACATGTTTACATAATACGAATTCACGTCGGTCGTGACGCACCAGGCGGGGATCAGATGCTGGGAGACAGAGGCGGTGCTTTGGAGCAGATAGCCGCTGCGGACGTCGGTGACGGAGGTGCAGACCTCGCCGCTCGCGGTGCTGTAGTCGAGGAAACGCACCAGCGCGGTTATGCCGTCGACGCCGTCCTCGCGCACCTCCGGCTCGGCGGCGGGGACGAAGGAGCCCGCGACCGCGATGAGGTGGTTGCGGGAGAAGGTGAGCGTCAGCTCGGCATTGAAGACAAATGCGCCGCTCGGAAGCCTTCGCGCGGCGACGACCTTGCCGCTGCCGGCGTTGATGTCGGATGAAAGCGCCGCGTAGCCGTAATCGCCGAACAGCGATTCAAAAAACGCTTCCGCGTCGCCCACGGGGCGGTCGAGCGTGGCTTCGACCACGCCGCTCGAGCGAAGCAGGCATTGGCCGGCGGCGCCCGCATAGCGGTAGATGCCGCCGCCGACCTCCTCTTTCTTGCACGAGCCGAGAATGGCGGCGGCAAAGGCGGCCTCGGCGTCCAGGTCGCGCGACGGGTCGACGGAGGCGGGCTGCACGTCCCGCGTGGGGACGAGGGATTCGGGAAGCTCCACGCCATGCGCGGCATAGAGCCGAACCAGCTCCGTTACCGCACGGCCGCGAACGGAGCGCTCCTGCACCCTGCGGCTGACGAGCAGAACGAGCAGGCAGGCGTTTGCCAGCGCGAGAATGGCGATGATGATATTTTTCAGGCGCGAAGTTTTCACGCGCGTGCAGCTCCTTTCCTGCCGGTTACTCCGCGATCCACGCGGGGGGTACCTCCTCGCCGCCGCCGTCGACATAGGCGACGACCGGCTCCGAGCCATCCCATACGCGCGCGATCGCCGCCGCCTGCGAAAACGGGAGAAGCAGCGCGGAACGCTCGCTGAGCGTATAGCGCCGCACCTTGAGCGTGAATGAGGTGACGCTCTGCCCGACGACCGTGACGGAGGCGGCGTGCGAGCCGTCCGAGAAACGGATCGGCGTCCCGTCGACCATCAAGTCGAAAGAAATATTGTAGTGGCCGCCGCTTCCCGTCGCGCCGCTGAGGCAGAGCTCGGCGTCGCCGGTGAGGTCGCGCAGCAGCTTGGATACCAGAGACTGCGCGGCAGAGGCAGCTTCTGAGCGCGTCGGCGCTTCGGAAGCCGCCGCGGGCACGAAATAAACGGAATCCGGCGCGACCTCCACGCCCTGATAGTCCACGGTCCCGTCGGGACGAAGGTACAGCGCGCTGGAAACCTCGCGCACGATGACCGTGCCGGAGGATTCGGTGAAGCGGTTGTCCACGTGCGTGCTGAAGCCCGCGCGGCGGAGGAATTCGTCCTCGTTGCCGGAGAGCGCGTTTTCCGCTTCCAGCGTCAGGCGCGGGGACGGCTCGCTGACGACGAGCGTATAGGGGGAGAGCTGCGCATAATCGGGGCCGAGCAGGAACGCAAATTCCGCGCCGCTTCCGCTCTGCGAGGCAAGAAAATCGACCAGCGCGGGGCTGTTGACGGCGGTGGAGAAGCGATAATACTGGCCGGAGCCGTCCTCCAGATAGAGAATGGCGTCGCCCTCGCCCACCGGGGAGAGCAGCATGCGGCGGACGCTGTCCGGAACAAATTCCGGCGTGTCCACGCCGAGAAGCTCCGCGAGAATGTCCGAGGGAAGCGCGGCCGTGAAATCAAAATACAAGCCCTTGGCGCGCAGCGCGGAAAGGAACGCCGACTCGCTCACGGCGGACATCGCGTCGGCGGAGCCGAGCGCCTCGCCGAGATAGGTGCCGGCAAGCTCGAATTCGTCGCTGAGCGTCGTGAGGGAATCCGAGCCAAAGCGCGCAAAGTCGTTGGTATAGACGATGCGGATCGGCAGGACAAGGTGGGGCGATTCGGCTGCGGCGGGAGCCGCGACGATGCTCTCACGGCGCAGGCGGTCCCGCGCGAGGGCAAAGAGGCTCCGGTCGGACAGCGGCCCGAACAGCGGCAGGTTCATAAAGAGAAAGACCGCCGAGAGCGTGAGCAGCACGATGGCGAGGTTTTGCAGCCGGTTGAGGCGCTTCGCCCGCTTGTCGGCAGGCGCGTTCATAGGATCGCCTCCCGGTTCTCCGCCTGACGGACCGGCAGCTCCAGGCGTATGGTGGTTCCGGGACCCGCCCGATCGACGAGCGTGAGCGTGCCGCTGTGCCGCTGAACGATCTCGCGCGCGATCGAAAGGCCGAGGCCCGTGCCGCCGGACTCGCGCGAGCGCGCCTTGTCGACGCGGTAAAAGCGCTCGAAGATGCGCTCACGGTCCTTTTCGGGAATGCCGATGCCGTCGTCGGCGACCTCCATCCAGACCGTTTCGCCCGCGTCGCCCGCAGTGACATGGATATGACCGCCGTCGGGCGTGTACTTGACGGCGTTGCTCAAAATATTCAGCATGACCTGCTCGATGCGCCCGCGGTCGCCCATGATGAGCGGCAGATGCTCGGGATAATCGTGCGTCAGCTCGTGGCCGTGCTTCTGCGCCTCAAGCGCGATGGAGCGCAGCACGGCGGCGATCGCCTCGCCGAACGGGAAGCGTGCCATGACCATCTCCGTGCGTCCGGAATCCAGGCGCGAGAGCGTCAGCAGATCCTGCACGATATGCGTCATGCGGTCGGTCTCGCTGATGATGATGTCGAGAAAGCTGTTTTCCGTCTCGCGCGGGATGTCGCCGTCCGCGTCGCGGATGGTCTCGGCATAGGAGCGGATATTGGTCAGCGGCGTGCGCAGCTCGTGCGAGACGTTAGCGACGAACTCCTTGCGGCGCTCCTCGGTCTTGCGGTGCTCGGTGACGTCGTGGAGGACGATCAGCACGCCGCCGGTCTCCTCGTCGGCGAAGGCGGCAAAGTACAGCTCGACCGAGCGCCCGTCGACGACGAGTTCCGCCTCGGCGTAATCGCCGCGGCGCATGCTCATCACATGCGCGAACGGACAGATCGGCTCGAAGAGCTCGGCGTAGACGCAGTCCTCCGGCGAGCGCCCGAGCATGGCGACCGCCGCGGGGTTACAATGGATCAGCGCGCCGCTGCCGTCATAGGCGACGACGCCGTCGGTCATATGCAAAAACAGGGCGTCGAGCTTGCTGCGCTCGTTTTCCACGGCGTCGAGCGTGTCGTGCAGGACGCTTGCCATGTCGTTGAAGGTCGTGGTCAGAATGCCGATCTCGTCGGTGGAATCCACCTCGAGCACCTCGTCGAAATTGCCGCTCGCGATGCGCTCGGCGCCCTCGGTCAGCTTTTCGATGGGGTCGATCATCGTCTTGGCGAGCAGGAAGCTCAAAAGCACGGAGACCAGAAGTCCCACGAGCAGCGCCTGCAGCACGATGAGCAGCAGCTCGCCGTTGAGGCTGGACACCGCGGAGCGGTTGTCGCGGATGTAGATGATGAAGCTGTTGTCGCCGCCGGTGACCGGCACGGCGACGTCCATGAAGTTTGCCGCGATGTCGCTGGCGTAGCCGGGGGAGCCGTTGCGCGCGGCAAGAAGGTTTGCGGTCTGCTCCAGCGCCGCGCCGCCCGATTCGTCGCTGCCGGCGAGGAATTCGCCGGTCTCGCCGTCGAGAATGTAGTAGTTGCGGCTGCGCGAGTTGATGCCAAGCGTACCGGAGTAAAGCTCCATGAGGGACTGGAGGCGCTGCGCGCCGTTCTCCTGCGCCGCCTCGGTGCGCAGCGCGTCGGCAAAGGAGGCGTCGGCAAAGGTCTCGCTCATTTGCTCATAAAAGTCGTTGATGTAGAAATTGGTGACGCTGATCATCAAAAACGCGCCGACGACGGTCATCAGCGAGGTGATGAGCAGCACGAGAATCAACACGAGCTTCATGTGCAGCGAGCGGAACATTTGCAGACCTCCTTTCTTTTCGTGAAGTACAAGGCAATGTTAATTCGCGGAGTAATAATAGCCCACGCCGCGGCGCGTGAGGATATACACCGGATTGCCGGGGTCGTCCTCGATCTTCTCGCGCAGCCGGCGCACCGTCACGTCGACCGTGCGCGCGTCGTCGCCGACGTAGCCGTAGTTCCAGACCTGCTCCATCAGATCGACGCGGGAAAAGACCTTGTCGGGATGGCTGGCAAGGAAGGTGAGCAGCTCGTATTCGCGCTGCGTGAGATCCACGGGCGTGCCGTGCTTGTAGACCTGCAGGTTGTCGGTGTTGATCGTCAGCCCGCCGCCGGCGCTCATGCCCTCGTCGGCGGACGCGGCGGGCGCGGACATCGCCGTGCGGCGGATGTTTGCGCGCACGCGGGCGATCAGCTCGCGCATGGAAAAGGGCTTGGTGATATAGTCGTCCGCGCCGATCTCGAGGCCCAGCACCTTGTCCTCCTCCTCTTCGCGCGCGGTGAGGATGATGATGGGGACATTGTCGCCCTCGCCGCGCAGCGCGCGGCAGACGTCAAAGCCCATCATCTTCGGCATCATCACGTCGAGCAGAATGAGGTCGGGTTTTTCCGCGCGCGCGAGTTCCAGGCCGGCTTCGCCGTCGTAGGCCTCCAGCACCTCGTAGCCCTCGCGGTCGAGGTTGAAGCGGATGATGTCGACAATGTTCTTTTCGTCCTCGACAATGAGGACGCGTTTTTTCTGCTCCATGCAAACCTCCCTTTTTACTTGCCCCGGCGGCGCAGGGCGTAGACCTTCAGAATACCGGCGACGGTCTTGGCGTCGGTGAGCTCGCCGTCGAGCACGCGGCGCACCATCTCGTCGAACGGCGTTCTGCCCACATCGAGAAATTCATCCTCGTCGGGCGACTGCGCGCCCATGTCGAGACCCTCGGCGAGATAGAGGTGCAGCACCTCGCCGTAGGCGCCGGGGGAGACGATCAGCGGCCCCAGATCCGTGAAGCGCTCCGGCGTCGCGCCGGTCTCCTCCTTCAGCTCGCGCAGCGCCGCCTCGCGCGGATCCTCGCCCGGCTCGAGCTTGCCGGCGGGGATCTCCTCGAGCACGCGCGAGAAGACGTAGCGGTACTGTTTGACCGTCAGCACGTTGCCGTCGCGGTCGATCGCGACGATGGCGACGCCGCCCGGGTGATCCGCCACCTCGCGCAGCGCCTGCTTGCCGTTGGGAAGCTCGACGGTGTCGACGTGCAGGCGCAGGATGCGCCCGTCATAGACGACCTGTGAGGAAATTTTCTTTTCTGTCATGTCCATTTAATCTGCCTCCAAATCCTCCGGGGTGAGCATATCGCTGTAGACGGCGCGGACGCCGGTGCGCAGGAAGCGCCTTGCCGCGTCCCTGTCGTTGACTGTGTGCAGGTAGACCCCGATCTCCGAGCGATCGGCGATGGCGGCGTAATCGGAGTTCCAGAGCTTGGAATTGAGCGTCAGACCCATGATGCCGTGTTCCGCGCAGAAGTCCACCTTGTTGCGGAACGAATCCTCATCCCCGCCGAAGTAATCCTGATAGAGCGTATAAATATAATGAGGGAAGTGATGGACGTTGTCGACCACGCTGTAGTTGTTGGGCGAGTAGACCTGCACGATCATGCGGTCAAAGAGGTAGCTCAGACCCAGCGTATGCGCGTCGTCCACCATCGCCTGAAATTCCGCCGTGACCGCCTCGGGCTCGGTGTATTTCGTATCGGTGATGACGCAGATGTCGGGATATTCCGCCATCAGCAGCAGCAGATCCCGGAACGTCAGCGGCGTATACTGCCCCAGAATGGGCGTGGAGCGGAAGCCCTCCACCGTCGGGAGGTGCAGCGAGTCGATGCCCTCCTGCAGCGTGCTGTTCCAGTCGTGGCGCAGGATCACCCGGCCGTCCGTGCTCATGCGCATATCGACCTCGAAAACGCGCACGCCCGCGGCGTGATGCGCCTGGAAAGCCTCCAGGCAGTTCAGGCCGCTGTTTCCGTCCACATCGCCGAGCGCGTGCGCGATGACCGTCGTGCCGCTGAGTATCTCCGGCGCGCTCAGCTCGCCTGCGGGCTTGACGCGCTCGGGCTGGACGGCGTTGCGCAGCCGCTCCGCCTCCGCCTGTGCCTGCGCCTGCATATCCGCGAGATCGCGCTCAAACAGCTCGTCCTGCGCTTCGGCGAGCGCCGCGCGGGTGCTGCGCAGCCGGACGCCGAACACGACGCTCAGCCCTGCGAGTGAGAGAATGATAACGGCGAGCACCGCCGCGATCATACGCTTATAATAGATCACGCTGCGGGAAACGTGGTTTTTTGCCATGGGACGATCCTCCTGTGAACATACACTTTCACATTTATCATAGCATAAAAGAAATGAAATTTCTACTGAAACTTATTTTGCGTGGATATATTACATTTCGATGAACATTGCAACTTGCCGCTTGTGCGGAAGGGGAAAGTGTGATATACTGCATTCCTGCCGAGCGGAGGAGGTGTTTGCCGTGGCGGAGAAAAAGGGGATCAAGGTCATGGCGAACAACCGCAAGGCGTTCCATGACTATTTTGTCGAGGACAAGTACGAGGCGGGCATCGAGCTCAAGGGCACGGAGGTCAAATCCGTGCGCGCGGGCACGCTCAACCTCAAGGACAGCTATATTATCGCCAAAAATGGCGAGGCATACGTCCACAGCATGCACATTTCCCCCTATGACAAGGGAAATATCTTCAACCACGATCCCGACCGGCCCAAGCGGCTGCTGCTGCACAAGCGCGAGATCATGAAGCTCGCGGCGCTCGCCTCCCAGGACGGCTATGCGCTCGTGCCGCTTTCCGTGTACTTAAAGGATGCGAAGGTCAAGGTCGAGCTCGGCGTCTGCCGCGGCAAGAAAAACTACGACAAGCGCGAGGCGATGGCGCAGCGCGACGCGAAGCGCCAGATCGAGCGCGCGATGCGGGAGCGGTATTGATCGAAAAACGTAGAAAAGAAGGAGAAAATAACCATGAGTAATCCCATTGTGACCATTGAAATGGAAGACGGCGGCGTGATGAAGGGCGAGCTGTACCCCGAGATCGCGCCCAACACCGTCAACAATTTCATCGCGCTGGCGAATTCCGGCTACTATGACGGGCTCATCTTCCACCGCGTCATCCCCGGCTTTATGATCCAGGGCGGCTGCCCCAACGGCAACGGCATGGGCGGGCCGGGCTACTCCATCAAGGGCGAGTTCACGTCCAACGGCTTTCAGAACGATCTCAAGCACACCACCGGCGTTTTGTCGATGGCGCGCACGATGATCCCCGACAGCGCGGGCAGCCAGTTTTTCATCATGGTCGCGGACGCGCCGCACCTCGATAAGCAGTATGCGGCGTTCGGCAAGATCACCGAAAACGCCGACAAGGCGATCGAGATCAGCCGCGTCAACCGCGACATGGCGACCGACAAGCCCAAGCAGCCGCAGACCATCAAGTCCATCCGCGTCGACACGCTCGGCGTGGACTATCCCGAGCCGGAAAAGCTTCCGGAGCGGTAAAGCGTTGGAAGCTTTGCAGAGTTTGCCGCCCGCAGGCGGCAAAGAAAGCGGATCGTTATTACTGGCGACCTGTGCGTCAGTAATAACACCTTGCGCGTAGCGCCCGTGCGAGCGTAGCGAGTGCGGGAAGCGCAGCGAAACTCCTTCAAAAAATGTTTGCATTTTTTGAAATAATGTTACGGGGGCGTACCGGTTTCGACGGGGGTGTGGAGGCAGGATAAGCGGGCGGCGGCGCCTGACCGCCATAAAACGGGCACCTTATAAATTAAAGAACAACGATTATCCTGTTCTTGCTGCCGCCTAATTAAGGCAGCCGTCTGAACCGAGAGGGCCGCGGCTCGGGGAAGGCGTCGTTTAGCGGCGAACGTGAGGCGAGAAAGAGTTGACCCGCCCATGCATCATGACTCTACCGAAACGCAAGGTCTGTACGGTGTCCTTGCGCGGGGGGAATCCCTAAAACCGTGCTGCGCCCGGAGAAAGTCCTGTTAAAGCGCTTTCGGACGTGGGTTCAACTCCCACCGCCTCCACCAGACAAAAAAAAGAAAAACTGAAAAAATTTTTTGGACGTAAAATTTTGAAAACGTACAAAATAGTTCAGGAAAACTGAAAATTTTGAAAGCGCCAAAATTTGAAAAAACGTACAAAAAAGCAGAATGGACAGTAGCTCGGCTAGGCTACTGTCCATTCTGTTATTCATATATTATATGAAGTGTTGTACTTCTCTGCGGCGCCCCTTGCAGATCGGACAGGCGACCTTGTGTCGCTTTTCGAACATGACGCGCCTGCATACGCGCATCTTGTATTTGTGCCCATGCTCGCAGATCCACCACGCTACAGATTCAGTCTTGTCTGAAATTGCATCGGGGTTGATGTCAATGACATAGTTGTGCACGTAGTTCCATTCTTTTAAGAGTTCGGGATGCTTTGCCGCAAGGGAGTTGAAGCCCGGAAGTACCTTCTTGTCGGCACAGTAGGGGCATTCAGCGATACCGTCGACCATATTCCTAACCGGGGCATCGTACTCGCCGCCGCAGTCTGAACACACCCACCGTGCCTCGTAGGGGGAATCCGGGAGGACGCTGTCTGCGCCCCGGTCGTTATCCGTGCCCCACATAGCTGCGAGAACAGGATGCTTGTCCGCTAGGGTGTTGTATCCGGGAAGTGGGCGTCTATTTGTGCAGAAAGGACATTCAGCATGCCCGCTTACCATGTCCCTGATGAGAGCGCTGTGTTCGCCACCACAGTCTGGACAGATCCAGAGCACTTCAAGCGGGGATGTCGGGAACACATCGACCGGGCGCAAACGGTTGCTCGGCGACCACAGCTTTGCGATATCAGGGTTCTTGTCGGCTAAGGTGTTATACCCCGTTTGAATGCGCTTGTTGGTGCAAATCGGGCAGGGAGCTGTACCGTTGACCATGTCTTGGACAAGCGCGCGGTACTCGAAGCTGCAATCCGGGCAAACCCAGATAGCGTTAAACGAGCAATCGGGAGGTACGGTATTCGGGGATCTCTCATTGTTGACAGACCACAGTTGCGTGACTTTTGGGTATTGTGACGCCAGACTGCGAACACCTAAGTCTATGTAATCGTTGAAAGCTCCCTTTCCTTGTGCGTCGTCGTTACTTTGGCGGCACTTATTGCAAGCGCCAAAATGATATGTTCCATCATATTTCTTGATTTTACTAGCGGGCGAAGCACAAACTTTGTCCCCGCACGTCGGGCATTTCCACCACACCTTCCGCTTTGAAGAAATACTGATTTTAGTGATGTCGATATCTGCGTTTTTCTCGAAGTCATAGTATTCTTTAGCATCGGGGATCGTAGAAAATAAATCGTTCACACCAAGAACGACGACCCTGTGCAGATCGCAGCATGGGCAATCGCCCTTGGAGTTACGTCGGCTGTTAACGCGAGATGTCCAAGTATAACCGCATTTCTGACACTTCCACGAGACGACTTGTCTAGAATAAACAGTCAAGGTAGCAGGGTCAAGACCTTTGTTGCCGTCCCAGTCCCAGAACTTCATTAGGTTTTCGCTTTCTGAGACATAGTGTTTATCGCAGAAGGGACACTCGCCCCTGAAACGGCACAGATTATGGACCCTGGATGTCCATGTATGGCCGCATTTCTGGCATTTCCAAGAAACGTTCCGTTTGGAGTAGACACCAATGACAGCAGGATCAAGATTCTTGTTAGCGTCATAATCCCAAAACCGCATCAGATTTTCATTTTCAGCAACAGAATTCGGCATGATATCGGTTCCGATCCGCTTTTTACGGCGTTTTCCGAAGCATTTATTGCAGCCTGAAATGCGATATAAGCCGTTCGGTAGTTTGTGAATCTTGTTAGCTATCGCCGTCTTGGTTTCGTTGCCGCAATCGGGGCAACGCCAATAAACCTTTGTTCTAGAGCTGACGCCCAGATGCTCAATGTCAATGTCGGCGTTTCTATCCCAATCGTAGTATCGTTTTGCGTCTGGGGCAAGCGAAAACACATCGGTACTTCCAGGCACGATAACATGCCTGCTATCACATGCGGGGCATCTGCCAGAAGAACTGTTGACCCGGCCGACAGGAGCACACCACTTGTACCCGCACTTCGGGCACACCCATTTTGCTCGAGCGTATGAGTTGATAAAAAGGCTGTCAGGGTCAAGGTCATTCGAATGGTCCCATATTCTCGATAGGTAATCGGTATCTGAGATAGTCTGGAAAGAGTTTGTTTTTTTGCGTTTTGAGCGAGAAGGATAGTAGCTATGGCACTTGCAACCATAAAAGCGATAAGACCCATTGGGCAGCTTGCCAATCTTTGAGTTGATGGTTTGGTAGGTTCCGGTTCCGCAATCGGGGCATTTCCACCAAACTTTCTTTGTAGAAGCCACGCTTAAGGTGGAGGCATCAACTTCCTTATTTTTTTCAAAATCATAGAAAGCTTTGGCTTCCGGGGCCAGATCAAAGAGCTTGTTATGCTTATTGCAACCAAAGAAATGATAAGACCCATCAGGAAGCTTATCGACCTTTGAGAAAACTGACAAGTGGGATTCGAAACCACAATCGGGGCACTTCCACCAA
This sequence comes from Oscillospiraceae bacterium, assembly GCA_015068465.1. Lineage (GTDB taxonomy): Bacteria > Bacillota > Clostridia > Oscillospirales > Oscillospiraceae > Hominicoprocola. Next base: position 749 of record SVKM01000035.1, on the reverse strand, counting down.
ACTTTCTTTGTAGAAGCCACGCTTAAGGTGGAGGCATCAATTTCCTTGTTTTTTTCAAAATCATAGAAAGCTTTTGCTTCCGGGACCAAATCAAAAAGTTTGTTATGTTTATTGCATCCGAAAAAACGATAAGATCCGTCTGGAAGCTTCTTTGTCTTTGATCTGACAGATTGACAGGTTTCATCTCCACAGTCAGGGCATTTCCACCACACCGTTTTCCGCGATTTCACGCCCAAGATAGCGGTGTCAATGTCTGTGTTCTTATCAAAGTCATAGTAAGCTTTTGCTTCAGGAACCAGATCGAAGAGTTTGTTGTTCTTTGCCATATCAATCCTCGAATTTCTTAAACATTCCTTCGACAACCTTGCTTGAGATCTGCGTATCAGGGCCTATGGTTTCCGCTTTTGCTTTCGCCGGATCCACATATACTGTTTCCGGCATAGTCAAGCCGCTTTCTTCAAGTAAAATCTCTACCATCTCAGGATAAACATACTTGTCAAGGGCTTTGCGAAGAGCTGCATTTTGTGAAGACAGCTCACGAACGCTCTCTTTCAAATCGGTCAGTGACCCGCGTAGGTCTTCATTATCACGGGATGCTTCAGCGAGCTGTCCTTTCAGCATTTCAATTTCCTTGTTTCGCTCGTTATCTTTTTTTAGGATTTCATTGGCTGTGTCAGCGATGGTCTTATAATATAAATCAATTCTTGAAAGAGCTTTAGTTAGTGCGCCTCGCGTCTTGTTGTTGTCAA
>SVKM01000034.1 GCA_015068465.1 Oscillospiraceae bacterium | reverse complement strand
TTGCCGTGACCTGCGCCTCGGTGATGACGATCTCGCTGACGACCGCCATGAGGGTGTCGAGCTTGGAAAGGCTCACGCTGATGAGGCTCTCCTTGGCGTGCTGCTGCTTCGCCGCGGTCTGCGCCGCCGCGCTCTGCTGCGCCGCCGGAGCCTCTGCCTGCGCCGGAGCGCCGCCCTGCGGCGTCTCCGTCTGGGTCGGCGCGGCAGCCGCCGCGGCCTGCGCCTCGACGCCGGGGGCAAAGTCAAACGGCGAGAACTCGCGCACCGAGCCGGTCTCGCGGATCGCGCTCTCGGAGGTGGTGCGGTCCTCGGCGGTCTTGAAGCGCAGGAAGAAGCCGTTGTCGACGATGAAGCTCGCCGTCTCCGGGTTGAGCTGGACGTCGGGCGGGAGGAAATCGAACTGGCTCTCGTCAACGACCTCCTTGACGGAGTTGACGAGCATCATGGCGCGCAGATTCTCCATACCGGCGCCCTCGTCGAAGAACACCTGCATGCCGTAGGGGAAGGTCGGGCTGCCGTAGGCGTTCAGGTCGCCGCTGGCCGCGGGAGCGCTGTCAGACGCCGCAGCGTCGCCTTCCGCCGCGGGCGCGGCGGCGTCTCCGCCCGCCTCGCCGGAAATTTTATTTGCAAAGGTATTAATTTTATTAAGGAATGTGTCGATATCATTGGAAAGCGGCTGATCATTCTCGATCTTGTCGATCTCCGCGCGGAAGAAGTCGATGGACTCAAAGATCAGGTCGAACAGATCCGGCTTTAATTCATCCGGGATCGCGTCCATCGTTTTCTCGCGGATGACAAAGAACATATCCTCAATGCGGTGCGCGATGGTCATCAGCGAATTGAATTCCATCATCGCGGACGAGCCCTTGATCGTATGCATGATACGGAAGATCTCGTTGACCGCATCCTGCGAGAAGGTCTTCGCCTGCTCGCTGGAAAGGATCAGGTCGTCCAACTGTTCCAGCATGGAGTGCATCTCGAACAGATAGGCCTCCATCATGTCGTTGCCCATACCCATAAAACTTCACCCCTATTTTTTTTGTTGTGGCCAGGCCGCGGAAACAGCCTGCTCACGGTCTCTTAAAAATACTATCGGCAGATAGCCTTAAAAGTTAATATATATTCTACGGTTTTTTTCCGATTTTTGCAAGTCTTTTTCGAAAGGAGCGAAATTTTCATGCCGGATCTCCTCGGCGCAACCAATCCGGTGCCGTCTTACGACGCCCCATCCGTCAAGATAACGCCCCCTACTCCGGGCGGTGATACCAACATTCAGAACGTCATCGACCCCGACCACGTCACCCGGCCGGACGGGAAAGAGGGCCAGCAGGGCTCGGGCGACGCCACCAACTCGTTCGGCACGCGGTTCGATTCCAATTTTATGACCTTTGTGCAGCGGCTGCGCGGTGCGCAGGCGCTGCCGGAGCTGTTTATGACCGTCCTGCAGGGCCAGCAGGTGGAGGTCAACTCCGGCATACGGAGCGGTTTTGCCGAGGAAATGGCAAAATTTCTCGATTTTATCCACATGGACGAGGGCGAGATGCTCAGCTTTCTGAAAAATCAGGTGCAAAGCGGCTCGCGCTTCTCCGGCGCGCTGTTCCAGATGCTGCGCTCCGCCTACAACGGCGCGACCTCGGAGCTGACAAAAAACGACATCCTCCAGTTCGTCCGGAAATTCGCCGACTTCACCTCCACCGAGCACATCGAGGACAATCTCGTGCGCATGACCGACGAGATGACCGAGGCGCTGCCCGGAAAATGGTCGGCGGAGCTGACGAAGGTTCTCGCGCAGCTGGAAAACGGCGTTGACGCGGGCGACCGCGAGGGCAACCTCAAGCTTCTGCGCGAACAGGTGTTCCCTCTCGTGTCGAAATACGTCTCGCTGACGCACGACCACGGCCTTGCCCGCAATCTGCTCTCGGCGATGACGCTCGACGTCGCCCGCTACGAAAACGGCTCCGAATCGGGGCTCCTGGAGGCGCTGCGCCACCTCGCGAGCAGCGAGGTGCTGCCCAAGGACCTCGCGGAGCTGTCCGACGGCGAGCTGCTGCGTATGCTCAAGGAGACCGAGTTTTCCAAGGCGTCGGAGAACAACGCCTTTGCCGACAGCATGGCGCGCGTCACGCACCGCGCCCTGCAGGGCGAGAACGGCGTCGAGACGCAGGACGCGTTCCACAATATTATGAACGCCGTGCTGATCAACGAGAGCGTCTACATGCCCCTGCAGCACATCATGCTGCCGCTGAACTGGAACGGCGAGCTGATGTTCTCCGAGATCTGGGTCGACCCGGACGCCGAGCGGGACGAGCAGAATTCCCGCGACAAGGATAAGGGCGGCGGGCCGGTCCAGCGGGTGCTCATCAAAATGGATATCCGCTCCCTCGGCGCGTTCGACGTGCTCATTCAGAACCGCAGCGAGGGCGTTTCGATGCTTGTGACCTGTCCGAAGGAGGTCGCCGAGTACACGCCGCAGGTCACGCAGTCGCTCCGCAACATCATCGCGCGCAACGGGCTCAAGGTCGAACAGGTGCAGGTCGCCGAGCAGCACCGCCCGCTGACCGTCTCCCAGGTGTTCCCCAAGCTTTTTGAAAGGATGAGTGGCGTCAATGTCAAGGTCTGAGTTCCAGCGCAAGAAGCGCGCGGTCGCGCTGCACTACGGCGCGGACGACACCGCGCCCGTGGTGGTCGCCTCCGGCATGGGCTACCTCGCCGAGAAGATCGTCGACGTGGCGCAGGCGAACGGCGTCCCCGTCTACGAGGACGATTCCCTCGCAACGATCCTCACGCAGCTCCAGCTCGGGCAGGAGATTCCCGCGGAGCTGTATCAGGCGATCGTCGATATCTATGTATACTTCCTCAACTTTGACCCCGCGCGGCGCGAAAGCGCCGAAGCGCCGGGCGAAGCGGGGCTCGCATAACGCACGGTAAGGAGGAAAGTCATGGGCTTATTTGGTAAAAAGCCGGAAAAGAAGGTCGAAGCCGTTCCGGCGGCAAGCACCTACGTGCTGATGGACAGCAATTCCCGCCTGTGCGCGCGCGGCTACCGCCGGGAGGCGCCGGACGGCAAAACGCTTTTCATCGCCCTGTCGGAGGGCGATCCGGCGCAGCTGTCGCGGATCGGCATTTTACAGGCCATCCCGCAGGACAAGAGCATCCCGCCGCAGATGGTGCGTTTCATCGGCTCGCGCGAGCGGCTGATCGCGCTGGAACCGATGCGCGATCTGGGCGCCGCGATGCGGAAAAACTTCCGCGTCCCCGTCGCCTTCGACAGCTTTCTCTATCCGATGAACCGCCCGCGGGCGCAGCTGCGCTCCGTCGACCTAAGCTGCGGAGGCGTTGCGTTCCGGTGCCGCATCAGCCTTACGGTCGGCGAGATCTTTGAGATCGTCATTCCGCTCACGGCGGAAGGCCCGCTCCTGCTGCATGCAGAGGTTCTGCGCGTGCATCTGGACCCGAACGGGAACATTTACGCCTGCAAATTCGTCGACACGATCGACGATGAGGAGACGATGCTCCGCGAAGCCGTCTTCGCGATCCAGATCAGCGCCACAAAAGTCAGAAGATAAGCGAGGGTTCGGATGATGTACAACACGACGAAAAAATCCATGCTGCACCGGCTCGGGGCGTTTGTCCTCGCGCTGTGCATGTCTTTGTCCCTGCTTCCCGCCGTCGAGCGCGAGGCGGAGGCAGCCTACAGCGACAGCGCGATGGACGAGCTGCTCAACTGGGGCGTCATCAGCGGCTATCCCGACGGCAGCCTGCGTCCCGAGCGCAGCCTGACGCGCGCGGAGTTCGTCGCCATGACCAACCGCGCCTACGGCTACAAGGACGTCGGCCCCACCCCGTTCACCGACGTGCCGGAGGGCTCGTGGTATCACGACGACATCGGCATCGCCTACAACGCCAATTACTTCACCGGCGTCTCCGCGAACACCGCCCTGCCGAACGGGAACCTCACCCGCGAGCAGGCGATGGTGCTGCTCGCGCGCAACATGCGCCTCGATCCGGTCGCCGGCGAGGTCACCGATTTCTCCGACGGGCGCGATTTCGGCCAGTGGAGCCGCGGCTACGCCCGCGCGGCGGAGGAAGCCGGCATCATCGGCGGCTACCCCGACGGCTCTTACCGTCCCAAGGGCGACATCACCCGCGGCGAAATGGCGGTCATGCTCAAGCGCGCGCTGGGCACGCTGATCAACAAACCCGGCACCCACACGCTCTCCGACACCTACGGCAACGTCACGATCAGCTCGCCGGACACCGTGCTCAAGGACACGACGATCGCGGGCAATCTCTATATCACCGGCGGCCTTGACCTCGGCGACATCTCGCTGGAGAACGTCAAGGTGCTCGGCGACATCGTCGTCGCCGGCGGCGGCGAGAGCCAGAGCGGCGAGAGCATCCGGTTCGTCAACGTCGAGGCGGATTCTCTCAAGGTCGACAGCATCGCCGACCAGTATGTCTCGCTCGCCGCGGAGGGCAACACGCTCATCAACGACGTCTCCCTGCGCTCCGACGCCTACATCCAGGACCGCACCCGCCCGGGCGAGGGCTTCAAGACCATCAATCTCGAATCCACCGACCCCAACGCGCAGTTCACGCTCTCGGGCAATCTGGAGACCGTCGTCAACAAAACGCCGAACTCCATGCTCAAGATCGCCATGGGCACGGTCGACAACCTCAAGATCGACGAAAAGGCGACCAACTCCACGCTCACGCTCGACATCAACAGCACCGCGAAGAACCTCTCTCTCGACACCGGCGTCAAGGTCGACGGCGTGGGCGACATCGCGAAGCTTCAGGTCAACGCCGCCGGCTCGAACGTCGAGATGCTGCCCGACGACATTACCATCCGTCCCGGCTTGACCGCCGATATCGCCGGACAAACGATGAACGCCAAGGAGGCGCAGGAGTCGTCGTCCGACCCGCGTCTGCTCGCGGGCTATCCGAAGGTCAAGAACATCGCGCCGACCTCCGCGCTGGCAGTCTATGCCGCCAACAAGGGCGGCACGGTCTACTGGGCGGTGAGCACGACGACCGACGGCTCCATCCCCGAGGAGGAGCTGGTCGAGCCCACCAAGGACAACACGCGCATCACCCTCAACGGCACGACGCCCGTCGAGAGCGCCGACACGGAGTACAACGCCACGCTCGAAAAGCTGGTCGCCGACTCCAACTACTACCTCTCCACGGTGTTCGTCGACGCGCGCGGCCGCCACAGCCCGGTCAAGGTCGCCTCGTTCACCACGCCGGACGACACGGTGCCCGCGTTCTCCAAGGGCTATCCGACCGTGCTGCGCAACTACTGCGAGTCGGTCAAGATCTCCGGCGAGGAGGTTCTCTCGGACGGCACCAAAATCACCACGACGCTCACCGACCGCGACAGCGAGCAGTACCCCAAGCGCAACTACCGCGTGCAGGTCGCGGCGATGCCGAACAAGACCTGCCAGCTCTACTACGCGGTCTATGAGACGGGCAGCACCGCGCCTACGGCGGCGCAGTTCCGCACTGGCGCGCTCGGCAAGCCGATCCGCAGCGGCGTGGAGGACGCCACGAAGAACCGCATCAACTACATCGACCTGACGAATCTGGAAGAGCTGACCAACTACGACATCTATCTCTGCCTCATTGACGCCGACGGCGCGCGCAGCTCCAAGGTCGAGAAGCTGACGTTCAAGACCGTCGACGGCAAGCCGCCGCGCTTCCAGTACGACACGCCCGCCGTCACCGAGGAGCAGCTCAACGGCCTGCGTCTGAACGTCAACGTCAACGAGGACGCGACCGTCTACTGGGTCGTGAGCAAGTCCGCGGAATACATCAAGGACAACATCAAGGACGGCAAGAGCGAGTGGACCGAGGACGAATGGTGGGAGCGCGCCTGCCGCCAGATCGAAAGCGGCACCAACAGCGTGCGCGCCGGCAACGTCCGCGCGCGCGGCAACGCCGACACCGTGCTCAATATCACGGGTCTGGAACCCGCAACGAGTTATTATGTCTACTTCGTCGCCAAGGACACCGCCGGCAACTACTCCGAGTTCTTCCGCGAGAGCCACACCTACAACATCCAGACCGACACCACGCCGCCCAAGGACCGCACGGAGCTGAACGTCAAGCACAACGAGCAGCCGTTCAAATACTACATTCAGGCGAACACGCTCGACAACGTCCCGCCCACGGTGCGCCAGGAGTTCACGCACTACGACGCGACCGACCACACGCGCCCCTACGCCGACACCGACATCAAGCTCATTTTCTCCGAAGAGGTGATGCAGTACTCGGCGAACCGCGAGAACACGCAGGAGACGCTCGCGACCTTCAAGAAGCTCTACGACGACATGAAGGCGAAGGAGGCGACAAAGGGCACCGACCCCGCCTCGGACGCCTACAAGCTCTGGAAGGAGGCGCAGGACGCCTACGTCAACGCGCTGAGCACGACCATCAAGCTCTACAACGCCTCCTCGACCGGCAACGAGACCGTCGTGGAGCGCAACGCCGACAACGACAACGACACGACGCTCAAGTGGGTCATCGACTACCGCAACGTCGAGGTCACCGTGGACGACGACACGGGCGAGCTGACGCTTTTCTTCCCCGGCGAGTACAGCGTCAAGAAGCCCAAGACCGACAAGGACTGGGCGCTCAACCTCTCCAGCGGCTCGACCTACTACTTCGTGTTCGACGACATCGCGGATATTTCGACCTCCCGCAACCGCATGCCGCGCACGCAGCTCGACAATTTCACCACGGTCTCGGCGCAGGTGCAGCTGCGCACGATCAACACCACCAGCGCCACGTTCGACAACAAGTCGATTGATATGGACATGGCTTTCTCGATGACGCCGATCTCCACCAACGTCGAGTCCAACGTGGACTGGGACATCCTGTTCTGGTCCGACTCCTCGGTCACGTTCCAAATCTATGAGCTTGATCTCTCGAGCGGCGCCAGCCGCGCCGTCGGCAAGCCGGTCAGGACCTGCGGCAGGCCGACCGAGCCCATCTCCTCCTACAAGATCGTCAACAACAACAAGACCATCAATCAGGACGTGACGCTGGACGACTACACCGGCTTTGAGGGATGCAGCCTGTTCCGCAACTTCTACAACCTCCCCGACCGCAACCCGAGCGTCACGGGCGAAGGCAACGTGATCAACATCGACCCGCTGACCTCCACCTTCACCAAGGAAATGCAGGACGAGATCAACAAGAGCGGCATCATGGAGGCGAATGCGACCAAATACTACGGCATCCGCTTCACCGCGATCGGAGATGTTTCCGAGGAGGACGGCCGCGGAAAAGTCTGGGACGGCACGGTCAACTTCCGCGTGAGCGTCGTCACCGGCATGAGCAAATCGCTCGGAAACCTCGCCACCGTCATCAGCAAAGACACGCTCAAGCAGAAGGAGGACGAGGAGGGCGTCGCCCAGATCCACTCCCCGCGCCCGTTCTGCATGCGCGCGCAGTACGCCAACAGCGACGCGCCGGAGTTCCGCCCCGCCTACCCCGCCATCAGCACCACGGACACCTCGCTTTCCATGACGCTGATGCTCGACCGCCCCGGCACGGTCTACTATGTCGTCGCACCCGCCAGCACGCAGGTCGCGGTCCCCAACGGCGACCCGCGCATCGAGCACACGCCGACCGTCGCCACGACGGCGGACACCGCGGGCGGCGCCATGGAGCTTTTGTGCAACGAGACCGCCAACGACGCAAATTACGGGCGATATTACCTTGAATTCGGCTCCGGCGAGGGCACGAACAAGGTCTACATCCCGCACAACGGCAGCGAGGAGATCGTCCCGCTGAACAACAACGGCGACACGCTGACCGGCAAGATCGTCGCGCCCGGCACGGCGGGCGCCAAGAATACGCCGCGGTTCTTCCTGCGCTCGCCCTCCAACAGCCAGATCTACTCGCCGAACTTCGGCAACGCGCGCATCAAGACCGGCAATGTCACGCTCGGCACCGGCGCGTCCGACCCGATCCTTGTCGAGGGCCTGGACCCCAACACGGAATACCTGATCTACTACGTCATGCAGGGCCAGGGCCAGGTCTACTCCGCCCGCGCGCAGGTCTATCAGGCGACCACCAAGGGCATCAGCCGCCCCGAGCTGGAGCTGCAGCGCCCCGGCACCGCCTACGCGACCGTCAACAGCATGAACATGGACGCCATCGCGGACGTCGCGCTGTTCTACATGGACCGCTACAACGACGGCACGCTGTCGCTGTTGAAGGAAAAGTTTGCGACCGCCGCTCTGGATACGTCCGATTCCTCGAAGGTCAGCAAATACAACGCCGGCAACTATCCCGCCGACTACACCGTTCTCGACGCGCTGATGGAGCAGACCGGCCGCGGCTCGGTCTTTGACGAATACGCCACCGACCGCTACAAGGACCTGGTCGCCAGCCTGATCCGCACGAACAACACCAGCACGGGCCGCGTCACGGGCCTCACGCTGAACCTGAAAACGAACCAGCCCCTGCCGGCGGAATTCGAGCTGGAGCCCGGGCTGACCTACTTCGTCCTCGCCGTGGCGCGCAACGCGCAGTCCACCAACGCCACGGGCCATTCCCTCGGCTTCGGCGGCCAGCAGCCGCTCTTCGTGGAGGATCTCTCCCTGCCGGAGCTCGAGAGCATCGGCGGCGAGGTGCTGATCACCTATCAGTCGCCGCCCGCCAGCGGCGGACGCTACAAGATGAAGGGCTATCTGGATCTGAACTTCTCGCAGCCGCTCGCGCTCTACAGCGTCGCAAGCCAGCTGCACACCGCGCTTACCGCAGACACCTTCCTTGCCGGTGCCAGCCAGTCCTATGTGGTCGAGTCCATCAACACCGAAAAGAAGGTCGTCCGCATCCGCTTCAAAGACAACTCCACCGGCGCGGCGTACCCCGACTACATCAACGGCAACTACTCCATCAACGTCAATCCGAACCTCAGTACCGAGTTCAGCCCCAACCGTTCGCCCGGTCTGGTCCTGACGCCGTACTTCGATTTGGAGACCTATCTCAGCGGCGAGACGGACAAGGCAATGAAGGTAGATGTCAAGTCCTCCAACGCCGACGAGTGGTTCCCGACCAAATCGGTCAACATCAATATTGTCGACGTCATCATGCCCACGGCGAGCAGTTTCGATTTGGATAAGACCGACTTCGACATTGAGGTCGGCAAGGAAACCACGCTGAAAGCCACGCTGAGTCCGGACGGTTCCAGCGGAAAAATCCAGTGGGCGGTCACCTCCGGTTCGCAGTACATCACCGTCCAGACGGTGGACGATCTGAGCGCGAAGGTCACCGGCAAGGTCATCACTCCTACCAGCACATATGCCACGATCAAGGCTACCCTGCTGGACGACAACGGCGTACCGACAAACATTTTCAAAGAAGTCAAGGTGCGCGTGGTTCCGACCTATGTCAGCGACATCCAGCTCTCAGGCGATAACGTCACCTACTCGAACGGCAAATACACAATCACGATCCCGCAAAACACGGCTTATGTCCCTGTCAAGGTAATCGTCCTTCCCCTGGATGCCGATGATAAGCGCGTCACTGCCGCTGTCGCTCTCGGCGGAGATGTGGTAACCGCTGACATTCAATTCACATACACTCCTCCCGATGTGGACGGCACCAGCCATCTTCTTTACGTTTCCCGCAAAACAGTCGACGCCACCGGCAAGGCGATCCTCACAATCACGGCAAGCGACGGCGGGCGCAAGTTCATTTCCGTCGACGTCATCGCACAATGACCCCTGAACGGAGGTATCCCCATGAAAAAGCTCCAAAAACCGCTCTCCCTCGCGCTCGCGTTTTTGATGGCGCTCTCCCTCCTCCCCTCCCCCGCGCGGGCGGAGGGCGAGGAGAGCGCCTACTCCGAATCGAGCGTTGAGGACATCCTCGTCAAGGCGTCCAACGCCGACGGCCACATCCGCTTCGGCGTCACCGGCGACGTCGCCTCGCTGCAATACCGCGGCGAGAGCAACGAGTTCAAATCCGCCGACGCCGTCCTCTCGATCGAGGACGCGCTCGAGGACGTCTGCCTGCGCTACTTCACCGACCCCAAGCACAGCGCCGCGGGACGCAAGGATTATGCCTTTGACTACATCTCCTACGTCTCCCTCTCCGCCACGCAGGGTACGATCTACAACGGCTACAACACCGAGGGCGACACCGGCTCCGGCGTCGCGGGCGTGCTGAAATACTACTTCAAAAACGCCGACGGCTCCTCCAACGCCCGAATTTCCGACATCCGCTTCGTGCCCAAGACCACGTTCAGCGGACGCGCGCTGATCACCTACTACGGCTACTACCACTACATGGAGCAGGACGGCGCGACGCAGAACTTCGTCCGCAAGAGCGCGTCCTATTCCGGACGCATCTACATCGACGTCGGCAAGCAGGAGCCGGGCATCGCCTACTCCACCGACGGAGAGCCCGCGCGCTTCGCCGCCGACGACTTCTCCGCCTACGCCTCCGCCGTCACGGGCCGCGCGTTCAAGTACGTCTCCTTCCGTCTGCCGAGCGCAAAGGAAGGGGCGCTGTACTACAACTACATCGACAAGTCGATCTACGACTACGCCGTCGCGCCCGCCCAGCGCTTCTACCGCACCGAAACGCCCACCATCGACAAGGTGTATTTCGTGCCCGCCGAGGGCTTCGACGGCAACGTCTACATCGAGTTCTCCGGCAAGGACAGCGCGGACCGCGACATCACCGGCCAGCTCGTCGTCAAGGTCACGTCCTACGGCCCCGAGCACAAGCAGCCGCGCGCGGAGGGCCCGTTTGTCTACACCGTCGCCGCGGGCCGTCCGGTCTCGCTGAACCGCCAGGACTTCGTGAGCGTCGCGCGCGAGCAGCTCGCCGGCGATTTCAAATGCGTCAGCTTCGCTTCGCTCCCGCCCGCAAAGAGCGGCACGCTTTACGACGACGGGCAGACGGGCGCCGATCACGCCGTTCGGGTCGGCAAGGACTATCTCTATCCCGAGGACATCCGCTTCTCCGCCGCCCCCGGCTACAGCGGCGTCGAATCCGTCCCGATCGTCCTCACGGCGGCGAACGGCAAGCACTTCGACAGCATGCTCCGCTTCGTCGTCACCGGCGGCGACGCGCAGCCACTGCGCTACACCGTCGAGCCGGAGCGCCGCGTCAATCTTGTCAGCTCCGACTTCTCCGACGCCTGCTACGCCATGACCGGCTACGATGTGCGCGCCGTCCATTTCGACACCCTGCCCCCCAGCGCGGCAGGCTCGCTCTACTGCGGCAGCGCCGCGGTGACGACGAAGTCGTCCGAGACCTACAACAAAAGCCAGCTCGGCAGCATCAGTTTTCTCGCCAACGCCAGCTTCACCGGCGAAGCCACCTTCAACTTCACCGCCTATTCCTACGGCCGCGACAACAACAGCGACCGCACCTACCACGGCATCGTCACGATCGTCTCGACCGCGACCGACGCGCAGACGCAGCCCATCGGCAGCCCCGAGACCACCGGCGACACCGGCAGCATCGGCAGCGCCGCCGACGGAGACCCGACCGTCTACTATTCCTCCGGCGTCGCGGTGACGCTGAACATCGGCGCGATCGTCGAAAAAGCCGCGTCGAAGCTCTCCGGCACGCCGGCGACGATCACACTCTCCCGCCCCGCCGAGACCGCGGGCCGGCTGTGTCTCGACTTTGCCTCGCCCTCCCGCTTCTCGGAGTTCAGCTCGCGGGAATCCTATCCGATCTCCGATGTGCTCCACCGCGTCTCGTTTCTGCCAAAGGCAGGCTTCAGCGGAACGGAGCGCATCACCTACACGGTGCGGGACGCCAAGGGCGACAGCTGCGCGGGCAACATCAGCCTCGTCGTCACGCCGCCGACGCGCTCGAATTACTTCAGCGACATGGGGCGGTACACCTGGGCAGTCCCCGCGGTCGACTTCTTCCGCTATTACGGCACCGCCTACGGCGACTCGCAGACCGGCTTCGGCCCCGCCTCGCCCATGAAGCGCGGCGACTTTATCCTGCTGCTCAGCCGCGCGTTCTCCTTCCCCTCTGTCTGGGAGGGCAGCGGCTTCGACGACGTAGCGCCGGACAAGTATTATGCCGACGCGATCGCGAGCGCGAAGGCGCTCGGCATCATCAAGGGCAGCAACACCGGCAAGTTCCGTCCCACCGAGGGCATCACGCGCGAGGAGGCCGCGGTCTATCTCTACCGTGCCCTCGCCTCCGCGCAGGAGCTTCCCACCGGCGGCGAGGCGTATCTCGCGCGCTTCCCGGACGGCGAAAACGTCTCGAACTACGCCAAGGAAGCGATGGGAACGCTGGTGCGCCTCGGCGTCTTTCAGGGCGACAGCGGGCGCCTGCGCCCGGGAAGGGTGCTCTCCCGCGCCGAGACCATCACGATCCTCTACCGCGCGCTTACCTAATATATATAAAGGAAGGCAGGTAACACTGCCTTCCTTTTATTAACAATAAATTATTATCGTTTTTCAATAATTTTCTGTTGACAAACGATAACCGCCGTGTTATGCTGTGTGCAGAAAGGGGTGACGCCCATGCATTGGGACAAGGATAAGAGCGTGGCGCTCTCGCAGGTCTGCGTCGCGCTGTTTGCGCTGTGCCTCGCGGCGCTGGACGCCGGCGCGTACCGGGTCGCGCTGTGGTTCACGCGCTACCGCTTTTTCCATCTTCAGCGCGGCTTTCTGCTGATGACGTCCATCTACGCGGGCAGCGCGTTCGGCTGGGTCTGCCTGTATCAGCTCTGGAAGCTGCTCGGAAACATCAAGCGCGGTGAAATGTTCGTGCCCGACAACGTCCGGCGCATGCGCGCCGTCAGCTGGTGCTGCGCGGGCGCGACGGCGGTATGCCTGCTCAGCGCGGCGTACTATCTGCCGTTTGCTTTCATCGCCGTGGCGGCGGGCTTTATGGCGCTGATCGTCCGCATCGTGAAAAACGCCTTTGAGCAGGCGATCGCGATGAAGGACGAGCTCGACCTGACGATTTGAGGCGGCGCTATGGAGATACTGGTCAACCTCGACGTCATGATGGCGAAGCGCAAGATCTCCGGCGGAGAGCTTGCGGAGCGGGTCGGCATCACGCCGGCGAACCTGTCGATCCTCAAGACCGGCAAGGCGAAGGCGATCCGCTTCTCGACGCTGATGGCGCTGTGCCACGAGCTCAACTGCCAGCCGGGCGACATTCTGGAATTCAGGGAATAAGAACATAAGGAGAAATCAATATGGAAAACCTGCAACCGGAGGCCGCGGCGGCCTCGGGCGGAATCGTTGCGCCCAAAAACGCCATTCCGCAGTACGCGCAAGCCCTTGTGCGTCCCCCGTTCACGGCGGCAAAAAGCGAGTGCGTCGCCGCGCCGCTGATGTACGCGCTCGCCTACGTCTATGTCCGCATGTACCTGGCGCTGCTCGAGGATACCGGATCTGCCGTGCCGCGCGTTCTGCTCGCCGTGTTCACGCTCGGCTTTCTCGCGCTCGGCGAATCCCTCCACCGCGACACGCCGCGCAAGCGGGAAAGCTGGGTCTGGCTCGGCTGCACGGCGCTCATTCTCGTCTCCATCCTCGTGCAGCGCGGGAACGCGTGGGACGAGGGGCTGCCGTTCGTGTTCCTCCACATTTTCGCGGTCTGGTGGGCGCTGTCGCGCTCGGACACGCTGCTCGAAGGCGAAAGCGGGCGCATGCTGCCGCTCGACGCGCTCGACGGCTTTGTCGCCTTCCCGTTCAAGCATTTCTTTCTGCGGGCGCGGACGGCGTGGTTTGCCACCTCGGCGCTTCTCGGCGGGCGAAAGCGTGAAAAAGGCGACGCGGGCGCGCTTGCGTGGACGGCGCTCATCGCGGCGGCGGCGCTGGGACTACTCGCGCTCGCCGCAAACCTTCTGATGAGCGCGGACGCAGGCTTTGCGTCGCTGCTTGAGGGCGTCGTCGAGCTGTTCCGCTTCGACTGGGACTTTGATTTTCTCGGCGAAGTGCTGCTGCGCTTCCTGCTCTCGCTGCCGGTCGGCGCGTATCTTTTCGGTCTGCTCGCCGGCACGCGCCGCGAGGAAAAGGGTGCGCTGCGCAAGCGCGTTTCCGCCGTCGACGAGACGCTGGAAATGCTGCGCGGCGTGCCGGAGCGCGTGTGGCTTGTGCTGCTGGCGCTGTTCGGCGCGCTCTACGCGCTCTTCTTCGCCGTGCAGGGGCGCTATCTCTTCGGCGCGTTCACGCGCACGCTGCCCGACGGCTTTGTCGTCGCCGAGTACGCGCGTCAGGGCTTCTTTGAGCTGTGCAAGGTCATGGCGGTCAACTTCGCTTTGCTCTGGCTGGTCACGCGCACGTCGAAAAAAGGCGTGCGCGGCCAGCGCGCGGCGCTCGCGCTGTGCCTTGTGCTGCTCGCGGAAAGCCTGCTGCTCGCGGTGGTCGCGCTCTCGAAGCTCTGGCTTTACATCGACTGCTTCGGCTTCACGCCCCGCCGGCTGCAATCGACGTGGCTGGTGTGCGTGCTCGCGTTCGGAACGCTCTGCGCGATGTGGTCGCTCGTCAAAAACGCGAAAACGTTCCGCGTCTGGATGGTTTTCGGCGCGGCGACGCTCTCGCTGCTGTGCTTATACTAACAGGAGGAGTGCTTCCATGAAAACCGTACGAAATCTCTGTTTTGCCCTCACGCTCTGCCTACTGCTGCTGGGCGGCTGCGCATTGCTTGCGGCGTGCGGCGGCGGGTCGAACGGGCTGCAAATGCTCTGCGCGGACGTTGGGCTCAATACCGGCAGCGCGAAGACGCTCTCCGACGATGACAGCCACGGCGGCTTCCACGGCGACGGCGTGCGTCTTGCCGTCCTGCACTTTGATGAGACGGCGGACTCTACGCTGCTGGACACCGTCGAGGGCTGGTCGCCCCTGCCGCTTTCCGACGAGCTTGATGACATGCTCTATAAGCAGATCGAGGGCATTTACCCCTCCGACGTGCGCATCCCGCGCGTCGAGCACGGATACTGGTACTTCCGCGACCGATACAGCGCGCAGAGTCCCGACGCGGAAAAGCCGTTCACCGAGCGCTATTCGTATAACTTCACCGCCGCGGTGTTGGATACCGATACCAACACGCTCTATTACTGTGAGGTGGACACCTGATGAGATCCTGGCAGAAATGGCTGCTGGTACTGGCGGTCTGCACGGCGCTGCTCGCCGCGGCAAGGTACCTTGGCGACCCGAAGCGGCAGATGCGCAATTACGTTTTACAGAACAAAATCGAATTGGACGCCTTCGCGCAGGACTGTTTGCAGCAGACGCCGCCGGTCGAGCGGACCTACGACGGGCGCCGGGTGACCGTTCTCGAGGACTATCCCGACCGGGTGGTCGTCTCCTGGTCCGCCTTCGGCATCGTGCCGGCGAGCCGGTACTACGAGCTGCACTACACCGCCGACGGCGCGCCGCACCCCGCCCCCGGCATGGAAAATTACGTGGAGCTGACGGAAATGTTCGGCTGGTGCTGGGTGCAGCACGACGGCGACAACAGCTGTTACGTTTCGCACATCGACGGCAACTGGTACTATGTCGAAAGCCGGTTTTGACGAAAAAAGGGCGCTCCGCGGAGCGCCCTTTCGTTATTCTGTTCCGGCTGTTTCGGTCTTCGTCTCCGCGTCGACGCCAAGCTCATCGCCCAGCCCCATGTCGAGGCAGAAGCGCATCAGGATCGTCGCCGTCGCCGAGCGCGACGCCGCCGCGTTCGGCTGGAGCATTTCGCCGCCGCCCTTGACGCGCACGCCGGTCATAATGCCCATGCCGTCCGCCCAGCGCAGCGCCTCGACCGCTTCGGGATCGACCTCCCCGCAGTCGGGATAGCCGTCCAGACTCAATTCCTCAAACGTCGGAACATAGCCGTTCAGATACCGCGCATAGCGCCAGAGGATCAACGCGAGCTGCTCGCGCGTGACCGCCTCGTCCGGCGCGAACACCGCCGCCGAATAGCCCGGCATCACATCCTCCGCCAGCGCCCAGCGCGCCGCGCCGGCATACCACTTGTCCTCCGGCACGTCGTTGTACTGCATCGCAAGCCCCGATTCCGGCTCGCCCGAGAGCCGCCAGAGGATCGTCACCAGCTGCGCGCGCGTCACCGGATCGTTCGGGTCGAAATAGCGCCAGTTCTTTCCGCGCCCCTGCATCAGGTCGTTTTCGATGCAGTAGCGCACACCCTGCGCGTACCATGCGCGCGGGTTGAGATCCCGGAACCCTAAAAGCGGCTCCGTCGCGTATGCGTGGGGTGCGAGAGCGCAGACGCACAGCGCAAGCGCCATCACCGCGCAGCATATTCTCTTGTGCATCGCGCTCCCCCCTCCCGGTCAATCCGTCGCAAGCAGGCTGCCGAGCAGCCGCGCCGACTGCAAAAAATCATAGGCGCACAGCGGCAGCAGCGTCCGCCGCTCCGCTTCGCTCCGCGCCGCGGCGGCGGACAGCGCCGCGCCGATGCCCGAAAGCTGCACCGACGTCATCACAGCCGCCTCGCGCGCCTCTCCCTCGCACACACGCTCCAGCTCGCCCGAAAGAGCGCGCATCGCGTCATGCGCCCGCTGCAGGTCGGCAAGCTCGCACGCCGCATCGTCCCCGGCGGTAAACGGCTTGTCCGTCAGCTTCGCCGTCTGCTCCGCAACAAGGGCGTCGAAGCCCTCCGCCGTCCCCTCGACCGCGATGGGCGGCAGTCTGAAAAGCCCCGCGAGCGCGTCGCGCAGCAGCGCGCAGGCGCTTTTCAGCGCATCGGTGCCGCGCCGCGCCGCCATCGCCTCCGCGGCAGGCAGGATATCGTCCGCGACGGCGAGCGCCGCAGCGATGCGCGCCGCCGCCGGAAACGCGCGCTCGGGCGCAAGGGAGAGGTCGACCTCCTCGGGCCGTACCAGCTCCGGCATATTCGCCATCTCGCTGCCGCGGTTGGCAATGACCTCGTTGACGTTGTCGTTCGCCTGCATGCCGGTCTGCCAGACGGGCAGTGGAAAATCCTCCCGGCGCTTGCCGCGGATCAGCTCGTCCGCCGCCGCGAAGATCGCGGCGCACTTCTCCTCGGTCATCCGCGCGGGGTCGCAGTCATAGTTCACCCGCGCCGCTGCCTTTTTGAAGATGCCGAACGCACGGATCAGCTCGCCCGGCAGCGGCTCCAGCCCCGCGTCGGCGGCCGTGCGCCGGCGCTCGGTCCGCGCGCCCCAGTAACGCCTCGGCGGGATCGCGACCTCGCCCAGCTCGTCGCGCTCGATGCGGACTTCCATGCTTCGTCACCTCGCTTGCACAAACTATCCATGATATTGTATAACAAAGCGGCACAAAACGCAAGGTCTTGTGCCGCTTTCTTTGAAATTTTCAATTTTTGGCAAAGCGTTTACTTCCCGACGTTCGGAACGACAACGGAAAAGGTGCCGCCCGCATCGGTAAACACCAGCTTTTCCGGCTTTTTCTCGCGTTCCTTCTCCGCTTTGGCAAGCGTCAACCGGCGCTTCTGCTCGCGCAGGGCAAAGGGCACCGCCGCGCAGGAAAGCGCGACGAAGAAGCCCGCCGAGAGCACGATGTTCTTGATCTGGTCGTACCCGTCCCATACGGCGGGCAGCGCCGCGTCGACGACGCCGAGCCCCGCCGCGCCGAGCAGCAGCGCGACCAGATTGCGCCGCGAAAACACCTTCTTGACCGGCAGATCCGGGAACATCGCCTTGGCGGCAAGCAGGAACGTCCCCGCGAGCAGGGCGAGCATCAGCGCGAAGCCCGCGACCTTCCCCATCACCGGCTGGAGCAGCGTCCACGCCGCGCCGCAGGCGGCGATGATCGCGCTGCCCAGCGCCCACATCGGCAAAACGACGAGCAGGCGCACAAAAAGCGGCAGGCGCAGGATGCGCATGCGCAGCATGGCGCGCACGCCGCCGCGGCGGCGCGTCTCCTCGCTCTCGTCCTCCTCGACGCCCGCGTCGTCATCGTCCGCGCCGTCGAGGGCGGTATTCATATTGTATACGATGGACGGCGCGCCGTCCTCCGGCAGCAGCGCCGCC
>SVKM01000033.1:3129-18111 GCA_015068465.1 Oscillospiraceae bacterium | reverse complement strand
TGTCCCGTGACGGCGCGAAGGTCTCGGGACTGATCGAGGGCTACGACGAGCTGGACGCCGCCGCGCGCATCAAGGAAAACTGCGACGTCATTTTGAAGCTCTCGCCGGTGCAGGAAAAGAAGCTCGACTTCCTCCACGGCGACCTCTTCGCCAACCGGCTCGACGGGCGGGCGTTCACCGTCATGTGCAGCCAGTTCGCCATCATCCTCGACTCCGGCATCCCGATCGCGCGCGCGGTCAAGCTCGTCGCGGAAAAGACCGACGACAAGCCGCTGCGCCGTGTGATGGAAAAGGTCGCCGTCGACGTCGAGGGCGGGCGCAGCCTGAGCGCCTCGTTCGCCGACCACGGCGAAAAGCTCCTGCCCATCACGTTTATCGAGACGCTGCGCGCCGGCGAGGCGACGGGCAACCTCGCCCGCTCGTTCCAGACGATGCAGGCGCACTTTGAAAAGCAGACCGCGACGCGCACCAAGGTCAAAAGCGCGCTTTCCTACCCGATGTTCGTGCTTGTGACGGCGTGCGTGGTCGTGGCGTTCCTGATGGGAAGCGTCGTGCCGAAGTTCACGAGCATCTTCGCCGAGATGGGCGCGGATCTGCCGACGATCACAAAGGTCTTGATCGCCATTTCCGACTTCTTCCAGCACTATTCGCTGATCCTGCTCGCGGTCATCGCCGCGATCGTCCTCGCGTTCAAGGTTTACGGCAGCCGCGAGACCGGACGTGTCAAGCTCGCCAAGGCGGCGCTCAAGGTTCCCGTGCTCGGGAAGATACGCGAGCTGACCGCCGCGAGCCAGTTCGCGAACTCCATGGCGGCGATGATGACCGCCGGCCTCACGATGGACCGCGCGGTGAGCATCACGGCGAAGACCATCGACAACTACTATCTGCGCGAGCAGACCGACGCGCTTTCCAAGCAGCTCGAATCCGGGCGCACGCTCGGCGCCTCGATGCGCGATATGACGGATTATCCCGACATCCTCGTCGATATGACGGGCGTGGGCGAGAACTCCGGCGAAATGGAAAAGACGATGTCTACCGTCGCGCGCTACTACGACTCCGAGCTGGAGGAGGCGATCCGCGCGGCGCTTGCGAAGCTCGAGCCGACGCTGCTCATCTTCATCGCGGTCTTCGCGGGCTTCATCGTTATCGCGATCTACATGGCGATCTTCTCCATGTACGGCGCGATGGGCGCGCAGTGAGCGCCGATCAAATTTGTTATCCCCCCGTCCCGGCGGCGGAGATAGATGGAACGCCGGCGCCCGATCGCGAGGGACGCCGACGAAACCGAGAAATAATGCTTATGCGGAAAGGAAAATAATACGTATTATGTACAATTTTAAGAAAAACAATCAGAAGGGCTTCACCCTTGCCGAGCTGCTGATCGTTGTCGCGATCATCGCGGTGCTCATCGCCATCATGATCCCGACCTTCGGCGGCCAGCTCGAAAAGGCGCGCGAGTCCGCAGACCTTGCCAATCTGCGCGCGGCGTATGCCGAGGCGACGATTGTGTATCTGAATGACCAAGATAGTGCTACTGCAACGAAGCAGACGTCTACGGATACCACGAAGACTGTTATTCTGGTTAGCAATGTTAAATTTTCCCAGACGGATGGCGAGTGGTCTACCGGTGCTACCGATGGTCTGCCCTTTGGATTTGACCCTGGTGTAAAAGCACCTAAAAAGAGTAATAGTACTGTTACTTTTACATTTGTGAACGCTACAGGCGTAGCTACTGTTTCTGGGTATGGTCCTACTACCTAATCCAACCAGACCTACATTTCCCGCCGCGACAGACCGGGACTGTCGGCGGGACGTTCCCCCGCAGGGGGAACGCAAGCCCCCGAGCGTTCGGAGGCTTGCGTTTCCCCTGCGCGTTTCAGAAAGGGACAACTTTTTATGCTGCAATATCTAAGCGGCGCGGCGCTCGCGTATGTCTGCGCGCTTGCGCTTTTTCTCGGCGCGGCGCTGGGCTCGTTTTTGAACTGCGCGGCGTGGCGCGTCGTGCGGCACGAATCCTTCGTGCGTGGGCGCAGCCGCTGCCCGGACTGCGGCCATGTGCTGGGATTTCTTGACCTTGTGCCGGTCTTTGGCTGGCTTATTCTGCGCGGGAAATGCCGTTACTGCGGCAAAAAAATACCCGCGCGCTATCCGCTCACGGAGCTTGTGTTCGCGCTCGTGACGCTTGCGTGCGTGCTGCGCTGCGATCTCACACTGCTCTGCGCGCGCAACCTCGCGTTTCTCGCGTGCCTTTTCATGCTCTCGCTCACCGACCTCGACGAGCGCATCATCCCCGACGGCTGCCTCCTTGCCGCGGCGCTGATCTGGGCGGCGACGGCGCCGTTTCTGTACGAAACGTGGGCGGAGGCGGGGAAGAGCCTGCTCGCCGCGCTTGTCTGCGGCGGCGGTATACTGGGCGTCTCGCTCGTGATGGACAAAGTATTGGGGCGGGAGTCGCTCGGCGGCGGGGACATCAAGCTCTTTGCGGTCGTGGGGCTGTATCTGGGGCTTGTCGGCACACTGTTCGCGGTGCTGCTCGCCTGCGTGCTGGGGCTTCTGCTCGCGCTCGCGCTCAAAAAAACGCGCGAGGCGTTTCCCTTCGGGCCCGCCATCGCCGCGGCGGCGGCGATCATGCTGCTCTGGGGCGGCGGACTGGTCTCCTGGTATCTGGGGCTTTTTGCCCTGTGACGAAATGAGGGTTGATCCATGTTTTTCAAGGACGTCATCGGCATTGACATCGGCTATGATTCGATCAACCTCGCGCAGTGCCGCGCGGGCGAGGTCAAAAAGGTCGCCATCGCGCCCATGCCGAAGGGCCTGCTGCGCGAGGGGCGCGTCACCTCGACGCAGGCGCTCGGCGAGCTGCTGCGCGAGACGCTGCGAAAGGAGCACATCCGCACGCTCCGCGCCGCGGTGGTGCTGCCGGGCGAGCTGTGCTTCATCCGCTCGATCACGATGCCGCAGATGACCGCCGAGCAGCTTTCCTACAACCTGCCTTATGAGTTCACGGATTACATCTCCGACGAGCCGAAGAACTACTATTTCGACTACGCGATGCTCTCCGCCGCCAAACAGGAGAGCGCGGACGAGGAGAAGAAGAACGTCATGGAGGTCATGGGCGTCGCCGCGCCGAAGGACGTGGTCGAGGAGCTGCGCGAGGCGTGCGGCAAGGCGGGCATGAAGCTCGTCAAGGCGGCGCCGGTCGAGTGCGCGTACATCTCGCTCATCCGCGACGCGCAGCGCCACGGCAAGGACGCGAAGGAGTCGTGCATCCTCGACCTCGGCTACCGCGCCGTTCGTATGTATATGTTCAAGGGCGACCGCCACATGGTCACGCGCATTCTGGAGATCGGCCTGGAGAACATCGACAACGTCATCGCCGAGGCGATGGGCGTGGACGTGCATCTGGCGCACACGTACTTTATGAGCAACTTCGAGGACTGTCAGACCAAGGACTACTGTCTGAACGCCTACAACAACATCGCCGTCGAGCTCCAGCGCGCGCTGAATTTCTACCGCTTCAGCAATCCCGACTGCGAGCTGAACGACGTCTGGCTCTGCGGCGGCGGCGTCGCCAACGAGTACCTGTGCAAGGCGATCACCGACACGCTCGATATGACCGTCCACAGCGCGAGCGAGCTGGTACGCAGCCGCAAGCAAATCGAAAACTGGCAGAAATTTGTCGCCGCGGTCGGCGTTACGATGGACTGATAGGAGACGAGCACTATGCCGACACTGGAAAAAACAAGCACCGAAACGCCGCAGGAGGCAAAGCGCACAAAGGGCAAAAAGGTGCCCCGTACGCGCCTGCCTGCCAAGCGCTCGATCAACCTCGCGCAGGTCAACGTCAAGCGCATCAACTGGTGGGCGGCGGCGCCGCTGATTTTGCTGATCGTCGCCGCCGCGGTCGCGTTCGGCAAATTCGCCGTTGCGGATCGCTTCGCGGCGGTCTCCGCCGCGCGCGCGGAGGTGCAGTCGCTGCAAACGCAGCTCGACGAGGGCTACGCAAAGATCGAAGCCTACGGCGACCTCAACGAGCGCTACGCGCACTACACCTACTCCGGTATGACCAAGGAGGAGCTTGAGCGCGTCGACCGCGTGGAGGTGATGGAGCTTCTGCGCCGGGGTGTTTTGAGCAAGATGTCGCTGGATACCTGGTCGGTCAGCGGGAACGTGCTGACGCTCTCGGTCAGCGGCAAGACGCTCCAGGAGATCAACATGATGATGCAGAGCCTGCTCACCGAGGACATGGTGGACTACTGCTCCGTTTCCACGGCGCAGACCAGCACCGAAAACGGCGCGGCAGAGGGCGAGGAGAACGAGACGGTCTCCGCGATCGTCATCATCTATCTCAAGAACGCGACGGAGGAGGCAAACGGATGAATACGCTCACGCGGGATTTTAATGTCACGGAACGCATTTTGCTGGGCGTGCTGGGCATTTTGCTCATCGCCGTGGCGTATTATTATCTGGTGCACCTCGCCGTCGCCGACGACCTCGCCGCGGCGCGCGCCGAGCGCGACAACCTTCAGACGGAGCTGTCGGTCGTGCAGGCGCGCGTGTCGCAGCTCGACCGGATGCAGGCGGAAATGGGGAGCATGGACGCCGGACTCGCGGCGTCGCGCATGGAGAGTTACAACAATTCCAAGGCGGAGATCGCGCTGCTCAACGACATCCTGACCGCCGCGCAGCAGTATTCGATCAGCTTCTCCGGCGTCAGCCGCGACGGCGACCAGATCCGCCGCAGCTTCCAGCTCAGCTTCACGACGGACAGCTTCGACTCGGCGGAGAAGATACTCTCCCGCCTGACGAGCAGCGCGTGCCGCTGCCTGATCGGCGATGTGAGCTGCTCGTTCCCGAGCCAGGAGGGGCAGGCGGTCTCGCTTTCGCTCGTCGCGACGTTTTATGAGACGATGGCGGGCGGCACGCCGGACGCGGGGCTTCCCGAGGACAAGGCGTCGTAAAAAACCAGTTGAGAAAGGAATCGTTGCGATATGTGTGGTATCGTCGGTTTTGTCGGGCAGCGCGAGGCGGCGCCCATCCTGCTCGATGGGCTCAGCAGGCTCGAATACCGCGGCTATGACTCCGCGGGCGTCGCGGTGGTTTCGCCGCAAAAGGGCATCGACGTCCGAAAGGCGAAGGGCAGGCTGCAGGTGCTCAGCGACATGCTCCACGGCGGCGCGGACATGCAAGGCCGCATCGGCATCGGGCACACGCGCTGGGCGACGCACGGCGCGCCGAACGACGTCAACTCCCATCCGCACCTCAGCGAGGGCGGAAAGTTCGCCGTTATCCACAACGGCATCATCGAAAACTACGTCGAGATCAAGGAATTTCTGATCAACCAGGGCGTCCACTTCCGGTCCGAGACGGACACCGAGGTTGTGGCGCAGCTTCTGGAGTTCTACTACAACGAGTGCCACGACTTTTTCGACGCGGTGGGCCGCGTCCTGCGCCGCATCGAGGGCGCGTACGCGCTCGGCATGCTCTGCGCCGACTGTCCCGACCGCATCATCGCCGCGCGCAAGGACGCGCCGCTGCTGATCGGCTACGGCGAGGGCGAGAACTTCATCGCCTCCGACGTGACAGCGCTTTTGCCCTACACGCGCGAGGTGACATACATGGAGGACGGCGAGGTCGCGGTCCTCACGACCGACGGCGTCGCTGTCTACGACGCGTTGCAGCAGCGCATCGCAAAGGAGCGCTGCCACATCGACTGGGAGGTCTCGTCCGCGGAGAAGGGCGGCTATCCGCACTTCATGCTCAAGGAGATTTTCGAGCAGCCCGAGGCGCTGCGCCGCGCGATCTCCCCGCGCCTCAAGGGCGGGAAGGTCGTCTTTGAGGACATGAAGCTGACCGCGGAGCAGATCCGCGCGTTCTCGCGCGTCTACATCGTCGCCTGCGGCTCCTCATATCACGTCGGCATGCTCGGCAAGTACACGCTCGAACACCTGACGCGCCGCAGCGTCGAGGTGTGCCTCGCCTCCGAGTTCCGCTATTCAGATCCCATCGTGGACGACCATACGCTCGTCATCGTCATCAGCCAGTCCGGCGAAACGCTGGACACGATGGCGGCGCTGCGCGAGGCGAAGGCGCGCGGGGCGTACATCCTCTCGATCGTGAACGTGGTCGGCTCGTCGATCGCGCGCGAGTCGGACGATGTGCTCTACACCTGGGCGGGGCCCGAGATCGCCGTCGCGACGACGAAGGCGTACTCGACCCAGCTCGCCGTGCTCGACATGATCGGGCTTGCCTTCGGCGAGGCGCTCGGCACGGTCGACGGCGCGGAGTACGCGCAGGTGGTGTCTGAGCTTGAAAAACTGCCGGAGAAGATGGAGACCGTTCTCGCGCACCACGAGGACATCCAGAAGTTTGCCTCCGAGCACTTTAACCACAACTCGATCTTCTTCATCGGGCGCAATCTGGACTACGCGCTGGGGCTGGAGGGCTCGCTCAAGCTCAAGGAGATCAGCTACATCCACTCCGAGGCGTACGCCTCCGGCGAGCTCAAGCACGGCACGATCTCGCTCATTGAGGAGGGAACGCTCGTCGTGGCGCTCGGCACCTATGACAAGCTTTTCGACAAGGCGATGAGCAACGTCGTCGAGGTCAAGGCGCGCGGCGCGGATGTGCTTGCGCTGACGACCGAGAGCCACCGCGCGGAGATGGAGAAGACCGTCTCGAACGTGCTGACTGTTCCCGATACGGCGGCGATGCTGCTGCCGAGCCTTGGCGTCGTGCCGCTGCAGCTTTTTGCGTATTACGTCGCGCTCCAGCGCGGCTGCGACATCGACAAGCCGCGGAACCTCGCCAAGAGCGTTACGGTGGAATAAAAAAGGATAGAAAAAGACCCTGAACGGTAAGCCGTTCAGGGTCTTGCTTATCCGCCGTACCGCTCCAGCAGCGCCGCGTCCGCGCCGCGCATCTCCGCGATTGCGCGGAAGAACTCGCCGCTTTTCTTGACACTGCGCGCTTGCGTCTCAAAGTCGACGCGTACGAGCCCGAGGCGCTTTGCGTTGCCGTCGAGCAGCTCAAAGCCGTCGAGCAGCGGCGCGTAGCAGCAGCACTCGACCGGCAGCGAGAAGCCGGAGAGCGCGCGCAGATACGACGCGAGGCAGTCCACGCGGTCGCCGTCCTCCACGCCGGCAAGCTCCACGTGCAGCGGCAGCGGCGCGAGCGCGTGCAGACGCTTCAAAAGCCCCAAAAGCGCCGTGGGGTTCCCGACGTCGCTTCGCTTGGCAAACGGCGTGAGGTCGAGAGGCTCGGAGACATTCTGTTCTCCGTACCAGTCGATCGTGAGAAAGTCGCAGTATTTCCCGGGAACGAGATACTTGTTGTATTTCATCGGGAGCTTGATCCTGCCGAGGTAAAACGCCTGGAACGCCGCGTCGAGCGTGCGTTCCGCCGCAGCGCAGAGAAGCCTTTGCGCGCGCCTCGCGCCGACGGGTAAAAACTCCTGTGCGCGCAGCGACACGCTCACGCGGCAGGGGGGATACTCCATCGCGTCGTGGAGCTGGTGGAGCAGGTCGTAGGCGAGCACGTGACACTGCGCCATGTGCGTGAGCACGCGGAAGCAGGCGGAGGGATCGGTCTTGCCGGGCGGATAGTCGCCGCCGAGGTAGCCGCCGACGGCGTAGGCGTTCGGCTCGGCAAAGGTCAGATAGTCGCTGCACAAGCTGCCGAGCGCCGCCGCGACATGCTCGATGTAGGTGAGGTAGAGCGGCAGGTTCTCCTCGCGCTCGAAGCCGCCGAGCTCTTCAAACCACGCGGGGTTCGTGAAGCGGTGCAGTTCCAGCACCACATGGACGCCGGCGCCTTTGAGCGCGGTGAGCTGCTCGCGGTAATCATCGAGCGCGGATTCGTCAAATTCCGACTGATTCGGCTCCACGCGCGTCCAGTCGACGCCGAGGCGCACCGTCTGCGCGCCGAGCTCCCTGAGCAGCGAAACGTCCTCACGCCAATGCGCCGCGTGCTGCGCGGCGACGGCGGGGGAGGCATGGTCGCGGACGTAGCCGAGACCCCACCAGTAGATCCAGCTGCTCTCCAGCTCGCCGCCCTCGCACTGCGTCGCGGAAAGCGCCGTACCGAGCTGCATGCCTTCCTGTAGGGTAAAAGGTTCCATATGCGGACTCTCCTTTGTGATGTTCCCTTGCATTATACGGAAAAACCGCCGCCGCGTCAACCGTCATACGTGTCGGCTTTCCTTCATAGGATGGAGCAACGAAACAAAAGGGGTACGATAACCTATGGAAGGAAACTATGTGGAGCTTTGGGGCGGCGCACTTTCGGAACCGTGTTACTCGCACGAGAATCACGGACAGCGGTTCTTTAAGTTCCCGCTTCGCGTCGAACGGCTTTCGGGCCAGGCGGACGTGCCGAACGTCGTCGTGAGCGAGGGGCTGCTGCAGCGCTTTCCCATCGCGGCGGGGCAGCAGCTGCGCGTCACCGGGCAGCTGCGCTCGTTCAACAACAAAAGCGGGCAGGGCAGCCGCCTCGTCATCACGGTGCTCGCCCAGGAGCTTGCCGAGGGCGACGGGACGTATTTCAACCGCATAGCGCTCTCGGGCGTTCTGTGCAAGCAGCCGTATTTGCGGCGCACGCCGCTGGGGCGGAGCATCTGCGACGTGATCCTCGCGGTCAACCGGCACTACGGGCGCGCGGACTATCTGCCGTGTATCGCCTGGGGACAGGTCGCGTCGGCGGTGTCGCAGATGTCGGTCGGCGACCGGCTCTCGCTCGAGGGGCGCGTGCAGAGCAGGACCTATACCAAGATGCTTGACAGCGGGCCGGTGGAGCGCACGGCGTTCGAGGTGTCGATCATGCAGCTCACGGACGAAGAGGGCGAGCCGTAAACCGGCCCGCCCTCGCTTTTATGATGGGAAGATGTTTTAGAAGTTGCTGATGATCTCCACGATCTCAGCGCCGATGCGCTTTTGCGCCTCGACGGTCTGCGCGCCGATGTGCGGCGTGCAGGAGACCATCGGATGGGAGTAGAGGTCGTGGTTCTTCGACGGCTCCTCCGCCCAGACGTCGAGGCCCGCCGCGCGAACCTTGCCGCTGTTGAGCGCGTCGAGCAGCGCCTTTTCGTCGACGTTGCCGCCGCGGGAGGTGTTGATGATGCAAACGCCGTCCTTCATCTTGGCGATGGTCTCGGCGTTGACCAGCGGGCCGCCGGGAAGGGCGGGCGCGTGGAGCGAAACGAAATCGGACTTCGCAAGCAGCTCGTCGAGCGTTACATAGGGGATGCCGGTCGCCTCGTCGACGCCGGAGGTGCGGGACGAACGCGTCGCGATGACGTCCATGCCGATCGCCTTCGCCATCACGCCGAGATGGGCGCCGATGCGGCCGAAGCCGATGATGCCGAGCGTCTTGCCCTGCAGCTCGATGCCCTTGGCGTACGCCTTCTTCTCCCAGAGGTCGTTGCGCATGGTCGCACCCGCGACGGAAATGTAGCGCGCGCAGGCGAACATGTGCGCGAGCGCGCACTCCGCGACCGACTGGCTGGAGGCGTTCGGGGTGTTGCGCACCGTGATGCCGTTCTCCTCGGCGTACTTGACGTCGATGTTGTCCACGCCCACGCCGCCGCGGATGATGAGCTTGAGCTTGCCGCCCTTCGCCTCGTCGATGTGGTTCGCACGCACCTTGGTCTTGGAGCGTACGACCACCGCGTCGAAGTCGCGCAGCGCCTTGCCGAGCTCTTCGGGCTCGTAGAACTGCTCGACGACCTCGTGACCCTTCTCCTTGAGCTGGGCGAGCGCGGTCTTGTCCATACCGTCAGTAACAAGAATTCTCATGTCAGCAACTCTCCTTATTTGTGTTCAGCCTCGAACTTCTTGAGGAACTCGACCAGCGCCTCGACGCCCTCCTTGGGCATGGCGTTGTAGATGGACGCACGCAGGCCGCCGACGCTCTTGTGACCCTTGAGGTTGTCGTAGCCGGCGGCCTTGGTCGCCTTGACGACCTCGGCGTCGAGCTCGGCGCTCCCGGTGACGAACGGGACGTTCATGAGGCTGCGGACCTCGGGAACGACCGTGCCCTTGAACATCTTGGAGGAGTCGAGGAAGTCATAGAGGACCTTCGCCTTCTCGATGTTGCGGCGCTCCATCTCCTTCAGGCCGCCGATGCTCTTGAGGTACTTGAAGACTTTGCCGCAGCAGTAGATGGCCCAGCAGTTCGGGGTGTTGTACATCGAGCCGTTGTTGGCGTGGGTGTCATAGCGCATATAGATCGGCATCTTGGGATCGACGTCCTCGCGGATGAGATCCTCGCGGATGATGACGATGCTCATGCCGGCGGGGCCGACGTTCTTCTGCACGCCCGCGTAGATCAGACCGTAGTCCTTGACGTTGCAGGGCTTGGAGAGGAACATGGAGCTCTGGTCGGAGACGAGGATGTGGCCCTTGGTGTTGGGCAGCTTCTGCCAGGTCACGCCGTGGATGGTCTCGTTCTCGCAGATATAGACGTAGTCGGCGTCGTCCGGGATGTCGAGGTCGGAGCAGTCGGGGATATAGCTGTAGTTCTTATCCTTGCTGGAAGCGGCGACGATGACCTCGCCGTACTTCTTCGCCTCGGCGATCGCCTTCTTGGACCAGGCGCCGGTTTCGATATAGACCGCCTTGCCGTTCTTCATCAGATTCCAGGGGATCGCCGCGAACTGCAGCGTCGCGCCGCCCTGAATGAAGAGCACCTTGTAGTTGTCGGGAATACCCATCAGCTCACGGAGATCTGCCTCCGCCTCGTCGACGATCTTCTGAAAGACCGCGCTGCGGTGGGACATTTCCATGACGCACATGCCGCTGCCCTGATAGTTCATCATCTCGTCCCGGATCTCCTCAAGGACGGGCTCGGGCATCATGGCGGGGCCGGCGGAGAAGTTATAAACGCGATCGTATTTCATGGCAAGGTTCCTCCTTCAAAATGATTGCAGAAAGAGTATAGTACAGGTTAGACAAAAAGACAAGAGGAAACAGAAATATTTTCTTCAAACCAAACAAATTGTTAGTAATGAGCTCTATTAAAAAAAATGAAGTAAAATTGGTTGCATCCTTGGTGAAATCATTATAAAATAACATTACACATTTGGAGAAAATGCAGAGGAAGTGATCCCAATCAGATCAGACGGGAAACTCGTAAAGGACGAGAGCGCCATCGTCGCGGCGACGCCGTACATCATGCCGCATCGCTACGACGCGATGAATATGTGCACGGAGTATGCGGACATGGATATCCTTCGCGCCTATATCCAGCAAAAGCGCAAGGAGGGCGTCCGCATCTCTTATATGGCGCTCATCATGGCGGCGTACCATCAGGCGTATTTGGAGAACCCGAAGCTCAACCGCTTTATTATGAATAAACGCATCTACCAGCGCAACCATTTCTGCGTCAGCTTCGTCATGCTCAAAAAGCGCGCCGACGGCACGCCGGACGAGACGACGCTCAAGGTCTATTTTGAACCGGACGACGATATCTTTGCCGTCAATCAGAAGGTCGAGCAGGTGATCGCCGACAACACGGGCGCCCAGCAGGAAAATGGCGCGGACAAGTTTGCAAACGCCGTTTTTACCGTGCCGCCGCTTGCGAGCTTTGTGGTGGGGCTTGCGCGTGTCCTGGATCGTCACGGTATGCTGCCGCGCAAGATCATTGAGATCAGCCCTTTCCACACGAGCCTTTTTATCACCAACCTTGCGAGTATCAACACCACGCATATTTTCCACCATACCTACGAATTCGGCACGACGAGCGTGTTTGTCTGTATGGGGAAGCCCATCATGGACTATATCCACGGAAACTATCAGAAAAAGCTGCTGCCGCTTTCATGCGTGATGGACGAGCGTATCTGCGGAGGCGTGGAATACGCACAGTTCTGGGTGTGCTTCAACCGGTACCTGAAGCATCCCGAACTGCTGGAAAGGCAACAGAAGAAAACGGAGGAAGCGGCGACGTAAGTCGCCGCTTTTACAATTCCGTGGCGTCCACGCTTTTGAGCGCCGCCTTCGCCGGGTGATAGAGCCGCCGGCCCGTGTAGTCGAAGCGCGAGCCGTGACAGGGGCAGTCCCAGGTCTTTTCGTCGTCGTTCCACTCCAGTGCGCAGCCGCGGTGCGGACAGACGGGCGAAACGGCGTAGAGAAGCCCCGCTTCGTCGCGGTAGACGCCGTACTGCCGCCCGTGGTGGCGGACGATCGCGGCGTGGCCCGGCTCAATATTGGCGGTCTCGCGTTCGGCGGCGGTGAAAAGCCGCCGCTTTTTGCCGCGCACGGCATAGAGCGCGCCCTCCATCATCGCCTCGATCGACGCGGAGGGAAAGAAACGGTCGGGGGAAAACACCTCGGCGTAGGGGTAGCGGTTGCCGAGAAGCTCGGCGGTGAGGAGCGTCGCGGCGACCATGCTGTTGGTCATGCCCCAGCGCCCAAAGCCCGCCGCGACGTGCAGATGCGGCGTCGCCGCGCTGTAACGCCCGATGTAGGGGACGCCGTCGAGCGTGACGCAGTCCTGCGACGACCATGCGCGCACCTCCCGCGCGCCGGGAAACCAGAGCTTTGCCTGCGCGCGCAGACGCTCATAGCTGTCGCCGCCGTTCTCGCCGCAGCGGTGCAGCCCGCCGCCGAGGATCAGCGTATCGCCGCGCTGCTGCAGCGTCCAGCCGCGCGTGTCGGCGTCGAGGTACCAGCCGTCGATCTTCGGCGCGTCCGCGAGCGCGAGCAGATACGCCTGCTCCTGGCGCAGCTTCAGGTGATACAGCCCCCAGCGCCCGAGCATCGGGTAACGCGTCGCGACGACGATGTGCTCCGCCTCGACGCTGCCGGCGTCACAGCGTACCGTATGCACGCGGATATCGCGCACGGGAGAGCGCTCGAATACCGTGAGGCCGGGCAGCAGCGCCGCCAGAAACGGCAGCGGCTCGAACGACGCCTGATGCGGAAAGCACAGCGCCTCGCGCACCGGGAACGGAAGCCCGTCGACGCCGCGCAGTTCCGCGTCCGCACCGAGCTGCCGCGCACAGGCGTATTCCCGCTCGAGCGAGGGGCCGTTCGGCGCGGTATAGACGCGCGACGTTTCCTCGGTGAAGCGGCAGTCGACGCCGAGCGCGCCGACCAGCTCGCGGTACTGTCTGACGGCGTGGAGCTGCGCCATGACATACTGCCGCGCGAGGTGCTCGCCGAAATCACGCATCAGCCGTTCGCAGAAAAGCCCGTGCTGCGCGGAGATACGCGCCGTCGTGCGCGCGGTCACGCCGCCGGCAAGACGGCTCTCCTCCAGCAGCACCACGCGCAGGCCCGCGCGATGGAGCGCGAACGCCGTCAGAATACCCGCCATGCCGCCGCCGATGACGGCAACGTCGGCGTGCAGCTTTTCCTCCAGACGGGGGTACGCGGGCAATGCACAGCCGTTTTCTTCCATAAATGCCTCCCAAATTCGGTTTACGCTAGTTTTTGCGGGGAAACGCCTTCCTATTCCTGCCAGAAATGGAAATATCTTTGCCTTGCCAAACAGGTTACAATTTGGTTACAATCAGACGTGAAAGGGAGGTAATACCTATGAAACACAAATTATCCAGCAGCATCCTGGCAATCGTTCTCATGTTTGCCCTGAGCGTGCCAACCTTTGCCGCGGATTGCCGGCCGCGCGATGGCGGGGACTGCCAAACTGACCTGATCCGGCAGCTTCTGGCGCAATATGGAAGCTGCGGACAGCGGGGCGCGCAGTTTGACTGGGAGGCGCTGCTGCGCCTGTGGCTCGGTGCGGTCGAGCTGCCGGAGCAGACCGGAACGCCGGAAAAGCCGCAGGAGGAACCTGCGCAGCCGGAAACGCCTGCCGAAACGCCCGCTCAGAACGGGCAGCCGTCGCAGCAGCAGAAAAAGCCCGCGGAGCAGGAAAAGCCCGCGGAGCAGGAAAAGCCTGCCGAGGCGCAAAAGCCCTCCGTCAGCGCTTATGAGCAGGAGGTCGCGCGGCTTGTGAACGAGGAGCGGGCGAAGGCGGGGCTTGCGCCGCTGACGCTGGACGCGGAGCTCTCGCGCGTGGCGCGCATGAAGTCGCAGGATATGCACGACCGCGGCTACTTCGACCACAACAGCCCAACCTACGGTACGCCGTTCCAGCTGATGAAGTCGCAGGGGATCGCCTACCGCACGGCGGGAGAGAACATCGCCATGGGCTACCGCACGCCCGAGGCGGTCGTGCGCGCGTGGATGGATTCCCCGGGACATCGGGCGAATATCCTCAACGCCTCGTACACAAAGCTCGGCGTCGGCTACGTTGCGGACGGGAGCTACTGGACGCAGCACTTCACGGGCTGAAAACCGCATAATACCGCGATGTAAACTTGAAGTTGCACGGCTTTTTCCGCCGTGCAACTTCAAGTTTGTAGACATTTTTTCCCTTTTCCGCTAGAATGAACACGAAAAGGGGGAGAAAGACGGATGAAGAAGTACCCAAAGTGCAGCCCTTACGACCTGCGCGCGCTGGAAAACTGGCTGGCACAGCTCGCCGCCGAGGGATTCGAGCTGACGGAGGAGTGGCAGGAGTTCCGCGAGGGCGAGAAGCGGGAGAAGCAGTTTTACATCGAGCCGGCGGAGAAGGACGAGCCGCCCGCGCAGACGCTGCGGGCCAGCCGCGCGCCCATGGGCTGGGAGTACGTCTGCCCGATGAACAAGGGCGCGTTCTACGTCTGGCGCTCGCTCGACGCGACCGCTTCCGTGCCGCGGGCGCGCGAGCTGGCGGGCAGCTGGTGCGATTGGTGGATCGGGCGGCGCCTGCTGCACGATTGGCTGGGCTTACTGGCGCCCGCCGCGTTCATAGCGGGCTACATTATTTACGATTTTGCATCGAAAGCCATGCCGCTTTGGGCGCTGCTGACGAGTGTCGGCTTGCAGTCGCGGATCGTTTCGCTGCTGCTGACTATGTTTTGCTTTTTTTTTCAGATTCGGTGGGAGCAGTGCGATCTGAAGCGGCTGCGCCGCGCGGTGCGCGCGGGGGAGCAACAGGAGC
>SVKM01000033.1:0-3119 GCA_015068465.1 Oscillospiraceae bacterium | reverse complement strand
GTACCGCAGCGCAGGTTTTGGTACGGCGCAATGAACTGGCTGCCGCAGGTCGTGGCGCTTGTCATTCTCTTTTTGCCGCTGGACAGAATGGACGGCGGCATTCGTATATGGGACGACGTGCCCTATCTTTCGGCGGAGGAGCTTGGCGGCGCGGCGGAATACCAGGGAGCGGAGCGGTACAACACGCTGCTGTGCCGCAGCGTCGTCGTGCAGGAGGGCGGTTATCGCGGCTATATCGGAAAAGATGCCATTTGGAACGTTTGCCAGACGCAGCTGGAGGTCTATCGCCCGCGCTTCGCCGCTCTGGCGGAGCCGCTGGAGGCGGAGCTGCTGGCTTTTCACGCGGAGGACTGGCAGGTGGAAACACTTGCCGATACCGCATACTACTGGCAATGGGCTGACGGCGTGCAGTGCATTCTGCTGCGTGACGGCGACATGGTCCTATTCTACCATACCGACGCGCCGGACGATTTGCGCGGACACGTGGGCGAGTTTGCGGCACTGCTGGAGGCGTACCGCTGACGCTCGCGTGAAACGTGAAAAAATCTCACAAAACGCGCGCTTGCAAAATCGGCGCCGTTGGGCGATACTGTACCCAACGGCGCCGATTCTTTTTTGGGAGTGAGAAACATGAAGCTGATGATCGGAGAGAATCTGAGAAGGCTGCGCGTCGAGCGCGACATGACGCAGGAGGAGCTTGCAAACGTGCTGGGCGTTTCCTACCAGTCCGTTTCCCGCTGGGAAAACGGGACCTGCTACCCGGATGTGGAGCTGCTGCCCGCCATCGCCGGCTTCTTCGGTGTGACGACGGATAAGCTGATGGGCGTGGGCGAAGCGGAGGAGCAGCGGTTTGTGGAGCGGAGCGAGGCGGCGTTCCAGGAGGCGGTCAGCCGTGGCAAGGTTTACGAGTGCATCCGCGTCGCCCGCGAGGGTGTGCGCGCGTACCCGAACAACTATCGACTGCTCAACAATTTGATGTACGCCCTGTTTATCGCGGGCGACGAGGACGGCAACATCCCGGAGTGGCGCGAGAACATGGAGAAATTCGACGACGAGATCACCCGCCTCGGCGAGCGCATCGTCAAATACTGCCCCGACCAGACGCTGCGATTTGAGGCGGCGGGGCGGCTTGCCTTCAACCATCTGGAGATGGGCAGAAAGCGCGAGGCGCGCGCTGCCTTTGAAACGCTGCCAAGCGTTTACGACAGCCGCGAGATGTCGAACATGTGGCGCTGCTTCGAGGGGGAGGAGCAGCTCGACTTCCTGCGCAAGACCATCCGCCGGGGCTGGATGCTGATGAGCTGCGGCATGTACAACCTCGTCCGCACGCGGCTCCTGCCGGACGAAGACCTGCTGCGGGTCTATGAAAAGCAGTTCGCGCTCGACGAGCTGGTTTGGGACAGCGACTATCTGGCGCAGATCAGCGACGGGGACGACCACTGCCACATGGCGGCGCTCCTTGCCCGCATGGGCCGCACGGACGAGGCGTTCGAAGCGCTCCGCCGCGCCGCGCGCTGCGCGAAGGCGATCGACGAGCGGGAAGAAACGACCTGCGAGAGCGTGCTGTGCGGCGAGCGGACGGACAAACGCGCCGACCTGAACATGTCGGACGACCGGCCGTTCCGCGAGATCATGCGGGACAAGTGGATGCAGGAAGCGGATTTTGACGCGATCCGCGGCGACCCGCGTTTCCGCGAGATAGAAAACGAGCTTTCCCGGGCGTAAAAAACCGCCGCGGCAACCATCCGGTCGCCGCGGCGGTGTTCCTTTGTCAATCAGGAGATGTGTCTGCTGAAATACTCATAGGCGGAACGATAGTCCGCGAGGAAGTGCTCATAAATGTAGTCCAGAGTGCTTTTATCGGAATCACCGCGGAGATCCGGGTGAAGCGCCTGGGTGAAGACCACCGCAAGGTCATGGGCGCGCAGTTCCTGATCGGTCATAATAATATCTCCTTTACTAAAATAATATCGTCGTTTACGAATCTGCTCTGCATGATTATTATATCACCGTTGATACTCAAATTGCAAGCCATAAAGATCAACTGTATCGCCGTCCTTGATGCCGCGCTCCTCAAGCCGCGCAAATACGCCGTTTTCGCGCAGCGTCTTGTCGAAAAACATGCGGCTTTCATAGTCGGAGAAGTTGATGTTGCCCATGAGCCGCTCCAGCCAGCGGCCGGTGACGTACCACACGCCGTCCTCGATCTCGATCTCCAGCGGCTCGTCCGCGTCGATGACCGGCGGGCGCGGGACATATTCGGGCTCATAGACCGTCACAGGGGGAAGCTCGGCGAGCTTTTCGGCGATCTTCTGCACCAGCTCGCGCGTGCCGGTATGGCTTGCGGCGGAGAGGGGGAAGATGGGATACCCCAGCGGCTCGACGTGCGCGCGAAGCGCGTCGAGGAGCGTTTCGTCGGACATGATGTCGGTTTTGTTCGCGACCACGATCTGCGGGCGCGAAGCCAGCTCCGGCGACCAGTTGGCAAGCTCTGCGTTGATGGCGTCGAAATCCGCGACCGGGTCGCGCCCCTCGCTGCCGGAAACGTCTACCACGTGGACGAGCAGGCGGCAGCGGTCGACGTGACGCAGAAAGTCGTGTCCCAGACCCGCGCCCTCGCTCGCGCCCTCGATGATGCCGGGAATGTCCGCCATCACGAAGCTCGTTTCCTCGTTGACATAGACCACGCCGAGGTTGGGGAAGAGCGTCGTGAAGTGGTAGTTAGCGATTTTTGGCTGCGCCTTGGAAACGACCGAGAGCAGCGTCGACTTGCCGACGTTCGGGAACCCGATCAGCCCCACGTCCGCGAGCAGCTTGAGCTCCAGGATTACGTCGTGGCTCTCGCCCTCCAGACCCGCCTTTGCGAAGCGGGGGACCTGGCGCGTCGGCGTCGCGAAATGCGCGTTGCCCCAGCCGCCGCGTCCGCCCTTGCACAGGACGAACGGCTCGCCGTCGGACATGTCCTTGATGATCTCGTTCGTTTCGGCGTCGCGCACGAGCGTGCCGCGCGGCACGCGGATGACGAGCGGCTTGCCCGCCTTGCCGTTTTTGCGCGAGCCCTGGCCGTCCACGCCGTTTTCAGCGACATATTTGCGCTTGTAGCGGAAGTCCATCAGCGT
>SVKM01000032.1 GCA_015068465.1 Oscillospiraceae bacterium | reverse complement strand
AGGCGCTCCTGTATGACCTCCATGTGCAGCATGCCCAGAAAACCGCAGCGGAAGCCGAAGCCCAGCGCCACGGAGCTCTCCGGCTCAAAGCTCAGCGAGGCGTCGTTGAGCTGAAGCTTTTCCAGCGCGTCGCGCAGGTCCGGGTACTTGCTGCCGTCCTCGGTGTAGATGCCGCAGTAGACCATCGAGCGCACCTTGCGGTAGCCCGGCAGCGGCTCGAGAGCGGGGGTTTCGGCGCTCGTCACGGTGTCGCCGATCTGCGTGTCGTGGACGTCCTTGATGCTCGCGATGAACCAGCCGACCTGGCCCGCGCGCAGCTCCTTGGCGCTCTCAAGCCCCAGCGGGCGCATGATGCCGCAGTCCACGACCTGAAACTCCGAGCCGGTCGCCATCATTTTAACGCGCATACCGGGCTTCAGCGTGCCCTCCATGAGCCGCATATAGACGATGACGCCCTTGTACGCGTCGTAATAGCTGTCAAAAATCAGCGCGCGCAGCGGCGCGGCGGGGTCGCCCTTGGGCGCGGGCAGGTTCGTGACGATGTCCTCAAGCACCTGGTCAATGTTGACGCCCTGCTTGGCGGAAATTTCCGGCGCGTCCGCGGCGGGGATGGCGAGGATGTTCTCGATCTCCTCCTTGACGCGCTTGGGGTCGGCGGCGGGCAGGTCGATCTTGTTGAGCACGGGGCGGATCTCAAGGTCGTGCTCCATCGCGAGGTAGGTGTTGGCGAGCGTCTGCGCCTCGATGCCCTGCGAGGCGTCGACGACCAGCAGCGCGCCCTCGCACGCCGCGAGCGAGCGCGAAACCTCGTAGTTGAAGTCGACGTGGCCCGGCGTGTCGATGAGGTTGAGCGTGTACGTTTCGCCGTCTTGCGCGGTGTAGTCGAACGTGACCGCGCGCGCCTTGATCGTGATGCCGCGCTCGCGCTCTAAGTCCATGTTGTCGAGGATCTGGTCCTCCATCTCGCGCGCGCTGACGGCGTTGCACTTTTCCAGCAGCCGGTCGGCGAGCGTGGACTTGCCGTGGTCGATGTGCGCGATGATGCTGAAATTACGGATGTTCTCTTGCTTCATAGGTTATCTCCCCAGCAGCTTGTTCGTCTCTTCCTCGGTCGCGTGGAGCACCTGCGTCAGGCTCTGGATCAGCCCCGGATAGCCCTCGGCGAGCGCCGCGCTGTCCATCGCGGGCAGCACCGCGTCCTCCGCCTCCAGCGCGTCGAGCGCCTGCGCGAAGCCCACGCGGGCAAGGCGCATTTCGGCGTCGACCGCGTCCATCGAAAACGCCGTGCCGCCGAGTGCAAAGTATTTGTCCTTGCCGCCCGCGGCGCGGTGCAGCATACGGTAGAGCTGATAGAGCGCTCCGCCGAGGTAGCCCGCGGCGGAGCCGACCGCCTCGCGCGAGCCGGTGCTGCCGAGCAGCTCAAAAAGGAGGCTCGTGGTGTTGACGAGCAACTTTTTTTGCAGCGTCGCGGCGATGCTGCCCTTGAGCGTCCCCTTCTCGCCGCTCGCGTCGTAGAGCTCGTCGGCGTTGATGACCGCGCCGTCGCGGTCGAGCGTGCGCCCGAGCAGGTAGTCCGCGCTGACGCGGTAGTAATCGCACGCCTTGCGCACGAACGCGAGGCCCGGCTCGCGCACACCGTTTTCATAGTGGCTCAGCAGCGCCTGCGAGATGCCGAGGTCCTTTGCCGCCTGGCGCTGGGCGATGCCCTTTTCCTGCCGCAGCAGGGCGAGGGTACGGGGGAAATCTTCGTTCATGGTTGTTTTCCTCTATTCTATGATGGTCTGAATTCGCATAATACGACATGTATTAGTATAATGGAAGGAATACGATTTGTAAATGGGTTTTGGCAAAAAAATCCCCGCGAAGCGGCGTCTGCCGCCCCGCGGGGTGGGGATGATGGAATTACGGGGTCACGTCTGCTTTTCGCAGCGCTCCGCACAGCGGCGCGTAATTGGCGTCGACGCTGAAGACCGCCCAGTCGTTGCCGGTGAGGGTCACGCTTCCGTCATCGGTAAGAACGTGCACCGCGATCATCTTGCCGTCCTGATAGCAAGCGACAATGAGCTTGGCGCTGGTAAGGTCTAACAGCAGCGTCGTACCGTCGTAGTTATAACTGTAGTTGCCGTCGGCAACCGGAGTGTAGACCGGACCGGTCGGCGGGGTGTAGTCCGTGGTGGAAACATCCAGCAGGCTGCCGTCGACCGCGCCGTTTTTGCCCCAAACCGTTATTGTCTCTGTGTCATAGGCGTACTCGATCCCGATCCCGATGATCTTGTAATTCTTTGCAAATGTTCCATTGTCTGAGGTTAAGGTTCCCGAAACGTCCTTGCTCACGCCCTTCAAGAACAGCTTGTCGGGCGCGCCGATGCTTCCGGTATCGCAGTTGGTGACGTCCACGAGATAATTTGCGCCGTCGTCCATCGTCACGACATTCCACATGTGCCCGCCCGCGCCGGTGCCGCCGCCCATGTTGCCGGTCGCAATGTAGCATTGGATGTCGTGCTGGAAGGTCGACAGGTCGCACAGATACTTGAACGCCTTGGAATAGCCCTCGCAAACGATGTTGGTCGCGCTGTTGTTGTCGAACGCCCAGATCAATTGCCACGGGTCGCCATAAGGAGTGTCTTTATTCTCCACCGCAGCTTGGTTGTATTCCACCGCGTCACAGATAAACTGGCGATATGACACCAGTTTATCGTAATCCGATTCCGATGCGTGATCGTTTACGACCGTCAACGCATTTTGGGCTGTTGTCTTTGCCGCGGCGAGTTTTGTTGTGTCCGGATTCAGATAGGTACCCACTGCATATGCTTGTGCAACGTAGAATGTAAACGTTATTTGATACTCGTTCGCTAATGCGCTTCCTGATGCGTCAGCCGCATCAAGCATTATCTTTGTATTTTCGCCATCGAATAAAAGTGAGCCATCCATTATATAGGAATACCCGCCGGGAATCGCCTCTGTATTCGTTTTATTATACCAGTAGAAATCATAGGGTAAATCCACCATCAGCGCGTCAACGATCTGCGTCGGATGATAACAAAACACATTTTCGCGCAACGCATCTGAAATTACGCTGTTGATATATCCACCGGAAGTAAAGGGTGTATCCGCAGGCACACCAAGTTGTTCTCTTGTCCAAGTAAAGTATTTCCCAATCACCTTCGCATGCGCTTCATCTGTTCTGTTTCCATCTTCATCTAAGTAATAATACTCATTATCCAGCCAATACTTATTTTCTGTTCCTTGTACCGTAAATGACAAGAGGCTCATCGGTATTTCAATTGTTGACGTATTTCTCTCTCCCGCGGCAACGGACTGGATAAACGTTTTCAGTTGGTTATAAATAATGAGATCGTTCCCCGTCAGTTTGCTTCCCGCCGTTTCGACGTTTGCCGGCGGGCGGCTACCGTCCGCGCCGCCGCTGCGCAGGCCCATTTCCTGTTCGTGTACGCCGCGCGTCGGCTCGCGCGTCGGGCGCGCGGGGGTCATCTGCTCCCGCGCGAGCCGGAGCATGTACTCGTAAAACAGTTCGTCGTTGTCCTGCGGCGCGTCCGGGTCGGAGACGATCTCGACCGTCTGGTCGGCAACTTCCACAACCGTGTCCGTGTCCGGCTCGTCCCCCTCGCCGTCGGCGAGGGCGCAGACCGTCAGGGCAAGCACCGCCAGCAGCGCGAGCAGCAAGGTCCTGTATTGTTTCATAGGATCGCCTCCTTTTTATACTTTAACGAGTATATTATACCATGCCCGCCCGCCGCCGTCAACGCAAAAAAACCGGAGCCGAAGCTCCGGTTTTTTTGATGGGGGTTTTTTGCCTTACTTGGTCGCGAAATCGCGATACAGGAACGTCACGACCTGGCCGCGCGTGCAGACGTCGTTCGGGGAGAACGTCGTCGCGCTCGTGCCGGTGGTGATGCCGCTGTTGATCGCCCACGCGACCGCGCCGGCGTACCACTCCGTCGCCGGGACGTCCTCAAAGCGGGTGTTCGCGTCGATGAGGGACGCCTTCTCGAAGCGGGCGAGGAAGGTCACGATCTCCGCGCGCGTGCAGGCGTCGTCGGGCTTGAACGTGTCGAGGCCGTCCTTGCCGTTCGTGATGCCGTTCGCGACCGCCCAGGCGACCGCCTTGGCGTAATACTCGTTCGCGGGAACGTCAACGAACGCGCTGATCGGCTCCACTTCGGGGCTGCCCGCGGCACGGTACAGGAACGTCACGACCTGGCCGCGCGTGCACGGATCGTTCGGGGAGAACGTAACCGGGCTCGTGCCGTTGGTGATGCCGTTCTTGACCGCCCACGCGACGGGATCGGCATAGAACTCATAGGCGGGAACGTCGATGAAGTTCGGCGCGGTCACCTGAGAGCCCTCGGGCACGAAGGTCGCGTTGACCTTGACCGAGGAGTCGGGCATCGTGAAGCTGTAGGTGCCGTCGGCGTTGCGGGTGACGCGGATCGCGTTGCCCTTGGCGTCGGTGACGGTCAGCTCGCCAAGCTCATAGCCCGCGTCGGGCGTGACCGTGATCGTGGCGGTCTTGCCCGCGGCGACCTTGCTGTTGGCAAACTTGACGGTGCCGTGCTCGCTGCGCGGCGTGGTGTTGCCGATGCTGTAGGTGGTGGTGTCGTTGTCGCGGCTGGACGGGGTGTAACCGCCGCCGCCGAAGCCGCCGCCGCCGATGGTCGGCGTGGTGGGCGGGGTGGGCGGGGTGGGCGTGGAGTTCTGCGTGAACTTCGCCGTCAGGGTAACTGTCGTGCCATTTCCGAGCTTAGTCAGCAGAGCGTCGTTAACGCTGCTGTACTTGGTGCCGCTGTTGTCTTCCCAGCCGGTAAAGGTATAGCCGGACTTGGTCGGGTTGGCAACGCTGAAGGACTCGCCGAGGTTGCTGTAGTCATAGGCTGCGGAACCGAGCGGGTCATTGTTTTCGTCCACGAAGTTGACAGTGCCGTGGCGGCTGTCGACGACCAGCGTGACCTTGCCCGGGCTGGCCAGCGCGAAGGTTGCCTTGGTGCCAGACATCGTAACAGAAGCCTTCGCGCTACCAACCATCGCGAAAACCTTTGCGCCGACTGCCGTAAATTGTGTCATGCCATTCAAATCGACAGTAACTTCAACCGGCGCGGCGAAGGACTTAATTTCTTCACCCTCGATGAGTTTGATCTCATTGGTCGTGCTTCCCTTTGCCTGTCTCGCGTAAACGTCCAGTGTGGGTTTAATGTCGAGTTCAAGCTGCGCAACATCACCAACATCCGTCGCGTCAGCGCCGCCGAGCGTCTTAGCAGACTCTGCGGTGACCTTCATGCTTACCTGAGACTCCAGAACGACATCCGCACTGTCTGACATACCTGTGCGCAGAGTTGAGACCTGTTCATTAGTCAGCTTGTTGTATTCTTCTGTAGCTCTCTGCGCAATCGTAGCGCCGGCTGCCTCGTTGACACCGCTGATTTTATTGTCCGAATCCTTTGCAACATTCGCAACCGCAGTACTGATCGCATCATTCACGTTACTGCCGGCACCGCTGTTTTCAGTGTCCGCTTTGGGTGCGTCGAGTGCAAGCGTGGTCTTTTCGGGCGTCCCAACTACCTCGACATTCTTGACGATCGTGTAACTCACGACCTCGTTGCCGCTGCCGTCCTTGATGACCAGCTTGCCGTTGTCGATCTCCTTGGTGTAGCTGGTCAGGCCGTCCGCCAGTGTGACTTTCAGCTTGTGCGCATCGCTGCTGTCCGTAAGCTCGGTGGCAAGATTCTCGTCCGCTGCCGCGAGCGTACCGGCAATGATGATCTTGTCGCCGTCAAGTTTCGCGGTGATGTTGTCGCCGGTGTCGCCCGCGATGGCAACGGTCTTGACGGGCTGCAGTACGACGCTGACCGTGACGGCCCTCGTCAGTTCGTTGTAGTTCGTGGTCTCGGGAATCTTCATCGCGATGGTCGCCGAGCCGTCCTTGACGCCGGTGACCTTCGCGCCGTCGAGATTGACCTTATCCTCGCCCGCGGTCGCCTCGAAGGTGTAGCGCGCGCTGCTGTCGAGGTCCTTGTCATCGGCGACCTTCGCGACGAGCGTCGCGCTCGGGGTGTTGGGCGTGAGGGTGATGGTGCCCGTGGTGGTCGTGGCGTCCCAAGCGCGATCCGCCTGGGCGATGGCCTCGCCCGCCGCGACCTCGATGTTCGAGCCCTTGAGCGTGTAGTTGTCCTTGTTCGGGTCGCCGCTCGAAATCGCAAGGCCGCTGATGATCAGCTTGGTCTCGCCGGCGTTGACGGTCTTCCACTCGACCTTGCCGCCCGTGGGCAGTTCAGCGTTCAACACGTCGCTGCCGTTGCCCTTGACCTTGAAGGTGAGCGAGCCCCCGACGGTCTTGGTGTTGTCATAGGTCTTGGCGGAAACACCGGTGACCGTGACAGAGCCGGCCTCGCTGCCGGTACCGGTCAGCGTCAGCGTCGCGGGCGTGATCGTGAGAGCGAAGGTGCCGTTGTTGACCGGGGTGAAGTTCGCCTTATCGGTCGCGTCCTTGCCCTCAACCGTGTAGCTGTAGGGGGTCGAGCTGACGTTCGTGACGCTCGCCGCGGCGCTGCCGCTCGCGAGCTGGAAGTGGCTGCCATCAACAGCCGTGCTGTCCTTCTTGCTCGCCACGGTGTAGCTCACGATGTGACCGCTGGGATTATAGCCCACGGACTTGCTGGTGCCGGTGACAGTCTCGCCGTCGACCGACCACGTGACGGTGACCTCCATCGCCGTGATGCTCCACGCGTGGGAGAGGGTGGAGCTGTCGACGCCGGTGATTGTGTAGTTGTCTTTATTGTCGCCGCCAAGCCCGGTGACCGTCGCGGTGTACTCGCCGACGTTGGTCTGCGTGACCTTGTTCGTGGCGTCATAGGTCAGCGTGACCTTGTCAGCGTCTCTCGCCTTGAGGTTGCTGATCGTCGCGCCCGCATAGGTCCGCGCCTCGCCGGTGTACTCCAGCGCGTTGTCGGTGCTCCAGCTCAGCGTGACGGGCAGCGCGGTGATGCTTGCAGCGGAAATTGCAAATCCGCCCGTTGTCTGCGAAGAAACGATAGTATAGTTGTCCTTGTTGCCGGTCTCGGTGCTGGCCAACGCCAGACCGGAGCCGGTAAAGGTGAAGGTGAGGCCGCTGCCGGCACTCGCATCGGCATAGGTGCCGCCGTTCTGGGTGACCGTCAGGCTCTCGCCCTCAACCGTTCCGGTGCACGCAAGCGCGCCGGTGATGGTTGCGCCCGTCGAGGACGTCTCGCCATCATAGACCTTTGTCACAGCGATATCGCCCGCAGTGACGGTGACTTCCTTCTTCGCGACGGTTACGGTGCCGGTCTTGGCAGTCACGTTCTGATAGGGAGAATTGCCGTCATCCGCCTTGAAATAGATCGTGAAGCTCCTGCCCTCACCGGCAGCAGGTTTATCGGTCGGATCCTTGAGGAACAGCTTGCCAACGACCGCGTTGCCGGCGAGAGTCGGGCTGCACTCGATACCGGAACCGGTGATGTCCGCAGCGGTTCCGTCGCCGATCTTGACGCTCTCAACGATGGTATCCCAGTCATCGCCGTAAACGGGGCTGGCCTTCGTCGTAACGGTAATGGTGGGGAACACCAGGGAAACGAGCGTGACCGTCGCCTCATTCGAGCTGTCCTTGCCGGTGGCGTCCGCAGCCGTGGTCGCATGGGCCTTGACCTTGAAGGTGCCGTTTTCGGTCGCGGTGCTGGGAACCACAATGGTGCTGCCGCTCAGCGACGCACCGGTGTTGTTCGTATCGGAAACGCTCCACGTGATCGTCGCGCTCGTCGTAATATCAGCGCCGTACTGGTCCGTAACTGTCGCGGCGAGCGCGCCTTCCGTATTCTGCGAACCACTCAGAGGAATGGTCGCGGAGACGTCCGTGGAGGTGACCGTCACGGTGGCGACCGTG
This sequence comes from Oscillospiraceae bacterium, assembly GCA_015068465.1. Classification (GTDB taxonomy): domain Bacteria; phylum Bacillota; class Clostridia; order Oscillospirales; family Oscillospiraceae; genus Hominicoprocola. The sequence continues at coordinate 10,719 of SVKM01000032.1, read as the reverse complement.
CTCGCCGCGCGCTTGACGGTGACAGTCGTTTCCTTGCTCTTGTCCATGTCCACGGTCGCAGTGATCGTAAAGTCCTGCGTGCTGGCAATGTTGTCCTTAGCCGCAGCCTTGACCGTCAGGGTCGCGGTGCCGTCTTCATTGTTCGTCAGGGTAACGTCCGCGCCACTGTAGGACGAGTCACCCTTCTTGAGCGTCCAGGTGACTTCCTTCTTGCCGGCACCGGAAAGCACCAGATTATCGCCGAACTGGTCCTTGCCGGTCAGGGTGAGGGTCACAGTCTTATCCGGGCCCGTAGTGGGCAGGGTGACGGGAATTTCCACAGCGCCGGTCGGATTGGCGCCGATCGCCATGGTCGTCGCATCCGCAACGGCGGAACTGCGCGCGACCGTGATGGTCTTCGTGACCTTCTTGCTGCTGTCCGCGCTGTCCGTCGCAACGATGTCGAACGTGCCCTCCTTGCTGTTGCCGGTGACCTTGACGTCCTTGCCGTCAACGGTCGCGCTGACGCCGGTCTGCGCGTTCGCGATGGACAGCGTGTAGCCAGTGGTCGGGTCGGAGAAGTTGTCCGTCGCGGTGGTGGTCAGCGTAACGCCGTTCTCCTCGCCGTTGATGGTGACGGTCGACTCGCTGAACTTGCTGCTGTCGCCGCCCTTGCCGGTAACGGTCAGCGCATTGACGTACGCGCCCGCGTGCGTGACAGTGATGGTCTTTTCAATCGAACCCGCCGTGACCGAGATGGTGCCGGTCTTGGTCGCGTTGGCAACCGTGAAGGTGTTGCCGGATGAGTACGTAACCGTCATGGCGTCACCGGTGGGCGTCGTGTTGACGGTCAGCGCGGAAATCGTGAAATCCTCGCCGTACTGGTCCTTGCCGTCGCCGACGGTCAGGGTGACGTTGCCGGTGCCGCCGGGAACGGCAAGCGAGCCGCTGGCCGCGTCAGCCGCAACGACAACGTCGGTGCCGTTCTTGATCGTGTAGGACGCAAGCGCGGCATCCGCGCGGGTGACGCTGAACTCCATCACAGCCTGACCCGCGACAGAGCCGGTGCCGGTTGCGACAATCTTGTAGCTGGCCTCAGCCGCCTTGCCCGGAACGGTCAGCGCGCCGCTCGTGGTGTTGACCGACCAGCCCTCCAGCGGGGTCGTAAAGTTGGTATCGGTCGCCGCATAAACGGCCCAGGTCGCGTCGGTAAGCGCCAATGCGGCGTCATTGCTGGACGTCAGACCGGAAACCGTCACAGTCGAAACGTCCGTGCCGCTGACCTCAACGGTGTTCGCAGAGAGCGTGAAGGTGTTTTTCAGCGTCTTGGTAACGCCGGTGACATTGAAAAGCTTGGAAGCAGTGTCGGAAACACCGGTTTTAACGTCCTTAGACTTTTCAACAATCTTAAACCCGGTGAAATCGTTTTCACCCTCGTTGATTGCCGTAAATCTAAAGTATGCCACCAACCCATTCATCGCAAATTCGTTGTCTTCGCCGTGAACGTCTTTAAGACCTTCAGCGTGTCCAACCGTTAACGAAATTGTATTCGTGGTATCTGTAATCAGTCCTGCAGTAACAGACGCGCCATTTTTGGGGGAACCATAAAAACTACTGGAATTTGTCGGAGTAAACTTAGTGCTATCAAACTGAATAACCGCCGTTATTCCGCCAACAAGAGTATCCATTGTATTGCCTGTAAGCAAAAGACCAACGTATACATTTTTGTTGGCAGGTACTGTACTGATAGAAGTCGTACCCTCTTTATTGCTATAATAGCCCAAGCTCAGGCCAACGGTCTTTCCGTTGTCCTCCGCAAAGGCAGGTACCCAGAGGAAGCTGAGTACCATAGCAAATGACAAGAGGGTTGCTATTAATTTTTTGCAAACTTTCATATCATTTCCTGACTTTCAATAGTATTTAGTTTAGTTCTTCGAGACCGCCTACAACACGGAGCATTTTCACCACATCGTTAATAAGGATTTCACCGTCTGGTATGAGGTCAGCCGCCGCTTTCTCCGCTGCGGTATACTGATAAAGGCCGCCTCCCATGCGGAGCATACGAACGCCGTCCGCAATGCCCGGACGGGCAGCGCCGCTGCGCGTCAGGTCGCCAAGCGCGTACTGCATATAGTAACCAAACGTCGCGACGCTCGTCAGCGCGCTGTCGGTGCTCGCGATCCTGATCTGATAGGTTTTATCCGTGTTCAAAATGCCGTTGGGATACACGGAAAATACCCCGGATGCAAGCTCCGTGCCGGATTTCTGGTCGATGTAGACGATGTTGTTCTCCGTCGGCGTTTCGGTATCCTCCGTCACGATCAACAAATACGTCTTTGCAGCGTCGGGGCTTGTCACCGCGACCGTCAGGCGCACTGCGCCCGCGTGGAAATTCGCAACCGCCTCCGCCTCGCCGCGCGGCGTGCTGGAAGCATAGGACGGAACGGTAGCGACCTCCGTCGTACCGTCCTCCTTGTAGTAGGTGATCGTCACGCCAGTTCCGGTCGTTTCGCCGGTTATGCCCTGCGTCAGATCCGCCGCCAGTGCGCCGACGCACAGCGCCGCGACGAGCAGCGCGCAGAGAATGCCGAGTCTCAAAAGCTTTTTCATGTTTGTTTCCTCCTTCCTTTATTTCTTAATTATTTTTGCTTTGATTTTGCGCGGCTTGCGCCGCCTCTCGCTCCGCCTGATCCTGATACTCCACGAGTATCTTCGCGATCTGGGCGCGCGTCGTCTGCCCCTGCGGGGCGAGTCCGCCGTCCATTCCGTTGATGATACCCTTGTATACCGCCCAGTACATCGCGGGGCGCGCCCATTCGGCGATCTCCGCGCTGTCTGCGAAGCTTTGGTTGTAGATACCCGCGAGCAGCAGCTCCATGCCGCTCTGTCCGCCGGCGTAGGCGAAGAGGATCTTCATCGCCTCCTGCCGCGTGACGCTCGCGCTCGGGTCGAAGCCGTTCCCGCGCCCGCTGACGAAGCCGTTCGCGTACGCCCACGCGACTGCCTTGGCGTAGTACGCCGTCGCCGGAACGTCGGCAAACGGGGCCGCGTTCGCGCCCGCCGGCAGCGCCGGCTCGCCCGCCATGCGGTAGAGCGTGAGGACGTAGTCGCCGCGGCTCACCGGATTGTTCGGCTTGAACGTGCCGTCCGGGTTGCCCTTGAAAATGCCGCGCCTTGCGGCGAGCGTGATCCAGTTCACCGCCCAGTGGCCCGCCGTGTCGGTAAAGGCGATGTCCGCGCCGCCGGGGATTTGGGTCGGCGTCACGGGCTGGGTGGTCGGCGTGGTCTGGTTCGTCGGAGGCGTGGTCGGGGTCTGGGTCGACTCCGGCGTTGTGGGCGTCGTGGTCTCCGCCGGCTTTGTCTGCTCCGGCTGGGTCGTCGTCGACGGCTGACGCTGCAAGGCCTCCGCGTTCGGCGTCAGCGCCTCGTCTGGTGTTCTAACCTCCGGAGACGGCGCGCTCGGCGCGCTGCCGCCGGTTTGACTGAGCGCTGTGGTTGCCGGAAGCACATTGCTGTCATAGTCCGACAGCTCTATGTTCGCAAGAGTAAAAGAGTTTGCAGACGAATCCTGCTTTGCGGTGAAATAGAACGTGGCGAGTTGCCCGTTTTTGTCAGTTTCACTGAGAGCCATCGCCCCAACAAACGCACCTTCACCGCGCGCATCCGAATTTGTTACCGTCATCATGCTTTCGAGAACAGGTCCTATGCCGATGTCGGTACACTCCAGCGTGTCGTGGTCGTAGGTCAGCGTAAACTGCACCCCGCACAGCCCCGGGTTTCCGCTGATATCCACCGTGACGGTGAACGTGTCGCCCGCCTTGACGCGCCCTCCGGGCGGGTGGACGGTGATGACCGTCTCCTCCGCGGCGAACGCAGTCGGCAGCAGGGACAATGCCAGCGCCGCGGCGAGCAGCCACGCGCTGATTTTGCGCATACCGATCAGCCTCCTTCACAAAAGGGCATAATACCCCCATATTCGGAAACATTGTAGCGCAATCGGCACACCGCTGTCAAGAGTCTATATCTTGATAATTTCTGCGGATATGGCGCAATATGTCGAAAAACCGGAGCCGAAGCTCCGGTTTTTTGCGTATTTTGTTTACACCAGCGCCGCCGTCAGCCACGCGGCCCCGACGCCCAGCGCGCCGAGCAGGCTCCAGAAGACCGGCGACGCGCGCCAGGAAAGCGGCGCAAGCGTCCGGCGCCGCTTCATTTTGCCGCGCGTGCAGCTTTTCGCGACGCGGCACGCCTCGTCGACGAGCATCTGCGCGCTCACGCCGCGCTCGCTCGCGAGGTCGCTGCGCACAATGAAGATCGCCTGCTCGAACAGCTCCGCGTCCGGCGAATCGACGACGATCACGCGCCGGGATGTTCCCTTTACCAAAGCGCACCACTCCTTGCACATGTATTCCAGGCAGGAGTATTTCCAAAAAACGGCGGCGTTATACCTCGCGCGGCGCGTCCTTTTTCTCGGGCAGGTAGAGCGCCAGCACGCCCGCGTCGTCTGCGGTGCCCTTGTGCTCGTAGCTGTCGGCGAGGATGGAGGAGACCAGCATCTGCGGGTTTTCGCCGTCCCAATCGGCGAGCAGGGCTTGCAGCCACGCGTCGTCCGCGGCGTCGGCGACGCCGTCGGTCACCATCACGAGCCAGCTCCCGCCCGCGAGGCGGATATGCGTCGTTTCCGGCGGCGCCGCGCCCTCGGCAAGCCCCGCGGGCAGGCACGAGCAGGTCACGCGCCGCACGCGGCGGCCCTGCTTGATGTACGACGGCGCCGCGCCGTACTTGTAGAGCTCGCCCTCGCCGTTTTTGAGCGAGAGCGTCAGAAGATCCACGGTCACGAAGCTGTCGGAGATCTCCGCGCGCAGTCCCAGCGCGCTGTTGACGGTCTTGAGCGCGGGCGGAGCGTCGACTCCGGCGCGCAGGAAACGTTCGAGCAGGCGCACGGCGAACGCCGACTCGCGCCGTGCCTCCTCGCCGCTGCCCATGCCGTCGGAGAGCAGCAGGCACAGCTCGCCCGCCTCGGTCTCAAAGGTGCTCGCGCTGTCGCCGCTGACGTCCTCGCCCTCCTTGGGGCGCAGCGTGACGCCGACGCGGTACGCGATCGCGCCCGCGCCCGCCGCTTCCGCCGCCGCAGGGCGCTCCGCCGCCTGCGACAAAAGCTCCGAGAGCTGGGCGTACTGCCCCGCGGAGCGCAGGTACGCCTCGTCGAGGCGTGTGCGGTACTGCCTGCGCAGCAAAAACGCGCGCAGCTCGGTGTTGACCGCGGCGAGAAAGCTCGAAAAGCGCACGCAGCGGCCGGAGAAGTAGGCTGAAAAATCCTCGGCGCGCGCCTGCGCGTTGCGCAGCAGCGCCGCGGTCGCGTCGCTCAGCGCGTTGTAGGTGCGCCCGTACTCCTTTTCCCAGCACAGCGCGCGCTGAGGACAGTCGCGGCAGACCGCCTCGGCGGCGCGGTCGAAGACGATCGCGGGGTTCTCCTCCTCGCTCGGGCGCGTGCGCGCGACGCTCTCGTAGAGCTCGCGCAGCGCGTCCGCGGACTCGCGCAGACGATGGCGAAGCGTGCCCTCCGGCACGGCGGATGCCGGTTCGGCCTCATGCGCGGCGCGCAGGGCGCTCGACGGCAACAGCAAAAACAGCAGCGTGCCGGCAAGCCCCTCGTACAGGAGCGGCAGGCCCCTGTCCACGCCGAGCGGCAGCGCGAAGGCGATCGTCGCGAGCGCGAATGCGTAAGCCGCGCGCACGCGGTTTTTGCGCCGCGGCAGCGCCGCGAGCAGCGCCGCGAAGCCGTAGCACGCCGCGTGCAGGAACGTGCCGTCCGGCGTGCCGAGATCCATCGCAAGCCCGATGCACAGCGCCGCGGCAAGCGCCGCGGCCATCTCGCGGTCGAACGCGAAGAACAGCACCGCGAGCGCCGAGGCGATGCGCCCGGGCGCAAAGCCGTTGGAAAGCTGTGCCGAGGCGAGCGCGGAGAGCACGCCGGTGAGCAGCACGAGCGAGGCGTAGGGCGGCGCGGCGCGCGCGTCCGGAGCATCGAAGACCGTCCGGCAGCAGTGCGCGGCAAGCGCCGCGAGCGCCGTTGCGATCAGGCAGTACGCCGCCTCCGCCGCGCCGCCCGAGCGCACGGCGTAGATCGCCTCCACGACGAGCACCAGCCCCGCCGTCAGCGCGGGCAGAAAGAACTTCTTCCGATACGCCTTGAGCTCGCAGAACGCGTTGTTTGCGGTAAAGAGCAGCACGCTGCACGCCATCGTCCGCAGCGCGTGCGGGAAATCGAGCAGCACGAGCGCGCCGAGCCCCGCGCCGACGAGCGCGGCAAGCCCCTCCCAGCCCGGCCCCGCCGCGCCGACCATACCGACGGCAAACGGCGCGTAGCCTCCGAAAAACTGCGCGCCCGCGAGCAGTGCGCCGAGCAGCGTGCGGGAAAGGCACACGAGGAGCCTCCCGATCGTCTCGCGCCGGAGCGCGAAAAATTGTTTCACGGCTTGTCCACCTCCGATTTTCCATTGTAGGAAATGAAGATGGATTTTCCCGTCGGGAAATGGGGCCTCAAAACACTTTCCGAAACCGCCTTTTCTCTTTTGTCGTGCCAAAAGAGAAAACACGGTTTCGGACTTCCCCAAAAGAGAAAAGCGCCGGATGGATCCGGCAGCTCTGTGCCCTTCCGTCCGGCGCTGTTTTGTCGATACGCGGCGCGTCTTTTTCCGCTGCCGCTGCGCTCCTTTTCAGCAGGCGCTGCGCGTTTCCGCGGCCGCGCCTGCGCTTCTGCTTGTTTCGATATCCTTTTCGATCTGACGGTGCAGCTCCTGCATCGAATCGAACTTCTTCTCCCTGCGCAGATAGCGCAGGAATTCGATCCTGATCGGCTTTTCGTAGAGGTTGCCGTCAAAGTCGATCAGATACGTTTCGATCGTCACGCGGTCGTCGTCCACGATCGTCGGGCGGACGCCGACGTTCGTCACGCCCGCGCAGGTTTTCCCGTCCGGCAGCGCCGCGCGCACCGCGTACACGCCGAAACGCGGCAGGATGCGCCAAGGCTCCGGCATGAGGTTGACCGTCGGGAACAGCGCCTCGGTGCCGAGGTGCTTGCCGTGCCTCACGACGCCCGTGATCGCGTAAGGGTGCCCCAAAAATGCCTCGGCGCGCTCCATGTCGCCGGCCTCGACGAGCGAGCGGATGTGCGTGGAGCTGACGGTCACGCCGTCGAGCTCGACCTTCTCGATCACGTCGCAGCCGAGCCCGTGCGCCGCGCACCACGCGCGGAGCCGCTCGGGCGTGCCCTCGTTTTTGTAGCCGAAGCGGTAGTCGTGCCCCGCGACGAGGTGGGCGGCGTGACAGCGCCCGACGAGCAGCCCTTCGAGAAAGTCGTCCGCCGACATTGTCATCATGTCGCGGTCGAACGGCGCGACGATCGTGCGCTCGATGCCGTACCGCTCCCGGATGAGCGCGCAGCGCTCGTCCACGCTTGTGAGCAGCGGCACGGGGACGCCCGTGACAAATTCCCTGGGCGCGCGGTCAAAGGTAAACGCCGCGGGCACGGCGCCCAGCTCCCGCGCGCGCTCCACGGTCTTGCGCAGCAGCGCGCCGTGTCCGATATGCACCCCGTCAAAAAAGCCGAGGGCAATAACTGTTTTTTCTTCCATGCCTTGTCCTTTATGTGCTGAAAAAGTTTCGCCGTGCCGTCAAAACGCCGTCCTTTGCCTCGGACAGCGCCAGAAAGGCCCCGTCCGCGCCGTAGACGCGGTAGGTCCCGTCCGCGAGGGACGCGCGCATCGGATTCCCGCAGCGGCAGCGCCGCTCGGTCTCCGCGTCCGGGATCGTGTACGCCGGATGCTCCCGGAACAGGCTGTCCACCGGGCGCAGCAGCGCCGCGCCGCGCGCGAGCGCGTCGTCGAGCGTCACGGCTTCGCCGATCGTATAGCCCGCCGCCATCGTGCGTCTGAGCGCGCTCATCGCGCCGCCGCAGCCGAGGGCTGCGCCGATGTCGTGGCAGAGCGTGCGGATGTACGTCCCCTTCGAGCAGACGACGCGCAGGCCCCAGTCGCCGTTTTCCTCGCGTCCGAGCAGCTCCAGCTCGTAGATCGTGACCGTTCGCGGCTTTCGCTCGACCTCCACGCCCTTGCGCGCCAGCTCGTAGAGCTTTTTGCCCTGTATCTTAACGGCGGAGTACATCGGCGGGATCTGCCCGATCTCGCCCAAAAAGCGCGGCAGCGCCGCGCGCAGCTCGTCCTCCGCAACGTTCGCGGGAACGGAGCACAGCGCCGTGCCGGTCGTGTCCTGCGTGTCGGTCGTAAGCCCCAGGCGCAGCGCGGCGCGGTACTCCTTTTTGCCGTCCTCGGCAAAGGGGACCGCCTTGGTCGCCTGCCCGACGAACACGGGCAGCACGCCCGTCGCCATCGGGTCGAGCGTTCCCGCGTGTCCCACGCGCTTTTCGTGAAAGGCGCCGCGCAGCTTCGCGCACACGTCCATACTTGTCCAGCCGGCGGGCTTGTCGATGACCACGATCCCGTCAGGCATCCTCCGCGACCTCCATCGCCGCGGCGACGATCGCCCGCTTGGTCTCCTCCTGCGTCAGCCCCTTGATGACGCAGCCGGACGCCGCCTTATGCCCGCCGCCGCCGAACTTCTCGCAGACCTTCGTCGCGTTGACGCGCGCGCCCGTGCGCACGCTGATCTTCCACTCGCCGCTCTCCTTTTCCTTCATCGTGATCGAGCAGTCCGTGCCCTCGACCAGCCCGCCGAGCGCGGAGAGGTCGTCGGTGTCGTTCTCGGTGAGCGCGAGCTCCTTCTGGAGCGAGAGCGGCAGCTGCACCACGACGATGCGCTCGTCGTCGAAGAATTCCATCGTTTCAAAAAGCCGCGCTTCGAGCGCGAGGCGCTTTTTCGTCTTCGTGCGGAAGTGGCGCTTGTTCGCCGCGCGGAAGTCGATGCCCGTGTCGATCAGCGCCGCGGCGACGCGGTGCGTGTTCGCCGTGACGTTCGTGTAGACGAAGCAGCCCGTGTCGGTCGCCACGGCGACGTAGAGCGGCAGCGCGACCTCCTTCGTCACCTGCCCCAGCTCCACGGCGATCTCATACAAGATCTCGCCGCAGGCGGCGCACTCGGGATGCACGCACGAGCGCTTCCCGAAGCCCTCATAGCTCGGGTGGTGGTCGATGGCGAGGTCGACCCTGTCGCGGTACGGCTCGGCGTTTTTGGGGAACAGCCCCAGCGCCGCGAGGTCGACGGACACGACCGTTTCCGGCGCATAGTCGTCCGCCGCCCACAGCCCCTCGACGTAGGGCGCGTAGAACGCCACGACCTCGTCGTTTTTCAGAAGCCACGCGGTCTTGCCGGCGCCGCGCAGCATATGGCAAAGCGCCGCCGCGCAGCCCAGCGTGTCGCCGTCGGGACTCTTGTGCGTCAGAATGAGGTAGTTGTCATGCGCGCGGAGAAACTCCGCGACTTCCCTGACGGTCAGCATCAGTCTTCATCCTCTAATTTGATGTTTTCGTTGGCGGGGTTCGCGGGCTTGACGATCGTGGGGTCGCGCAGCATCTCGAGAATGTGCGCGCCGTACTCGATGGAGTCGTCCGCGGTGAATTGCAGCTCCGGCGTGTAGCGCAGCTGCAGCGCCTGTCCCAGCTCGCGGCGCAGATAGCCCGCGGCGCTCTTGAGGCCCTTCAGAACGTCCTTTTCCTGCTCCTTGTCCAGCACGCTCACAAACACGCGGCAGTAGCGCAGGTCCGTCGTGGTGTCGACGTGCGTGACCGTCACCATGCCGCCCTGGACGCGCGGGTCCTTGAGCGTGCGGAAGAGCGAGGAAAGCTCCTTCTGGATCTCCTCGTTGATGCGGTTGATGCGATTGCTTGCCATAGTGATTCCTCCTTTGCCGGAGCGGTGAAAAGGGGCGGGCGTTCGCGCCCGCCCCTTTGGTATGTTATTGCTCGATCTGCTCCATGATATACGCCTCGACCACGTCGCCGAGCTTGATGTCGTTGAACTTCTCGAAGCTCAGGCCGCACTCGTAGCCGCTCGCGACCTCCTTGACCGCGTCCTTGAAGCGCTGGAGGGACGCAAGCGCGCCCTCGTGGACGACGATGCCGTCACGCACGATACGCACCTCGCTCCCGCGCTGGATCTTGCCGTCGGTGACGTAGCAGCCCGCGACCGTGCCGACGCTCGAGACCTTGTAGGTCTGGCGCACCTCGGCGTGGCCGATGACGCTCTCGCGGAACTTCGGGGACAGCATGCCCTTCATCGCCGCCTCGATCTCGTCGAGCGCGTCGTAGATAACGCGGTACATGCGCATATCGACGTGCATGCGCTTCGCGCTCTCCGCCGCGACCGCGTCGGGGCGCACGTTGAAGCCGACGATGATCGCGTTCGAGGTCGACGCGAGCATGACGTCGCTTTCGTTGATCGCGCCGACCGCGCCGTGGATGACGCGCACGCGCACCTCGTCGTTCGAGAGCTTCTCGATCGAGGTCTTGACCGCCTCGACGGAGCCCTGGACGTCCGCCTTGACGATGATGTTGAGGTTCTTCATCTCGCCCGCCTGGATCTGGCTGAACAGATCCTCGAGCGAAACCTTCGTGACGGGGCCGCTCGCCTTGAGCTTTTCCTCTTCCTTGCGCTGCTCGACGAGCTCGCGGGCAAGGCGCTCGTCGGCGACGGCGTTGAACGTCGCGCCCGCGCCCGGCACGTCGCCGAGGCCCGTGATCTCGACCGGCACGGAGGGACCCGCCTCGGTCATGCGCTGGCCCT
>SVKM01000031.1 GCA_015068465.1 Oscillospiraceae bacterium | reverse complement strand
GACCGGCGCGAAGGAGCTGCCCATGTTCGCGGCGCTCGACGCAAACCGCCTCTATCCGCGCGTGCTGCCCTCGCACGAGGGCATCTCCGCCTGCGAGGCGGCGGGGATACCGCACCGCAACATCATCGCCATGCAGGGGCCGTTTTCGCGTGAACTGAACGCGGCGCTGATGCACCAGTACAAGATCGCGTATGTCGTCACAAAAGACGGCGGCGCGGCGGGCGGCTTTCCGGAAAAGGCGGAGGCGGCGCGCGAGACCGGCGCGACGCTTCTCGTCCTGCGCCGCCCGGAGGAGAGCGGCGCGGGCTTTGAAGAGATCTTACGGGAATGTGAGGCGATGCTTTCGTGCAAGTGACTCTGATCGGGCTTGGCGGAACGCCCGGCACCCTCACCGCGGAGGCGCGGGAGGCTTTGGAGCGCGCGGAGATCGTTCTCGGCGCGCAGCGCCTGCTCGAGAGCCTTCCAGCGATCGAAGGGCAAAAACGCGCCGCGGCGACGCGTGCGGCGGACGTCCTCGCGCATATCGAGGGATCCCGCGCGGAGCGCCCCTGCATCGTTTTCAGCGGCGATACGGGCTTTTATTCCGGCGCGAAAAACCTGCTCACACTGCTGCGGGAGCGGAACATCGACTGCCGTGTACTGCCGGGGCTCTCCAGCGTGCAGCTTTTGGCGGCGCGCCTCGGCGAGCCGTGGCAGGACTGGGCACTTTGCTCCGCGCACGGCGTGGACTGCGACCCGATCGCGGCGGTGATGGGCGGGAACCCCGCGTTTTTCCTCACCGGCGGCAGCAATACGCCCGCGACGCTCTGCCGCGCGCTCACGGACGCGGGGCTCGGCGCGCTGCGCGCCGTGGTGGGGGAGAACCTTTCCTATCCGAACGAACGCATTGTGACGAGCACGGCGGCGGCATGCGCGGAAATGGAATTCGCGCCGCTGTCCGTATTGCTCGTGGACGCCGCGCCGCGCCCCCGCGAGCGCGCGGGCGGCATACCGGACGACGCGTTTATCCGCGGCGGCGTGCCGATGACCAAGCAGGAGGTGCGCGCCGCGATCCTCGGCAAGCTTGCGATCCGTCCCGGCGATACCGTCTGGGACGTCGGCGCGGGCACGGGCAGCGTATCGGTGGAGCTGGCGCTCGCGGCGCGGCGGGGACGCGTGTTCGCGGTGGAGTACAAGGACGAAGCCTGCGCGCTGATCGAACAGAACCGCGAGCGCTTCGGCGCGTGGAACCTGCGCCTCGTGCGCGGAAAGGCGCCGGAGGCGCTGGAGGGCCTGCCCGCGCCGGACGCGGTGTTTGTCGGCGGGAGCGAGGGCGCGCTCGCGGCGATCGTGGATGCGGCGCTGCAAAAGAATCCGAACGCCCGGTTGTGCGTTTCCGCCATCGCGCTCGAAACGTTGTCCGCGGCGCTGGACGTGTTTGCCGCGCGCGGGCTCGACGCGGAGGCAACGCAGCTCGCGGTGAGCCGCGCGAAGCCGGGGGCGCGGCTGCATCTGCTGCTCGCGAACAACCCGGTGTTTCTCCTCTGCGCGCAGCGGGAGGCGGCGACATGATCCGGCTCCTGGTCGCCGCGCCGGCGTCCGGCTGCGGGAAAACAACGGTCGCGTGCGCGCTGCTGCGGGCGCTCAAAAAACGCGGGCTCGACCCCTGTGCGTTCAAATGCGGGCCGGATTACATCGACCCGATGTTCCACCGCGCGATCCTCGGCGTCGAGAGCCATAACCTCGATCTGTTCCTGAGCGGCGAGGCATATGCAAAGTCGCTCTTTGCCCGCGCGTGCCGGGGACACGGCGCGGCGGTCGTCGAGGGCGCGATGGGCTTTTACGACGGGCTCGGCGGCACGACGGATCGCGCGAGCGCGTGGCACGTCGCGGATACGCTTGATATTCCCGTGCTGCTGGTCCTGCCTGCGCGCGGCGCCGGCCTGACGCTTGCGGCGGCGGTGCGCGGACTGCGGGAGTTCCGGGCGAACAGCCATATCGCAGGCGTTGTTCTCAACGAGTGCCCGCCGATGCTGTGCAAAAGCCTCGCGCCCGCGCTCGAAGAGGAAACGGGCGTGCCGGTGCTCGGGTGCCTCCCAAGGCTCGACGCGGCGAAGCTCGAAAGCCGCCATTTGGGGCTTCTGACCGCGCGGGAGATCGACGATCTGGACGAAAGACTGGCGGCGCTCGCGGACGCGTTCGAGGCGAACGTCGACATGGAGCGCCTGCTTGAAAACTTTGACGGCGCGCCGCCGGAGCCGGAGAGCGAAGCGGCGCCGCTTGCAAAGCGCTGCCGCATCGCGGTGGCGCGGGACGAGGCGTTTTGCTTCGCCTACGAAGAAACGCTGGAAACCTTCGAGCGCCTCGGCGCGGCGCTTTCGTTTTTCAGCCCCCTGCACGACGCGGCGCTGCCCGAGGGCATCGGCGGGCTTTACCTGCCCGGCGGCTACCCGGAGCTGTACGCGCGTCAGCTCGCGGAAAACGAACCGATGCGCCGCGCGGTCGCGGCGGCGGTGCGCGGCGCTCTCCCGACCGTTGCGGAGTGCGGCGGCTTTTTGTATCTCGGCGCGGCGCTGTGCGACGAAGCCGGAACGGCGTACCCGATGGCGGGCGTCCTGCCCGGAAGCGCGGCGGACGCGGGCAAGCTCGTCCGCTTCGGCTACGCGGTTCTGACGGCGGAGGCGGACAGCCTGCTGTTCCGCGCGGGCGAGGCGTTTCCCGTCCACGAGTTCCACCATTGGGATTCGAGCGAAAACGGCGGCGCATTTTCACTGACAAAACCCCTCAGCGGCAGGACGTGGCGCGGCGGCTATGTGAGCGATACGCTCTACGCCGCGTTCCCACACCTCTATTTCGCGGGAAATCCCGCGCTCGCGGAGCGGTTTGCCGCCGCCGCGGCGCAATATGGAGCAGAACATGGAATTATGTAAACTTATCGAACAAATCGAACCGCCGGACGAAGCTGCGCGCGCCGCGGCGCAGGCGCGCTGGGACGCCTGCGCGAAGCCGCTCGGCAGCCTCGGGCTGCTGGAGGCGGCGATCTGCGATATCGCGGCGCTGACGGGCAGCGCGGACGTGGATATTTCAGCGCGCGCGGTGATCGTGCTGTGCGCCGACAACGGCGTGGTGGCGCGGGGCGTGACGCAGACGGGGAGCAGCGTGACCGCCGCCGTCGCGCGACAGCTTGCGCTGCGAAGGACATCCGTGTGCCGCATGGCGGCGCTCGCGCGCTGCCGCGTCGTGCCCGTGGACATGGGGATCCGCGATTTTCCCGGCTGCGAGGGCGTGCTGGACCGGCGCATCGGGAACGGCACGGCAGACCTTACGCAAGGCGCCGCGATGACGCGCGCCCAGGCGGAGGCGGCGATCCTCACGGGCTTGGAGCTGGCGCGCGAGGAGGCGGCGCATGGCGCGCGTTTGCTCGCCACGGGCGAAATGGGGATCGGCAACACGACGACCTCGTCCGCGGTCGCGTCGGCACTGCTCGGCGTCGAACCGGAAACGGTGACCGGCCGCGGCGCGGGGCTTTCCGACGAGGGGCTTGCGCGGAAGGTCGCGGCGATCCGGGACGGGATTTATGTAAACCAACCGGACCGGAACGACGCGCTCGACGTGCTCGCGAAGCTCGGCGGGTTTGACCTCGCGGGCATGTGCGGGCTCTTTCTCGGCAGTGCGCTCTGCCGCGTGCCGGTGCTGATCGACGGTTTTCCCAGCGCGGTCGCGGCGCTGTGCGCGGCGAGGCTTTGTCCGAATGCGCGAAAGGCGATGCTCGCGAGCCACGTTTCGGCGGAGCCCGCGGGTGCGATGGTGCTGCGCGCGCTCGGCAAAAAGCCGCTCATCACGGCGGAGATGCGCCTCGGCGAGGGTACGGGCGCGGTCGCGGCGATGCCGCTGCTGGATATGGCGCTCGCGGTTTATCGCGAGGGCTATACGTTTACGGAGGGCGGCATCGAGCCGTACACGCCGCAATGACGATCCTTGTGGCAGGCGGCGCGGCGAGCGGCAAGAGCGCCTATGCGGAAGAAATATTATGTAAATTATCTGGCGGCGCGCCGCGCATCTACCTTGCGACCATGCAGCCGTTTGGAGCGGAAGCTGCCGCGCGTATTGCAAAGCACCGCGCGCAGCGCGCGGGACGCGGGTTTCAGACGATTGAATGTTATGTTAACTTAGAGGCGGCGGATGTCCCGCATGGCTCCGTCGTGCTGCTGGAGGACGTCGGCAACCTCTGCGCGAACGAGCTGTACGACCCGTCGGGCAGCGGGGAGGGCGCGGCGGACGCGGTCGTGCGCGGTGTGGAGGCGCTGCAACGACGCTGCCGCGCGCTCGTGATCGTCTCAAACGAGACCGCGTCCGGCGGGATGGACTACGCGGGCGACACGGCGCGCTATCTGCGCGTGCTCGGCGAAGTAAACCAACGCCTCGCCGCGCTTGCGGACGGCGTGTGCGAGGTTGCGTGCGGGATAGCGGAGTATTACAAGGGGGAGGAGCCGCGCTGATGTGGATTTTGGAGACCGTGGCGGTGGCGTTCGGGATGTACTCGGCGCTGCCCGTGCCGCGCATCGAATGGAACGAGAAAAACATGCGCTGCGCGCTCGCCGTGTTCCCGCTTGTCGGCGCGGCGCTGGGGCTTGCGTGGTGGGGCGCGTGCGCGCTGTGCGATTTTCTTGCGCTGCCGGCGCTTCTGCGCGGCGCGGTTTTGTGCGCTTTGTCCGCGCTCGTGACCGGCGGCATCCACCTCGATGGGTACGCCGACACCTCCGACGCGCTCGCGAGCCACGCCTCGCCCGAACGCAAGCGGGAGATCTTGCGCGATGCGCACTGCGGCGCGTTCGCGGTGATCCGGCTGTGCGTGTACTTCGTCGCGTACTTCGCGCTCTGCTGCGCCTTTGAGCCGACGGGCGCGGCGCTTTGGTGCGTGGGGCTGGGCTTTGTGCTCTCGCGGGCGCTTTCCGGCCTTGCGCTGACCGTGCTGCCGGTCGCGGAGGGGTCGAGCCTCGCGCGGACGTTCGCGGACAAGGCGGATAAGAAACGCACCGGCGCGATCCTCGCGGCTGTGACGGGCGCGTGCATCGCGGGACTCTATCTGCACGGCGGGCGAACGGTATTTTTCGTGGAGGTCTGCGTGCTGCTCGTGACCGCGATCCATTACGCCGACACGGCGCGGCGGGAGTTCGGCGGGCTTTCCGGCGACCTCGCGGGCTGGTTTCTGGTGAAGACGGAATTCTGGATGCTGGCGGCGCTGGTTATCACGCCGTATTTGGGGAGGCTGCGATGATCTTTATTACCGGCCCGCTCTACAGCGGGAAACGCGCCGTTGCCAAGCAGATGCTCGGCTGCGACGACGCGGAGTTGGAAGCGCGCTGCGTCTGCGACGCGCAGGAGCTGGCGCGGGAGCGCGAGGACGTCGAGGCGCTTGCCGACGAGCTTTCGCGCTGCGACGCGGTGATCGCCGCCGAGGTCGGGGGCGGCGTGGTGCCGCTCGACCCCGCCGAGCGCGCCGCACGGGAGCGCGCGGGGCGGCTCGCGTGCCTTCTCGCGCAGCGCGCGGAGACGGTCGTGCGCGTGTTCTGCGGCATACCGAAGACGATCAAGGGAAAAGAGAAATGACGATTTATTTGCTGCGCCACGGGCGCACGGAATTCAACGACCGGCACCGCTATCAGGGCATGCTGGATATCCCGCTGTCCGAGGCGGGGCGCGCGGAGCTTTGCGCGGCGGATTTTTCGCCGCGGCTCGTCTATGTTTCGCCGCTTTTGCGCGCGCGCCAGACGGCGGCGGTCCTGTTCCCCGATGCGCGGCAGGAGGCGGTCCCCGGCCTTGAGGAGATGGATTTTGGCGACTTCGACGGACGCACCGCGGACGAGATGGCGGACGATCCCGCCTACCGCGCGTGGGTGGACGGCGGCTGCACGGGCCGCTGTCCGAACGGGGAGGACCGCGCGGAATTTTGCGCGCGCGTATGCGCCGCGTTCGACAAGCTGCTCGAGCGTGCCGCGGCGCGGGGCGACGAGCGCCTTGTCATCGTTGCGCACGGCGGTACGCAGCGCGCCGTGATGTCGTTCTGTTCGCTGCCGGAGAGCGACTATTTTGCCCTGCTTCCGCCGAACGGCGGGGGCTATGTGCTGGACTATAACGCCGCGCTGTGGGCGGAGAAGAAAAAGCTGCGGCTGCTTGAGACCGTGAGCTATGTGAAGGGCGGCGCGCCATGCTGATCCTGTATGCCGTGCTCGCGGGCTTCGCGCTCGATCTTCTGTTCGGCGACCCGGCGTGGCTGCCGCACCCGGTCGTTATCATGGGAAAGTACATCTCGTGGTTCGAGCGTACCGTGCGGGCGCGCTTTCCCCAAACGCCGGCGGGCGAACGCCGCTGCGGCGCGCTGCTTGCGATCTCGCTGCCGCTGCTGACGCTTGCGCTCACATGGGGCGCGTGCCTGCTTGCGCGGCGCGTGCATCCGTGCGCGGAGCTGGCGCTGCAAATCTTCTGGTGCGCGCAGGCGCTCGCATCGAAAGGGCTTGCCTCGGAGAGCCGCCGCGTCTTTGAAGCTTTGCGGTCGGGAGATCTGGCGCGCGCGCAAAAAGCGGTGGCGCGCATCGTGGGGCGCGACGTGGAGCGCCTCGATGCCGAGGGCGTCGCCAAGGCGGCGGTGGAAACGGTTGCGGAGAACTTTTCCGACGGCGTCGCCGCGCCGCTTCTCTGTATGATGCTTTTCGGCGCGCCGCTGGCGCTCGTCTACAAGTCGATCAACACCATGGACAGCATGGTGGGTTACAAGAGCGAGAAATATCTCTGGTTCGGGCGCGCGGCGGCGAAGCTGGACGACGCGGCGAACTATCTGCCGTCCCGCGTCGCGGCGCTCTTCTGGATTTTCGCCGCCGGTCTGACGGGGCACGACGCGAAGCGCGCCTTTGCGATCTGGCGGCGCGATGCGCGCAAACACGCGAGCCCCAACTCCGGGCAGACCGAGAGCGCCTGCGCGGGCGCGCTGGGCGTGCAGCTCGGCGGGGAGGCATGGTACTTCGGCAAGCGGTACGAAAAAGCAACGCTCGGCGACGCGCTGCGTTCCTGCGAGCCGGAGGACATCCTGCGCGCGAACCGCATGATGTACTGCGCGGGGATACTGCTGCTGCTCGTGTGCGCGGCGATACGATTTGGGATCGTGAGGATGCTTTGATGGAACGAAAGCACGGCGGCGACTGCGCCGCGTTTGAACGTGAATACGGCTTCGCGCCGTTTGATTTTTCGGCGAACGTCAGCCCGCTCGGCGTGCCGGAGGGCGTGCGGGAGGCGATCTGCCGCGCGGCGGCGGGGATCGACCGCTATCCCGACCCGGACTGCCGCGCGCTGCGCGAGGGCGTCGCGGAAAAGGAGGGCGTCTCGCCCGCGTGGGTGCTGTGCGGCGGCGGCGCGTCGGATCTCATCTGGCGCGCGGCGCTCGCGGCAAAGCCGCGCCGCGCGCTCGTGACCGCGCCGTGCTTTGCCGAGTACGAGGCGGCGCTGGGCTCGTGCGGCTGTGAGGTCGTGCGCTTCCCGCTCGCGGAGCCGTTTGCGGTGCCGGAAGAAATATTATGTAAAGTAGACCATAATATAGATTTTGTAGTATTATGTAATCCAAACAACCCGACGGGGCGCACGATCGAACCGGCGCTGCTGCACCGCATCGTGCGGCGCTGCCGGGAAACGGGGACGCGATTGCTGCTCGACGAGTGCTTTGTCGATTTCCTCGACGAGCCGGAAGCGCACACGATGAAGGGCGAACTGGGCGACTGCCCGCGGCTGCTGATCCTCGGGGCGTTTACGAAGCTCTATGGTATGGCGGGCGCGCGGCTCGGGTACGCGCTGTGCGCGGACGCGGCGTTTCTGGACGCGATGCGCCGCGCCGCGCCGCCGTGGAGCGTGTCGTCGCTCGCGCAGGCGGCGGGGCTTGCCGCCTTGCAAGAGGATAATTATGTAAACCAACTGCGCGCTTTGATAACGGCGCAGCGGCCGCGACTTACGTCGGCGCTTCGCGCGCTCGGGCTGTGTGTGATACCGGGCGAGGCGAATTTCCTGCTGTTCCGCAGCGAAACGCCGCTGGGCGGGCCGCTGTGCGAGCGCGGGATACTGCTTCGCGGCTGCGGCGATTTCGAGGGCTTGGACGAGACCTGGTACCGCGCCGCGGTGCGGACGCGGGAGGACAACGACCGTCTGGTCGCGGCGATCGGGGAGGTGCTGGCATGAGCGCAAGACGAATCATGGTGCAGGGGACGATGTCCGGCGCGGGCAAGAGCCTGCTGTGTACGGCGCTGTGCCGGATTTTCCGGCAGGACGGGCTGCGCGTCGCGCCGTTCAAGAGCCAGAATATGGCGCTCAACAGCTATGTGACCCGCGAGGGACTTGAGATGGGCCGCGCGCAGGTCGCGCAGGCGGAGGCGGCGGGGGTCGAGCCGGACGTGCGCATGAACCCGATCCTGCTCAAGCCGTCGAGCGACGTCGGGAGCCAGGTCATCGTGAACGGACAGGTGCGCGCGCAGATGAAGGCGGCGGACTACTTTGCCTATAAAAAGCAGCTGATCCCCGAGATCATGGCGGCATACGAAAGCCTTGCCGATGAGAACGACGTCATCGTCGTCGAGGGGGCGGGTAGCCCCGCCGAGATCAACCTGCGCGAGAACGACATCGTCAACATGGGGCTTGCGGAGCTGATCGACGCGCCGGTGCTGCTCGCGGGCGACATCGACCGCGGCGGCGTGTTCGCGCAGCTCTACGGGACGGCGATGCTGCTGAGCGAAACGGAGCGCGCGCGGCTGCGCGGGCTTGTCGTCAACAAATTCCGCGGCGACGTGGAGATATTGCGCCCGGGCCTCCGGCAGATCGAGGACCTGACGGGCGTCCCCGTGCTCGGCGTCGTGCCGTACCTGCGCGTGGAGATCGACGACGAGGATTCGCTCGCGCCGCGGCTCGGCGTCACCGACGCGCGCAAGCCGCTCGACGTCGCGGTGGTGCGCCTGCCGCACATCTCGAATTTCACAGACTTCGCGCCGCTGGAGACGCATCCGCTGCTCGGCGTGCGCTATGTCGAGCGCACATCGAAGCTCGGCGCGCCCGACCTCGTGATTCTGCCCGGCACGAAAAGCACGATGGACGACCTGCTCTGGCTGCGCGAGAGCGGGCTGGAAACCGCCGTGCAGAGGCTCGCCGCGAACGGCGCGCCGGTACTCGGCGTATGCGGCGGCTATCAGATGCTCGGCGAGCGCATCGACGACGCCTCCGGCGTCGAAGGGAGCCTCAAAAGCCTGCGCGGCATGGGGCTTTTGCCCTGCGTGACGGCGTTCGAGCCGGAAAAGACGCTCACGCGCGTGCGCGCGACCGTCACGGGCGGGCCGCTCGACGGCGCGGCGCTCGACGGCTACGAGATCCACATGGGGACGACCGAGGTGCGCGGCGAAGCGTTTTGCCGCCTGGAAAACGGCGAGGCGGACGGCTGCCGGCAGGGAAACGTGCTCGGCACATACCTCCACGGGCTGTTCGACAGCGCCTCGGCGGTGGAAAAGCTCGCGCTCTGGCTGTGCGAGCGCAAGGGGATCGAAAAAAGCGCCGCCGCGGCGGAGCCGTGGCGGGCGTACAAGGAACGGCAGTACGACCTGCTTGCGCAGGGGGTGCGCGAAGCGCTCGATATGGACGCGGTCTACCGCGTGATGGAGGAATTTGCCTGATGGAGTTTACGAGACCCGCGGAGATCGAGCGGGAAAGCATGCGCATCATCGACGCCGAGCTCGCAGGCCGCGGCGTCGTGCTGCCGGAGGAGATGAAAACAGTCGTCCGCCGCGTTATCCACACGACGGCGGATTTTGACTATGCGGAAAACCTGCGCTTCACGAAGGACGCCGTGCCCCGCGCGCTTGCGGCGCTGCGCGGCGGCGCGACGATCGTCACGGATACCAACATGGCGCTCGCGGGCGTGAGCAAGCCGGCGCTCCGCAAGCTCGGCGGCGAGGCGCTTTGCCACATGGCGGAGCCGTCCGTCGCGGAGGAGGCAAAGGCGCGCGGCGTGACGCGCGCGGTCGTGTCGATGGATCATGCCGCGGAGCGGACGCCGGACGCGGTCTTTGCCGTCGGCAACGCGCCGACCGCGCTGCTGCGGCTCGCCGAGCACATCGAAGACGGGCTGCGCCCCGCGCTCGTTGTCGGCGTGCCGGTGGGCTTTGTCAACGTTGTCGAGAGCAAGGAACGCGCGCTCGCGATCTGCGAAAGGCACGGCGTGCCCGCGATCGTCGCGCTCGGGCGCAAGGGCGGCAGCAACGTCGCCGCGGCGATCGTAAACGCGCTGCTCTACGCCGCCGCGGAGCTGACCGAGCCGGAAAAGCGCAACGGCTGACCGCTCCGGCGCTGAAGGCGGCGTCTGCGGCGTCCCGTTTCTACGTTTATCCCCCCGGGGGGCTTGTGGACGCGCCGAATGCGTAGTAGAATGACGCCGTTAGGAGCGTGATCGAATGGAACGGACGGCTGTGATCGACTTTTTTGACCGCTGCGCGCCGACCTGGGACGCCGAGATGATCCGAAACGAGGACGCGATCCGCACGATCCTGGACAACGCCGGCATCCGTGCGGGGATCGACGTGCTGGACGTCGCCTGCGGCACGGGCGTGCTGTTTCCCGATTACCTCGCGCGCGGCGCAGCGTCCGTGACGGGGATCGACATTTCGCCCGAGATGGCGAAGCGCGCGCGGGAGAAGTTCCCGGAGGCCACGGTCATCTGCGGCGATGTGGAGACGTATCCGTTTTCGCGGCAGTTTGACGTCGTGATGGTCTATAACGCTTTTCCGCACTTCCCCGAGCCGGCGCGGCTGATCGAACGCCTCGCGCCGCTGGTCAGGCGCGGCGGGCGGCTCTGCGTTGCGCACGGCATGAGCCGCGCGATGCTCACGCGCCATCATTCCGGCGCGGCAAGCAGCGTTTCCATTGACCTCGTCGATGAAAAAGAGCTTGCGGGGCTGTTTGCTCCGTGGTTCGACGTGGACGTCACGATCTCCGACGAGACGATGTATCAGGTCGCCGGGACCAAACGGTAAATTGCGGCGTAAGCCGCTTATTATTAGGAGGAATACACCCATGAAAACAACAAAGAAGCTGATGTCCATGCTGCTCGCGCTCAGCATGATCCTCACGCTTTCGATCTCGTCCGCGCTCGCCGCCACCGACGGACACGGCAATGAGACCGAGTTGGACGAGACGCTCAAGGCAACCGCCGAATGCACGCTGCTCGGCGCGGACGACGCCGCGCGCAAGGGCGAGACCAACCTCGGCGACCTGTGGACGGACGCGCTGCTCTGGTTCGCGGCGTCCGGCAGGATCAACGAGTATTTTGAAGAGGACGACGTCAAGGCGGGCAACAACAGCATCGCCGTGGACGCGGAGCACATCGTCGCGCTGTGGAACGGCGGCAATCTGCGCGCGGACCTCAGCGGCGAGTTCGGCGCGGAGGAGGTGCTCGCGGTCCTGCCGTATCCCAACAAGGTCGCGGTCGTTTACATGACCGGCGCGCAGCTGCGCGAGACGCTGGAGGCGGCGTCGCAGGGCCTTCCGTACAGCGCGGATACCGCGGCGGCGTGCGCGTCGTTCATGCAGGTTGCCGGCATGAAGTACACGGTCGACACCGAAAAGGCGTTCGACAAGGGCGAGGAGTACAAGGCGCCCTGGTTCAAGGCGGCGTCCGTTCAGCGCGTGACCGTTGCCGAGGTGAACGGCAAGGCGTTCGACGAGAACGCGACCTACGCGGTCGTTACGAGCAACGCGAACTTCAACGGCATGGATTCGTCCTACGTCTTCAAGGCGGCAGCCGCGGCGAACGAGAAGAGCGCGATCACGACCGCCGTCGTGCGCGACGTCGTTTGGATGTACCTGAACGAAAAGCTCGAGGGCGTCGTCAAGGAAGCGGATTACGGCAAGGCGCAGGGCCGCGTCACGATCCTCACCAAGCCCGTCGTCATGCTCACGAAGCAGAATCTCACCGTCAACGGCGAGGCAAAGAACGCCGAGGTCTACAACATCGACGGCAGCAATTATTTCAAGCTGCGCGACATGGCGGCGCTGCTCAGCGGCACCGGCTCGCAGTTCAACGTCGTCTACGACGAGACAAGCAACTTGATCTCCGTCACGACCGGCGAAGCCTACGAAAAGCAGCCCGGCGACCTTGCAATCGGCGCGGACAAGTCCGCGAGCGCCGTGCGCAGCGCGCAGAGCCTTCAGATCGACGGCAAGACCGTCACCGGCCTCGCCGCCTTCAACCTCGCGAACAACAACTTCTTCAAGCTCCGCGATCTGGGCGACGCGCTCGGCTTCACGGTCGAGTACGACCAGACAACGAACACGATGGTCGTCACGAGCAAGTAAGGACAAAGAAATAACGGCGAAAGGGCGGGCATTGTGCTTGCCCTTTCACGCATCTTGGGGTACAATAGGCAGGAACTGCCGAAGAAATGGGATGGAAGAAGCTATGAACAAGGAACTGGAACGGATCGCTGCGGAGGTCGAAAAGGCGATCTCCGGCAAGCACGCGGTCATCGAAAAGATATTGATGGCGATCTTGTCGGACGGGCACATTCTGCTCGACGACGTGCCGGGCGTCGGCAAAACGACGCTGGCGCTCGCGCTCAGCCGCACGCTGGGGCTCTCCTATCACCGCATCCAGTTCACGCCCGACGTGCTGCCGAGCGACATCGTCGGCTTTTCGGTCTACAACAAGGAAACCGGCGCGTTCGAGTACAGAAGCGGCGTCGTGAACGACACGAACCTGCTGCTCGGCGACGAGATCAACCGCACGTCGAGCAAGACGCAGTCCGCGCTTCTGGAGGCGATGGAGGAGCGGCAGGTCACGGTCGACGGAAACACCTATCCGCTGCAAAAGCCCTTCATCGTCATCGCCACGCAGAACAACGTCGGCACGGCGGGCACGCAGACGCTGCCCTACGCGCAGATGGACCGCTTTCTTGTCCGCCTTTCCGTCGGCTATCCCGATTATGACGCGCAGATGGAGCTGCTGCGCGCACGCCAGGGGAGCGACCCGCTGGAGGACGTGCGCCAGTCCGCGACGCGCGAGGACGTGGCGCGGATGCAGGCGGAGGTGCGCGCCGTCACGTCGAAGGACAGCATTTTGTCCTATCTCACGCGCCTCGCCTTTGCTTCGCGCGAGCACCCTATGACCGAGATCGGCGTCAGCCCGCGCGGCGTGTTGTTCCTCGACCGCATGGCGAAGGCGTGCGCGTACCTGCGCGGGCGCGACTACGTGATCCCAGAGGACGTGCAGGAGGTCTTTGCCGACGTGTGCGCCCACCGCGTCATCCTGACGCAGAAAGCGCGGCTTTCCGGCGCGACGGCGGAGCAGGTGCTCGCCGAGCTTCTGCGCAGCGTTGAGACGCCGGACTCCCGCGCCGACTGAGATGGCAAAGCGAAGACTTGCGTGGGCGGCGTGGCTGCTCGCCGCCGCGGCGCTCTGGCTTTTTGAGAACAACGCCGCGACGCTTTCGCTGCTGCTCGCGTCGCTTCTGCTGCCGCCCGCCTCGGCCGCCGCGGCGCGGCGCGGGAGGAAAAGCGTCCGATTGACGCTCGCCGCGGCGGAGTCCTGCGCAAAGGGAGCGGCGCTGCACGCGGTTCTCTCGGCGGAGGGGGTGGGCGTTTTTTCACGCGTCGCGGGGCGCGTCTTCTGTGAAAACCCCTTGAGCGGCGAGAGGGCGGAGACGGCGTTCTCGTTTTCACCGCGGCTCTCCGGCGCTTCGGCGCTGACGCTCGCGGTCGACACGGCGCACTGCGGTACGCTGCGCCTGCGCGCGGAGGGGCGGACGGAGGACCTGTTCGGGCTCTGGCGCTCGGAGATCATCCCCTGTGACGAGGAGTTCGTCACGGTCGAGCCGGAGCTGTTTCTCCCGCGCGTGACACTCACGGAGAGCGCGACAGCCGTCGCGGACAGCGAGCGCTGCTCGCAGACGAAGCCGGGCAGCGACCCGAGCGAGACCTTTGCCGTCCGGGAATATGTGCCCGGCGACCCGATCCGCCAGATTCACTGGAAGCTCTCGCAGAAGTCGGACGCGCTGATGCTGCGCGAGCTGGGGCTTCCGGTCGTCAATCAGACGCTTCTGGTGCTTCGCAACGTGCTGACGGCGGACGAGCGCGTGGACGCCGCGCGCGCGGACGCGACGGCGGAGGTGTTTTTGTCGCTTTCCCACGCGCTGGTGAACGAGGGCTTCGCCCACACCGCCGCCTTTGCCGAGCACGGACGGTATGTGCTGACGGAAATACAGAACGAAACCGATTTTCACGCGATGAAGGCGCGGCTGCTGACGCTCTCGTGGGAGGCCGACGACGGCGCGCTCACGCGTCTGCTGGCGGAAACGCCCTATGCGCACATCGCGGTCGTGAGCGCCGCGGCGCCTCCCGACGCGGAGACGCTTTGCCGCGGCGATCGCGTGACGGTGCTGACCGCTTCGCCCAGTGCGGTCACGCCGGGCGTCTATGCCGTGCCGTTCACGGCGGCGGGGTACCGCGAGGAATTGTCATACATCGAATTGTAGGAGCAGCCCATGCAGAGCACGGCGAGCTTACAAATCCATACGGTCAAACAGGAGCGCGGCGCGGAGAAGGTCTTGGCAGCGCTTCTGCCGCCGCTCGCGCTGTTCGCGGCGCTCTCGCTCGCATTTGCGTCGATCCTGGGCCTGCCGCTGCACGCGCCCGCGCTGCTCGCCGGCGCCGCGGCGCTGGCATTTGCCGCTCTCGCGCCGGAGAAATGGAGCCGCGCCGTTTTGTTCGCCGCGCTGGCACTGTCGCTGGGCGCGGTCGCGCTGTCGTCCGCACGCGGCGGCGCCGCGGCGCTTGCAAACCGGCTCTATGACGCGAGCGAGGCGGTCAACGCCTACGCGTACGAGCGCTTTGAGAGCGCGTCCTCGCCCCGCGCCGCGCTGCCGTGGCTCGCCCTGTTCGGCGGCGCGCTCTGCGCGTTTGCCGCGCGGCGGCGGATCGGCGCGGTGGCGCTGTTTCTCGGCGTGGCGTTTTTGGAAGGCTACTTCGGCGTCACGCCGCCCGCCTGGCAGAATCTGCTGCTCTTTGCCGCGCTTGCGCTGCCGCTCGTCTCCGGCGGGCGGGAAGCGGGAAGCGCCGCCGCGCTGCTTGCCGGCGCCGCGGCGGTGACGCTCGCGGTCTGCCTGCTCGTTCCCCGACCCGTCGCGGCGGTGGAGGCGTATTCGGAGCATCTGCGCGACGAGCTGGGCGCCGCCGCCATGGCGCTGACACAAAGCGCGCCGCCCGAGAGCGAAACGAACCGCGTCCGCCAGGAGTCGCGCCAGCACGCGGAAGCCGCGTATGAGGACGGGACGGGAACGGCGCGGGAATTCGAGCGCCGGACGGAAAACGAGCGGGAGCTCTCGCTTCCGCACCGCGTCGACTGGCTCAGGATCGCGCTGCTGCTCCTTGCCGTCGTCGCGCTGCTGATCGTGCCGTTTTTGCCGTTTCTGCTCTTCAGCCGCGCCCAGCGCCGCGCGGAGGAGCGCCGCGCCGCGTTTGCCGCCGCGGACAACGCCGCGGCGATCCGCGCGATGTTCGCGCACACGATGGACTGGCTGCGCGCGGGCGGCCTGCAAACGGAAAACCGCCCCTTTGCGGCGTGCAAAGAGGCAGTGGAGAAGCTGACGTCGGCTTCGTTTGCGGCGCAGTACGCCGAGGCGGCTTCGATCTGGCAGGAGGCGGCGTACAGCCGCCATGCCATGACCGACGCGCAGCGCCGAACCGTGCGCGCGCTGCTGGACGCGGCGGCGGAAACGCTCTATGAAAAAGCGGACAGGCGGACGAGGTTCCGCATGAAATACATCGACTGCCTCTGCGGGAGCTGAAGCCATGAAAAAGACGGTCAAAATCATATTGCTGTCGGTGCTCGCGCTTTCACTGTGCGCCTGCCGCGTGCGCACGACGCTGCTGGAGTCTCCCGCTCCCGACGCGCCGGAAGCGGTCACGCAGGAGCAGAGCGTGCCCGCAGCCATCGACGCCGTTGTGCCGGCGCCTCCGGCGGAGCAGGACGTTTTGCCCGAGCCGGAGGAGCCGAGCGAGCCGACGGCGGCGCCCGACGCGCCCGCGGAGCGGGACGAGAGCGCGGAGCGGAGGGAATTTGACGCGAGCGCGAGCGGCGAGCTGGCGCAGGACGCGGAAACGCCGCTCAACCTTCCGTCCGACGCGCCGGCGGAAAACAACGCCCCCGCCGGAGGCGAGGGCGAGCCGGTCAACGTGGAGGCGGAGGACGCTTCGCTGACCGCGACGGAGACCGTTCCCGCGGACGAATCGGAGCAGCTCGGCGCGGACGAGGCGGGCGAGGTCGCGCAGAGCGTGCAGACCTATTATCTCACGCTGCTCGATTCCCGCCTCGGAAACCTTTTTGAATGCAAGCGGCTCTACGTCTACTGGGAAACGGAGGACGACCGTCGGACGATCCACAAGTCCTCGCGCGAGCATCAGCTCATTTTGGACGCGGGCGCGTACGACGTTTCGGCAAAGCTGCTTGAGGACGGCCTGACCGTGGACGACGGCTGGGTGGCGCGCAAGAACCCCGACGCCGTTGTGAAGATCGCGCCCGGCGGCGCGCTCGACGAGAGCGCCGCGCGCACGCTGTGCGACGAGCTTGCCGCGCGGAGCGAATGGCAGGGGATCGCCGCGGTGCGGGAAAAACGGATCATCGTGCTGTCCGGGACGCTGCTCGACACGCAGGCGGGACAGACCGCCGCGATGGTCTATCTTGCCAAGCTGCTGTACCCCGCGCAGATGGAGGACGTGGACGCGGACGAGGCGCTGCGCGCGCTGACCGAGGAGGCGTTCGGCAGCGCCTACGCCGGCGCTTATGCTTTTACGATGTGAGGGAAACGGCGTGAACGAAAGAAACCGAAAACTGACATATGCGGCGCTGTACCTCGCCATTGCGCTGGTGCTGCCGTTCATCACGGGGCAGATCCCGGAGATCGGCGCGATGCTCTCGCCGATGCACATTCCCGTGCTGCTGTGCGGCTTTGTGTGCGGCTGGCAGTGGGGCATGGTCGTGGGGCTGATCGCGCCGCTGCTGCGCTCGGCGCTTTTCGGCATGCCGACGCTCTACCCCGCCGCGATCGCCATGACCTTTGAGCTTGCCGCCTACGGCGCGCTTTCCGGTATCCTCTACCGGCTGCTGCCGCGCAAAACGTGGAGCATTTACGCCTCGCTGATTCTTGCGATGATCGGCGGGCGGCTCGTCTGGGGCGCGGCGCGCTACGCGCTCGCCGGACTCTCCGGCTCGGAATTCCCGCTCTCGGCGTTCTTTGCCGGCGCGGTTCTGAACGCGATCCCCGGTATCATCCTGCACATCGTTCTGATCCCCGTTCTGGTCATCGTGCTGGAAAAGGCAAGGTTGACGCTGCGTTAGGCGCGGCCGCTCACCGGCTGCGCCCGCCGGCTCCCGCCATCATCCCAGCGCCGCCTCAACGAGCCCCAAAAACAGCGGATGCGGGCGGTTGGGGCGGCTTTTGAATTCGGGGTGGTACTGTACGCCCACGTAGAACGGGCGGCCGGAAAGCTCGACCGCCTCCACGAGCCGTCCGTCCGGGGACAGGCCGCTGAGCGTCAGCCCCGCGTTCGTCAGCGTTTCGCGGTAGGCGTTGTTGAATTCGTAGCGGTGGCGGTGGCGCTCGGCGATCTTTTCCTGCCCGTAGCAGCGCGCCATCGTGGTGCCCGGCGCGATCGCGCAGGGGTACGCGCCGAGACGGAGCGTGCCGCCCTTGTCGATCTCGCTGCTCTGACCCGGCATGAAGTCGATGACCTTGTCGCGGCACAGCTCGTCGAACTCGCCGGAGTTGGCGTCCGCGATGCCCGCGACATGGCGCGCGAACTCGATGACCGCGATCTGCATGCCGAGGCAGATCCCGAGGTAGGGTTTGTCGTGCTCTCTTGCGTACTGCGCGGCGAGGATCATGCCCTCGATGCCGCGGTCGCCGAAGCCGCCGGGGACGAGGATGCCGTCCGCGTCCGCGAGGGACGCGTCGAGGCTCTCCGCCGTCAGCTTTTCCGAGTCGATCCAGCGGATCGAGACCTCCGCGCCGAGGGCGCTGCCCGCGTGGTGCAGCGATTCCATGACCGAGAGATAGGCGTCGTGGAGCTGTGTGTACTTGCCGACGAGCGCGATCGTCGCCCGCTTCGTCGGACGCTTCATACGCTCGACCATCGCGCGCCATTCGGCAAGCTCAGGCTCGGGCGTGTCAAGACCAAGCTTGCGGCAGACGATGCCCGAGAGCTTCGCGTCCTCAAGCATCAGCGGCGCTTCGTAGAGGCAGGAGACCGTGCGGTTTTCGATGACGCATTCCGGCTGCACGTTGCAGAAAAGCGCAATCTTGCGGAAGATGCCCGCATCCTCGATCGGCTCGTCGCTGCGCAGCACGATGATATCGGGGTGGATGCCCATGCCCTGCAATTCCTTTACCGAGTGCTGCGTGGGCTTGGACTTGTGCTCGTTCGAGCCCTTGAGATACGGCACGAGCGTGACATGGATGAAGAGGCTGTTTTCGCGCCCGACCTCGAGCGATACCTGGCGCGCCGCCTCGATGAACGGCTGGCCCTCGATGTCGCCGATGGTGCCGCCGATCTCGGTGATGACGACGTCGGCGTCCGAGTGCGAGCCGAC
>SVKM01000030.1 GCA_015068465.1 Oscillospiraceae bacterium | reverse complement strand
CGTTCATCCGCCAAAGCGGGCTCGCCATCGGCCCCGACTCCGAGCTGGAGCGGCGCATCGCCGCGCTCATCACGACCGGCGAGGAGGGCACATCCTATACGGAAGCCGCCGCCGCACTCAAAAAGCAGCTCAACGCGCGCCGCTCGAACGCGCGCAACGGGCAGATCCCGACGCTTGAGCGCGAGATCGAATCGGATGAGGAAGCGTTGCGTGAGCTGCGCGAGCTGCTTGCGCAGCAGAGTGAAACCGAAGCCTCTCTCGCGGCGCTGCGTGAAACGGAAAAAACGCTGCGCGACGAGCTCCATACGCACGAGCTCGCCGAGAAGCAGGAGCAGTTCGCCGCGCGCGAGCAGGCAAAGCGCGACGCCGATGACGCCGCGCGCGAGGCGCGCGTGTTCCGAAGGATGCTGAGCGATTCGCACGTCCCCGCGCGCGAAATATTGGAGGAAAACCGCAGCCGCCTGCGCACGGTCGAGGACCTGGAGCGCCAGCGCCGGGACGCCAGACGCAAGCGCGACGACGCCGAGCTCGCGCTCAACCAGTATGACGCGCGCCCGAAGCCGCCCGCGCTCCGGGCCATTGCGGTCCTGTTTCTTCTGCTGGCGCTCGTGTGCGCCGCGGTCGTCCCGGCGGCGGTGTGGCTTCGGTTTTCCGTCCCGCCGGTCGCGCTGTACGGCTCCGTCGCCGGCGTGGTGCTCTTTGCCGCGCTGTTTGTGATGGAACTGCTGCGCGCCAAGGAAAAGCGCCGCGCGCACGCGAAGGAGCGTGAGGGCTTATCCGGCGCGCTGCGCGAGGCGGACGCCGCCTGCGCCGCGCTCAAATCCGCCGCCGACGAAACGCTCAACCAGATCTACGAGTCCGTACCCGCCGGGGACGCCGTCAGCGCCGCCGCCTACGTCCACGAAAACCTCGCGCGCTACGATATGCTCGCGCAGATGGAAGCGGAAACGGAACGGCTGCGCCGGCGCAGCGAGGACACGCCCAAGCCCGACCTCAAGGACGTCCCCGCCTATCCCGTCGAACGTCCCGCGCGCAGCCGCGCCGAAACGCAGCTTGAGCTGGACCGCGCGACCGAGCGCCGTGCCGAGGCGCAGAGCCGTGCCGACTATACGGCGGGCCGCCTGCGCGCCATCGGCGACTTGGGCGAGCTGGAGGCCGCGCTCGCGCAGAAGCGCGAACGGCTCGCGCTCGCGCAGGAGGAGTTCGACGCGATCGCGCTCGCGATGGAAACGCTCGAGCACGCGAACACGGCGCTGCAAAACCGCTTCTCCCCCGAGCTCGGCAAGCGCGCCGCGGCGTATTTCTCCGCGCTGACCGGCGGCAAGTACGATACTGTCGCGCTCGACCGCACGTTCCACGCGCTCACGACCGAATCCGGCGAGAGCGTCGCGCACGACGCGGCGCTGTTGAGTCAGGGCGCGAGCGACCAGCTCTACCTCGCGGTGCGCCTTGCCATCTGCGACATGGTGCTGCCCGCGGAAAAGCACATCCCGCTCGTGCTCGACGACGCGCTGATCAACTTTGACGACGCGCGCTGCGCCGCGGCGCTGGAACTTCTTGTCAAGGCGGCGGAAACGCGGCAGATCCTTCTGCTCACCTGTCAGCGCCGCGAAGCCGAATACTTGACGAACCGTGAAAATGTCCATATACTATCATTATAATAAATGTAAGGAGAACCTGTCATGCCCGATTGCAACAACAACTGCTCCACCTGCGGCGAGAACTGCGAGTCCCGCACCGCGCCGCAGTCGTTCCTCAAGGAGCATCACCCCGACGCGGTGGTGCGCCGCGTGTACGGCGTCGTGTCCGGCAAGGGCGGTGTCGGCAAGAGCATGGTCACCAGCCAGCTCGCCGTCCTGCTCCGCCGCCAGGGCTACGCCGTCGGCGTCATGGACGCGGACGTCACGGGGCCCTCGATCCCGCAGGCGTTCGGCATCCACGAAAAAGCCATGGGGACCGAAAACGCGCTGCTGCCCTGTCTGAGCGAGGGCGGCGTGCAGGTCATGTCCATCAACGTGCTGCTCGACGACGAAACCGACCCCGTCATCTGGCGCGGCCCCATCATCGGCAGCGTGGTGCAGCAGTTCTGGACCGACGTCATCTGGGACGTCGACTTCCTGCTCGTCGATATGCCGCCGGGAACCGGCGACGTGTCGCTCAACGTCTTCCAGCAGATCCCGCTCGACGGCATCATCGTCGTCACCTCGCCGCAGGAGCTGGTGAGCATGGTCGTGGAAAAGGCGGTCAAGATGGCGGAGAAGATGAACGTCCCCATCGTCGGCCTCGTCGAGAACATGAGCTATGTCGCCTGCCCCGACTGCGGCAAGAAGATCTATCTCTTCGGCGAGGGCAAGACCGACGAGGCGGCGAAGCGCCACGATCTCCCGGTGCTCGCGCACATGCCGATCGACCCGCAGCTTGCGAAGCTCGTGGACGAGGGAAAGATCGAGGAGATGCAAAGCGGCGCGCTCGACGGCGTCGTTGAAACGCTGATGTCAAAATAACCGACTGATAAAAAGGAGACGTGCCTAAATTGGCACGTCTCCTTTTTGCGCTTTATGATGCCGTTTCTTCAAACACCGCGTTGAACTCCTCCGCGCTCATGGTCTCGTTTTGCAGCAGGAATTCAGCCACGGCGACGAGGTGCTCCCTGTCGCGCTTCAATATCTCCTCGCAGCGCGCGTACGCCGCGTCGATGATCGCTTTGACCTCCGCGTCGATCTGCGCGGCGACCGCCTCGGAATAGCTCTTGGCGTGCGCGAGCTCGCGGCCGATGAATATCTCGTCGTGCCCGGTCTCAAAGGACACCGCGCCGAGCTTTTCGCTCATACCGTAGACCGTGACCATCCTGCGGGCGATCTGGCTGGCGCGCTGGATGTCGTTCGAGGCGCCCGTGGAAATATCGCCCAGCATCATATTCTCCGCCACGCGCCCGCCGAGCAGCGACACGATCTGCTCCTCCATATACTTCTTCGACTGGAACGAGCGGTCCTCCTCGGGCAGCGCGATCGTCATGCCGCCCGCCTGTCCGCGCGGGACGATCGTGATCTGGTGGACGGGGTCGTGCGTCGGCAGCGCGCGCATCACGACCGCGTGGCCCGCCTCGTGATAGGCGGTGAGCCTGCGCTCGTGCGGCGTGACGACGCGGCTCCTCTTCTCGGGGCCGGCGATGACCTTGATCTCCGCCTCGTCGAATTCCGTCTTGCCGACAAATTTTTTGTCCCGGCGCGCCGAGAGCAGCGCCGCTTCGTTGGCGAGGTTTTCGAGGTCCGCGCCCGAGAAGCCGGACGTGCCGCGCGCGACCGCCTTGAGGTCGACGTCCTCGGCAAGCGGCTTGTTCTTCGTGTGGATCTTCAATATCTCCTCGCGGCCCTTGATGTCGGGCAGCCCCACGTAGACCTGGCGGTCAAAGCGCCCGGGGCGCAGCAGCGCGGGGTCGAGGATGTCGGCGCGGTTGGTCGCCGCCATGACGACGACGCCCTCGTTCGTGCCGAAGCCGTCCATCTCGACAAGGAGCTGGTTGAGCGTCTGCTCGCGCTCGTCGTGCCCGCCGCCGAGGCCGGTGCCGCGCTGGCGGCCGACCGCGTCGATCTCGTCGATGAAGACGATGGCGGGCGCGGCCTTCTTCGCCTGCTCAAACAGGTCGCGGACGCGGCTCGCGCCGACGCCGACGTACATCTCAACGAAATCCGAGCCGGAGATCGAGAGGAATTCGACGTCCGCCTCCCCGGCGACCGCGCGGGCAAGCAGGGTCTTGCCGGTGCCCGGAGGCCCGACGAGCAGCACGCCCTTGGGGATGCGCGCGCCGAGGTCGATAAACTTCTTCGGCTCGCGCAGGAAATCGACGATCTCCTGCAGCTCTTCCTTTTCCTCGTCCGCGCCCGCGACGTCGGCAAACGTCGTGGGGCGGCTGCTGTCCTTCGCGTTTCTCACCGCGGCGGCGCCGAACTTCGACATATTGCCCCTGCCGGCGTCGCCCGCCGTGCGCGTGGAGATGAAGTACCAGATGGCAAACAGCCCCAGCACCGCCACGACGTAGGGCAGGAACATCGTCAGATAGTTCGGCGAGTGGTTCGCGTGATAGTCGTAGTCCTCGATGATGCCGGCTTCCTTCTGCGCGGCGATCAGCCCGCCGAGGTCTTCGTAAAAGAGGTCGAAGTCATAGAGGTCCTTCGTCAGCGTCTTGCGCCCCTCGGCGTCCGCCGCACGCAGCGTGATCGTGAGCGTCGTGTCCGAAACGGTGAAGGACTTGACCTTCTCCTGCTCGAACAGCGCCTTGACCTCGGCGTAGGACGGCTGCTTCGCGCGCGGCTGGAGCAGATAACCGAACACTGCCGCGAGCATGAGCAGGAACGCAAGGTACAAGATCAGATTTGGGCGTTTTCCCTCTGCCAACCGGGGCGCCTCCTTCTATCGTTTATTGATACAGCTCGGGCTTCATCACGCCGATGTACGGCACGTTGCGGTACTGCTGCTTGAAGTCGAGCCCGTAGCCGACGACGAACTCGTCCGGCGTCTCGAAGCCGGCGTAGTCCGCCTGAATGGGCTTTTCGCGGCGGGCGGGCTTGTCGAGCAGCGTCACGATGGTCACGCTGTTCGCGCCCTTCGCCTTGAAATACTGCGTGAGGAAGTAGAGCGTGTTGCCGGAGTCGAGGATATCCTCGACCACGATGAGGTCGCGGCCCGTGATGTCGTGCTGCAGATCGCGCGTGATCTGCACGTTGCCGCTGCTGGAATACCCGTCGCCGTAGGACGAAACGGCGATGAACTCGATCTCGCTTTTGATCTGGCAGGCGCGGACAAGGTCCGCCATAAACAGGAAGCAGCCCTTCAGAACGCCCACAAATAGCGGGTTTTTGTCCTTGAAGCGGTCAAAAAGCTCGTCGCCGAGCTCCTGCACGCGCTGCTTGATCTGCTCCTCGCTGAAAAGTACCTTCACAAGGTCCTGATCCATCGTGCTTTTCGCCATAGTTTCTCCCTCATGCTTTCTTTTTATTTTCGGTTTTGACTTCCAAACTCAAAACGCCGCCCCGTTTTTCCGCGGCGACGCCGTGCGGCAGGTCCAAATGCGCGCCGTATTCGCTCGCGCACAGCTCCTCGATCGCGGCGTAATGCCGCGCGGTGAAATCCCGCTTGCCAACGTCAAGCGCGTCCAGCAGCAGCCGGATCATGCGCCCGCGCAGCGCCTCCGGCGCGGCGCAGAGCGCCTTGCACGGAACGGTCGAGCGCGCCGCGCCCAGCCGCGCGCCGCCCGCCTTCAGCTTCTCTTCGGCAAGCGCGTCCAGATACTCGCCCTCGACGCGCAGCGTCTGCGCCGTTTCCGCCATGTGTACCGCGGCGGCGGCGTTGACGCGCGCAAGCCGCGGCATGATCTCGTGGCGGATGTAGTTGCGCGCGTAGGCGTCGTCGAGGTTCATCGCGTCGAGCCGGTGCGAAAGCCCGTTTTCCGCCGCGTAGGCTTCGATCTGCGCGCGTGTCACGCCGAGAAACGGCCGGATATACATTCCGCGCACGGGCGCGATGCCGCCGAGCCCGCTGCGCGCGCCGCGCGCGAGCTGGAAAAGGAGCGTTTCCGCGTTGTCGTCCGCGTGGTGCGCGGTCGCGATGCGCTCCGCGCCGATCTCTGCCGCCGTGCGCTCGAGAAAATCGTAGCGCGCGCGCCGCCCCGCCTCCTCGGTCGAAACGCGCATGCGCGCCGCGAGCGCGCCGACGTCGGCGTGTTCGACGTAGAACGGGATCCCCCGCGCGGCGCAGAAATCGCGCACGAAGCCTTCGTCGCCGTCCGCCGCCTCGCCGCGCAGTCCGTGGTGCAGATGCGCCGCGGCGACGCGCGTCCCGCGCGCGTGCAGCCAGTGCAGCAGCGAGATCGAATCGACCCCGCCCGACACCGCCGCGAGCACGAGCGCGCCGGACGGCAGCATGTCAAATCGCTTTGCAAGCTCCTCCGCCGCCTTGAGCTCCGTCCCCATCAGTAGTCGTCCTCGTCGTAGCGGCCCTCGTAGGTCGAGAACGTCGTGTACTCGGGCGACCAGGTCAGGTTCACCTTGCCGGTGGAGCCGTGGCGGTTCTTGGCGATGATACATTCAGCAATATTATGCTGTTCGGAATCCTCTTTGTAATAATCGTCGCGGTAGATGAACAGGACGATGTCGGCGTCCTGCTCGATCGAGCCGGAGTCGCGCAGGTCGGAAAGCATGGGGCGCTTGTCGTCGCGCTTTTCATTGGCGCGCGTGAGCTGGCTCAGGCACAGCACCGGCACGCCCAGCTCCTTCGCCATGATCTTGAGCATACGCGACATATCGCTGACCATCTGCTGGCGGCTCTCGGCGCGGGTGTTCTGCTTCCCGCCCGCCGAATTCATCAGCTGCAAATAGTCGATCACGACCAGCGCCAGATCGTCCAGCCGGCGGCACTTGGCGTTCATATCCGCCACGGAGAGCATGGGATTGTCGTCGAAGCGGATGTCCAGCGGACTGAGCATCGCCGTCGCGTTGGCGATCTTGACCCAGTCGGACTCGCGCAGGTTGCCGGTCAGCAGCCGGCTGAGCTCAACGGTCGCCGCGTTGGAGAGCATGCGCGTCACGAGCTGCTCGCGCGACATTTCCAGCGAAAAGACCGCCACGGTCTTGTTTGTGTCTTTTGCGACGTTGAGCGCGATGTTGAGCGCCAGGCTCGACTTGCCCATGCCGGGGCGCGCGGCGAGAATCACCAGATCGCCGTCGCCGAAGCCCGCGGTCTTGTCGTCAATGGCGGAAAAGCCGATGGGCAGACCGGGCCGGATCTTGCCGTCGCTTGCCGAAAGCTCGGCAAGCCGGTCGAGAACGCCCTGCAGCACCGGCCCGATGCGCTCGAGATCCTGCGCGCTGCGCCCGCGGCGCACGGCATAGATCTTCTGCTCCGCCGCCTCAAGCACCGTCTTCGCCCCGCCCTCGCCGTCCTGCACGAGCTTGGTGATATCGCCCGCGGCGCGCGCAACGGCGCGCAGCAGCGACTTATCGAGCACGATGTCCGCGTATTCAAGCACGTTCGCGCTCGTGGGCGTGACCTCCATCAGCTCCGCGAGATACGCGCGCGTGGTCTTGTCGTCATAGGTGCCGTTCCGCTCCATCTCGCCGACGACGGTCAGCGCGTCGATGGGCCGGTTGTAGAGGAACATGGTCTGGATCGTCTCAAAGACCTCGCGGTTCTGGCGCAGATAAAAGTCCTCGCTGCGCAGCTTTTCCATCACGTCCTTGATGCAGCCCGCGTCGATGAGCATGGAACCAAGCACCGCCTGCTCCGCCTCCAGGCTGTGCGGCAGCTGGCGGTATAAGAGTTCGTCGTCCATGGGCATGAAGCCGCCTCCTTAGGTTTCCTCGGTGACCTCGACCGAAAACGAAGCGCTGACCTCATAGCCAAGCTTCGCCTTGACCTCGTGCGCGCCGAAGGTCTTGATCGGGTCGAGCACGAGCTGCTGCTTCGCCACCTCGACGCCGAGCTGGGCGCCAAGCGCCTCGGAGATCTCCTTGCCGGTGACGGCGCCGAACAGCTTGCCGCCCGAGCCGCCCTTGGCGGCGATCTTCACGGTCTTGCCGCGCAGCTTGTCCGCCGTTGCGACGGCGGCGGCGCGGTTCGCCGCCTCCTCCTTGCGGCGGGCGGCGTCCTTGAGCTTCATGGTGTTGATCGCGTCCGGCGTCGCGAGGACCGCGAGCTTGCGCGGCAGCAGGAAGTTGCGCGCGTAACCCTCGGCGGCGTCGATCATCTCGCCCTTCTTGCCCTGTCCTCTGACGTCCTGCTGTAAAATGACCTTCATGTTGCTCTCTCCTTATTTCCAATCATTCTTCAAAGTATTCGTCGATCGCGTTGATGAGCTGCTCGCGCACCGCCTCCACCGTGCCGTCCGGCACCTGCGCGCCGGCGGTGGTCGAGTTGCCGCCGCCGCCGAGCTTTTCTGCAATCATCTGCACGTTGATCTCGCCGAGCGAGCGCGCCGAGAGGTTGACGCCCGTGCCGTGGCGGAACAGGACGAACGACGCGCGCACGCCCTGGAGCGTCAAAAGCTCGTCGGTCGCCTTCGCGGCGGTCACGCGGTCGATCTCCTCGTCCAGCGCGGCAACGGCGATGTCCTCGCGGTACATCTCCGCGTGGCGGATGATGTTGTAGCGCTCGATCATGTCCGAAAGGTTGCCCTGGAACATGCGCTGCACGTCCGCGGTGTCCGCGCCCGCGCGGCGCAGATACGCCGCCGCCTCAAAGGTGCGCCCGCCGGTGCGGCGCGTAAAGTTCTTCGTGTCGAGCACCATGCCCGCGAGAAGCGCCTCCGCCTCCGCGCGTTCGATATTGTTCGGCTCGACGAGGTATTGCAGAAGCTCCGTCACCAGCTCCGACGCCGAGGAGGCGTACGGCTCGTGGAAGTTGAGCGCGGCGTTTTCGATGTAGCTCGCCGCCCTGCGGTGGTGGTCAATGACCGCGACGCGGTTGCACGCGTCGAGCAGCGCCTCGGATTCGACGAAATCCGGCCGGTTGGTGTCGACGACGACCAGCAGCGCGCCGGAGCGCGCCATGATGAACGCGTCGTTCCCGCCGATAAACGTGTCCTCGTAGTCGGGCAGCTCCCGCAGCCGGGCGATCATCGCCTGCGCCGCGTTGTTTTCCATGTCGATGACGATCTGCGCCTTCTTGCCGCGCTTGCGCGCGATGCAGACGATGCCCGCCGCCGCGCCGAGCGCGTCCATGTCCGCGTGCTTGTGGCCCATGATGAAGACCTGCGAGGCGTCGGAGATCAGCTCGCCGAGCGCGTTCGCCATGACGCGGGATTTGACCTTCGTGCGCTTTTCCGACGCCTGCGTCTTGCCGCCGTAAAACTCAAAATCGAGCTGGTTGCGCACGACGACCTGGTCGCCGCCGCGCGAGAGCGCCATTTCGATCGAGAGCGAGGCGTAGTGGTAGAGCGCCCCGAAATCCTCCGCGTCCTTGCCGACGCCGATGGAGAGCGTCGCGGCGACGCCGTCCTCGGTCACGACCTCGCGCACGGAGTCGAGCACCGTGAACTTCGCCTGGGCGAGCTCGTTGTACTTCTCCTGCGAGGTCACGAACAAATAGCGGTTGCGGTCCAGGCGGCAGAACAGGCTCTCCGAGCCCTCGAGCCATGTGTTGAGCTTTTCGTTGATGCGCGCGAGCAGCGCCGAGCGCGACGCCTCGGTGCCCGCCTTCATCAGCTCCTCGTAGTTGTCCACCATGACGATGCCGACGATGGGCTTGCCGCGCTCCTTCGCCTCGCGCAGCGCGTCCTCCTCGGTCACGTCGAACCAGTAGGTCGTCGCCAGCACGGTGCCGCGGCGGGAGCCGTTGGGATGCGTCAGCGTTCCGAAAACGCGGAAGTGGCGGTCGTTGACGACCACCGTCTCGGGCGCCTGGCTCTTGCCCTCGAGCAGCCAGCGATAGGAAAAGTCCGGCAGCGCGTCGCCGATGTGATTGTCAAAGATCGTCTCCTGCACGCCCGTGAGATCGCGGAAGCTGTTGTTGCTCCACAAAAGCTCCTGCGTATCGGGGCGAAAGACCATCATCGCGACCGGCGCGGAGAGCATCGACGCCTTGTCCGCGCTCGTCATGTCGTCGGTCACGGTGTCGATGTAATCCTGGATCGCCTCGCGGCGCTTCTTCGCGGTCGAGCGAAAATAGAGGTACAGCGCCAACAGGACGACGCCCTCCCCCACCGCGAGCGGAATGCGCGGGATCGGGGTGCAGAACGTCGCAAGTGCAAAGACGAGCGTACACGCAAAATACAGCCGCATATTCGGCTCTGTCAGCCTTGTAATGCGTTTCGCCAATCCGATCAGTCCCTTCCCGAAAACACTCAAAAGAGCCATTGAAAGCCCATAGATAAGGTATTATAGCACAATACCCGCCCCGCTTACAAGCCAAAATCTGTTCAATTCCGAAATTTCGCAAAATGCAAGGGTAAACGTGAAGATTATGTATGAAGATTTTTAATCGTTATATCGCAACCGATAAATTGATTCCCTCCCTGCAAAGCGCGTCCTGCCACATCCTCTCCGGCGTGTTTCCGCCCAGCCTCCGGCGCGCGTAGCCGTTCATCCATCGCGCCGCCTCGATGAAGTCCTCGTCCGGTATGGCGTCGAAGTCCGCGCCCTTCGGCAGCTTGCGCCGCAGCATCCCGTTCTGGTTCTCGTTGGTGCCGCGCTCGTAGCTGCTGTACGGATGCGTGTAGTACACCTTCGTCCTCTTCGTGCCGTCCTTCGACGTTTCCATGCCGGCGCAGTCCTGAAACTCGCTGCCGTTGTCGAAGGTGATGCTCTTGAACACGCGTGGGAAGTCCGCGCCCAGCTTCGCCTCCAGCTCGTCCAGCGCCTTCACGACCTCCGCCTTCGTGCAGGCCGCGAGCGGCAGCACGATTTCCTTTGTCATCACGCGCTCCGTCAGCGTCAGCGCGCACTTGCGGTTCGTCTTCTTGCCCTTCACCGTGTCGCCCTCCCAGTGGAACGGCTCGCTGCGGTCATTGATATTCTCCGGTCTCTTCTCGATGCTCTCGCCCTTCGGCACATGCGCGTTCGCTGTTACCTTCGTGTACTTCTGCTTCGACTTGCCCTTGCGCGGCAGCGCCTTCATGGTGAGATGCAGGAACACGTCGTGATGAATCCAGTTGTACAGCGTCTTCTCGCACACCTTCGTCTGGAACTCCATTCCCTCCAGCTCGATGTCGCGCAGGATGGTGTACGGGCTTTTGTTCTCGTCGATGGCCTTGTGCTCCACATAGTCGTGGAAGGCGTAGTCGCTGCCCAGCTTAATCGGACGGCCCTTGCCGCGTTTGTTCTCCTCGTACTGCGCCTGCGCCTTGTCCGCGCTGTACCTCTCCTCCGTCGTCAGGTCAGAATTGAGATGCGTATAGGTGACGTTCGGACGGTGAAGCTCGCGCCATACCGTCTGATATGTCGTGCGCAGCGCGTCCGCGATTTCCTGAATCTTCGCGCCTTCGTTCAGCATCTTCTCAATTTTTCTCCTGTCGTTGTGTGTCAGGTGGTGGAAGTAGCCGCAAACCTTCTTCGCCATCCTCTTCGCCTCCTTCTGTTTTGTGTGGATTTTTATTCTAAAGGCGATTATCTCGATTTGTCAAGATAGCAAAACCGCCCGCCTCCACCGGCGAGCGGTCAATCTTTATCCAGCAGCCATGCCGTCGTCACGTTCAGCGCCTCCGCCAGATACGGCAGCTCGAAGTCCGGCACGATGCGCTTGCCGATTTCAATGCGGCTGACAGCCAGCTGCGACAGCGGCAGGCCCGTGACCTGCAACCGTGCCGCCAGCTCTTCCTGCGTCAGTTCCGCCCGCAGTCTTGCCTCGCGCACACGCTCGCCGCAGCGGTTCAGTTTCCCGTCCGGCAGGAATATCTTCACGCGCCCCGCCTCCCTTAATCGTCTTTTGCATATTGACGATACCACTTTCCCGTGCTATCTTTAGTCTAAAGATGAATAAGACGTAAGTAAACGTAACTTTGAAAGGAAGGTGCTTTCCGTGGATTATGTCGGCGTTGTCATTTTGGCGTACCTCGCCTATGTGGTTTTTGATATTCTGTTCCTTAAGCCGCGCCGCGAACGCGCAGTTTTTCGTGAGCGCGTCTATGGTTTTGCCTCCTGCGTTGCATCCTGCGATGTCGGTGGCGGCATATACCTTGGCGACTTCATGGACCTTGTTGATGCAAACCTCTCTCGCGTCGAAAAACCGCAGTCCTCCGACGACCCTTTGTATGGTAAGTCTGCGCCGGAGTACGCCGTTTTATTGCTTGAATTCTATGCCGAGCAGGAAGGCTTGCTTCGCCTGCGCAGTTATTGTTCCGAGCTTCAGCGCGGCATCGAGCGCCTGTGTGTCTACAGCAACGCCCGCAGCTTGGTTTGACTTCCCACCTTCTCGCGTGCTATACTCGCCATCGAAAGGTGGTGCTTCTATGGCCGTTCCGTATCTGGTCGTCCTCGTCTCCTCGTTCCTCGCCGTCTTCACAAGTCAAAGTCGCGGCTCCTATTTTCAATCGCCGACCGTGAAATTTGCGTTTGTCGTTCTGCATCTCCTGTGCGTCATCGGCGCAATCGTCTATCTCTGCATCCACTTCAGTTTGTGGCATATTCTCTTTGTCCCGTGCTGTGCTCTCGTCTTTGACTGGATATTTGCCCTCGTACTTCACTCTCTGTTCAAATAAAGCTCTCACACAGCAGGACCGCACCGGCTCCCCGGTGCGGTCCTTTTCTGTTACCCTCTCGGAAGCATGGTGTTTCCGCCGCGCGTGTTCCACGGTGCCTTGTCGATTGTGCTCTGCGAATAGCCCGCGTCCAGCGCCAGCGCGTCCTTCTGCGCCAGCGTCAGCTGCAATCCGTCGATGTAGTCGAACACCTTGTCCCTCTTGGAGTTCTGGATGACCTTGCCGTCTTTGTCGTGGTCTGCCGTGAAGCTGTTGACCTCGTTATGGTAGCGCACCGCGTCGTCAAGGTCGATGCCCACCGCCGTCAGGTTGTCCACCTTTGTCGAAGACTTCGCCTCGTAGTCGTCGAACAGCGCTCCCTTTGCCTTCTCCGCCGCGTAGTCGTACACCTTGTCGATCATCTTGGCCTGCTCCTCCGGCGTCGCCTGCCGGTAGATGCCGGAGCTCGTCAGATCGTCCAGCGCGCGCTCGACGTTCGCGCTCCACACCAGGTCATAGGTCTGTCGCTGGTATGCGTTGAGATTCCTGTCCTCTCCGTTGACCGTGATGCTGCTCGGCGTGTCGGGAGGAATGGACGTTTTCTGTCCCGCCTCGTAGAGCTCGGCCAGGGCCGCCGCCGTCTCGTCGCTAATTTCGACGCCGCGCGCTTTCAGGATGTGGTCCGCGCGCGTTGCCAGCGCGTCGCCGCTCAGCCCTTTCAGGTCGTTCTTCGTCGGCGTGTCGAAGATGTCCTCCATGCCGGCGTACAACTCCGGGGAGATCGTCTGCACGGCTCCCAGGATGTACTTCTCGACGTTCTGCACCGGAAGTCCGCCCAGGTACATAGCCAGCTTCTCGGCCAGCTCCTTCGCCGCGCCGGAGTAGTCTCCCGCGTTCCTGCGGAAATATTCGCCCAGGTCTCCGCCGTTGGCCAGAATGTTCGCGCCTTCGGTGATGATCTTCTGGATCGTTCCGGCCGCGCCGCCCGCCGCGTCAATGATGTCGTTGAGCTGTTCGCCGCCAGGGATCTCGATGCCGTACCACTTCTCGCCCAGGAACCAGTTGGCCAGGATGTCGGTGAGCTCGTCGCCGCCGATCACCATGCCGGCCAGGTCGCCGGTCGCGTTGCGTGCCAGGCGCTCACCGACGGATCCCGCCGTCAGCTCGCCCTCGTCGTTGCGGTAATTCTTGCCACGGTTCTTTGCCAGTTGGTTCAGCATTTCGACCGCTTCCAGCATGAGCACGGATGCGAGCGTGGCCGTCACGGCCGCGCCTGCCTTCTTTGCCGCCGCCTTTTCCTGCTCCTCGGCCTCCGGCTTCTGCGTTTCGTTTGCCCGCTCCGCCTTCTGCTTTGCCGCCTGCAATTCACCGAAGGACCGGCGCAGGGAATTGTATTGCTGGAGTGGGACCGTCTTAAACATCGTGAAAGCACGCTGGATCCCGCTGCCGTTCTTCATAATCTCCGGCCGGTGCATTTCGTCATACATCGGCTGCGTCATGCTCACGGCGTTCTCAAATTCCTCCGCGACCTTCCGATAGAACGGGCTCTCTCCGTTCCTGATCTGCTCCTCCGTGCCGACCTCCAGCTCCGGGTATTCGCGCCGGACCTTGTTCTCGGCCCACGGCCACGCCCGCTTGACGGTTCCGGCGTCCATAGCCGTAATGGCGCCGCCGCGCAGCAGGAAGCGCGTGGCCTTGTTGCTGTCCAGGAAGTTCGGGTTGTTTTTCAGCTGTGCCGTCTCCGGTGTGGCATATCCCAGCTGGCGGTAGGCCAGCTCCGAAGTGTAGGCGTTGATGATGTTCTCGTCCACATGGAGCATCTGCCCAACGCTTGGCGCGTTCTCCCAGCCCAGCGCCGCCGCAAACTGCGGGAAGGACGCCGCCTGTTTGAACACAATGCCAGGGTTCGCCCCAAAGACGGCCGTGACGTAGTTGCTCAGCAGCTTGTCCGCCGCGCCGTCCAGCGTTTTCTTTCCGGCGCGGCCGCCGCCTTGCAGCGTGGTCAAAAGATCCGTGATGTACCTCTTGGCCTCCTCGCCCCACTTGTGCGTGATAACGTCGCCCATCGAATTGTTCTGCTCGCGGTAGTTGAGGAGAGTCTGCCAGTTGCGCGCGGGGATCGCCATGCCCACAAAGCGGGCCGTTTGGTCGATGTGTCTTTCAAAGGCGTCAAAGGCACCGATGTTGTAGCTGGGGTTCTTGGAATACTGGCGCGCTTTGAGGTTGCCCACGCCCTCGGCCGTGGTATCAAACACGCCGATCTCGCTGTTGACGTAGTTGCGGTTGGTGTAGATAGGCGCGTAGTTTTTGCTCACGGCCTTGTCGTAGCCGTAGAGGATGTTGGATTTCTCGTTGATCTTCTTGGCCGCGAAGTTGTTGTAGTAGTCCTCCAACACTTTCGCCAGCTCCTGCTCCTCCGGCGTCAGGTCAGACACGATTTTCTTCACCGTCTCCGGTGCCAGTCTCACGGTCCGCCCCTGCGCGAACGCCTCCGCCCGCTCTCCTTTGCTGTACAGGTCCTTGTCCGCGAACGTGCGGCCTCCCGCCATGTGGCGCAGGTTGTCGTAATTCTTGCTTTCAAGGTACATATGCACCTTCTGCGCAGGCGTCATGTACACCTTCACCGTGTCTCCGAAGATTGGCTTGTCGCCCATGCCCAGCTCCAGCAGCTCCGGCACTTCCAACTCGTACCAGATGGCGTCCTTGCCCTGTCCGTCCGCCTTCTTCGCCCACTCCTCATGCTCACGCAGGAAGTCCTCCAGCTGCCGCTCGGCCTTCACGCGGTAGTCGCGCATTTCGCGCTCACCCTGTTCCAACTGCCGCGCCATCGAATACCACGCGCCGTCCGTGTCCCA
The DNA here is from genome assembly GCA_015068465.1 of Oscillospiraceae bacterium. Lineage (GTDB taxonomy): Bacteria > Bacillota > Clostridia > Oscillospirales > Oscillospiraceae > Hominicoprocola. Next base: position 3,701 of record SVKM01000030.1, on the reverse strand, counting down.
GCCGCCCATGCGCTCCAGGAAATTCATGGGTGTCAACTGCTCCATGTTGAGGAACTTGTCCAGTTTCTTCCCGGTGTAGCCGCTGGCTGCTCTCCCGATCTCGCCCTTCGCGTCCGTGTAGACCTCGGAGAAAAGCCGGTGCTGCTCGTCGTTAATGACGTTGTTCCTGTTGTAGAACTCCGTCCGCAAACCGACGGCCGCCTTGTAAAGGTCGGCCAGGGCAGCCGGGTCCATGTCCTCGATTTTGCTGCCGTCCAGTCTCATCACGATTCTTTTCAGCTCTTCCGACGGCAGGAAGTTCGGGTCAGTCTCCCTCGCCTTTTTGTACATATCCGCCAGGTCGCGCCACGTCGCCTGATGCTTTGCGCTCCAGTGCATCTCATCCGCCGCGCTCACGGCGTAGATGTCGATGTCGCCCAAAATCTCGTCCCACGTTTTTTGCAGCTCTCCCGGCGCACGGTATCGGTTTTTGTTCAGCCACTGTAGCTGCTTCAGTGTCTTCTGCTGAAGCTCCCGCAGCTCGCGGTTCTGCCTCTGCTGCTCCGCCATTTCGCGTCTGCGGTCGCGTTCCCTCGCTCTGCGCATCGTTTCGCGCGCCCTCTGGTTTTCCATGCTCTCGCCCAGCCGCTTTCGCTCCTGTGCGATTTTCACGCCCGTGCGGTCGCGCAGCATGACTTCCAGCTTTGCCTTCTCCGCGAACGTCCGCAGTGCCCAGTCCATTTGCCGCTCGATGTTGTCCAGCACTTCGTCCTCGCTGACGTATTCCTGCTCCGCAAGCATTGACGTGTACTCCGCCAGCGACATCTTCTGGTCTTTGCCTTCCTCCGCCAGCTGCACGGCGCGCTCCAGCACGCCCTTCATGTCGTAGGTGTCCTCGTCGAACACTCCGGGCATCATGCTCGACAGCTCCGCGTTCACCACGTCCACTCCCGGTGCGGTCCTGTCGTTCACCAGATACAGCCCCGCCGCAAATGCTCGCCGCCTGAAGTCGTTCCACTCGTCTCCGAACTCTTCCTTGGTGCTGTCGTTGACGTAGATGCGCCTGCCGCTGATGGTGCTGCGTGCATCCTGATAGAAGTCGTCCGCCGCCACGGTCATTACGCCTTCCGCGTACATTCTGTCGAAGAAGTCGTCCATGTCCTTTTGCGTCAGCTTCCCGTCTCGCAGCATCCGGTCCGCATAGCGGTCGATGATGTTCCCCATCTCCGTCCGCTGCCCCGCCGGGATGGAAAAGAGATTCAGCAGGTTCTGCCGCAGGTCCTTTTTGGCGATTGTCGGCAGGCTTTCCTTCACCGGCTTGCGTGTCTTCTCGCGTTCGTCTTCGATTCTTCCTTCACGCTTCATCTGCGCGTACTCCGTCGAAGACTGCGGGATGATTTTCTGCCCGTCGTCGATGGAATACCTCGTCGGGTAGTCGTCCTTGTCCGGCTTCTTCCACCACTCCCACTGTTGGCTCGTCCTCGTGTTGAACTGCCGGTTGATGGCAGGCTCCACCCGTGCGTGCATCGCCTTGTCCGCGCGCCAGTAATACTCGTTTCCCTGCTCGTCGAACGTCCGGCGCAGCAGCGGCTCGCCGGTTCCGCGCAGCTGCGGGTATTCCTTCAGAACCTCCTCGCGCATCTGCTCGTATTCCTTCGCCGTCGGGTTCTGGATAACCTCCACGCCGCCCGGTGCATAGAAGACGCGCTCGTCCTCGTTTCCCGGCAGTCGCAGACTCATCCGCTCGTCGTCGTCGATGGAAAAGCGCGGCTGTCCTTCCGTCAGGATGCTGTTTTTCATCCTGTCCGTGATGTCGATGGCGGGCACCATCACGTTCGCCAGCTCGTCAAGGTCGATGTCCCGCACCTGCGCGCCCCACTGTTTACCGTACTTCTTCAGGAACTTCGGGATGTCTTGGTCGTACTCGATGCGGTATCCCTCTGCATAGTCGCTGCTCCACCGCTCCTCCTGCATCCACCCCGGCGTCCACGCCAGCCACTTGTACCCGTCCTCCGCCGCGCGGCGCAGCAGGTCCTTCAGAACATACTCGTGGTATGTCTTCTGGAACGGCGCATCCGGCGTTCTTCCGACTTCCCTGCTCAACTCTGTGAATCGGTTGAAGTCGTCAATGAACTCTTCCGCGAATTTCCGCTCGCCCTCTGTCAGTGTTGCCCCGTGCTCACGCTCTCGTTCTGTGATTTCATAATACCGGTCTTGCCTTTTTGCGAGTGTGTCTTCAAGCCTCTTTGCTTCCTCCCGCTTTTCGGCAATTTCCTTTGCTCCGCCCTGCTGATAGCCGCTCTTCTGTCCCGCGTTGTGCCAGTCGCTTTGAATCTCGTCGATGAACAGCACCGGCTCGCCGCCGTGCTTGAAGTCCTGCACGCGCGCGTGCGCCAGCACGCCGCGCTCGCCCCAGTGCGCTTGCATCGCGTCGTTTGTGTAGTCGCTCCCCGGCATCTTGAACAGCAGCTCCCGGTAGTCCTCGCCGCCGTCCAGCTTGTATTGGTTCCAGTGCGTCTTCGACGTGTTCACGCTGCGCGCCCTGCCACGGTCAGCGATGTCGTCCAGTCTCCAGTCAAGGCTCCGCAGCTCGTCCGGAATGTCGCGGTACAGCTCGCGCTCCACCGGCGTCAGCGTGTTGATGCCCGTGAAGCCACGGATGCCGCCGTGCCGGTCGATGATGGCGCGCGTCAGCGCGTTTGCTGTGTTGTCCGCCAGAATGATTTCGTCCGGCACGATTTCGTTGTAGGCTTCCTTCCACAGCTCCGACACGCGGTCGTACAGTCGAGACTTTTCCTCCGTGATGCGGTCAAGCTCCGCCGTCTCCTCCGGCGTGTACTTCGTGCGGCCCTTCTCGTCGCGGATTTCCTTGTCCTCGATGTCCAACCGGTTCTCACGCAGGAAGTCCAGCAGCTCGTCTTTGTCCACGGACCGCTTGCCCTCCAGAAACTGCTCGATGCCGCTCCACTTGATTTCCTCGTCCTTCACGCCGTGCCCCTTCAGGTACGGCATGACGGACGCCGCACCCATCTTCTGCCCTCTGAAGTTTTCTACTTCGCGCTCCAGCTTCGAGTAGAAGTAGCCCTCGCGTCTCCTGCGGTCCATCTCCTGCGTCACGTCCTCCGTGAACGCCTCGTCCACGTCGTCGATGCTGAATCGCGCGTCCGGGATGCTGTTGATAAGCTCGCGCCGCTGGTCCTCGTTCCCGGCCTCGTAGGGGATGACCTGCTGGAAGGTATCGCGCGCCCACTTCCTGATGTCCTCCGGCGCATCCGAAGGCTCCAGCAGCGCCAGCGCCTCGCTGAACGGCACCACGCGCTTCGGCTTCGCCTCGAAGTAGCCCGTCGGGATTTCCGCCGCGTGGTTGTACATCTCCACGATGTCCTCCGCCGTGCCGTACTTGATGGCGTAGCCCTCGCTCTGGAAGGCGCGCTGCACCGCCTCCGGCGTGCGTTTGCCCTGCGCCGCTTCCATCAGGATGTCGCCGATGATTTCGTTCTCCTCGAACGTGTTGTCCGCGTGGTGTTTGGTCGTGCTTCTGATTTCATCGACCACCGCTTCGATTTCCTTGTCCAGCGCCTCGAAGCGCGCCGCGTGCTCCTCCTCGCTCTCTTGGCGCAGTCTCCCTTCCTCTGCGTGCATCTGGCCCACGTTTCTGAAGTCCGTCGTCGCCACCGCGTGCATCCCCGGCGCGCCAAACCCGAAGTAGCCCGCGCCTCTGT
>SVKM01000029.1:8591-19775 GCA_015068465.1 Oscillospiraceae bacterium | reverse complement strand
AGGGCGAGCTCAAGGGCATCCTGGGCTACACCGACGAGATGGTCGTCTCCTCCGACTTCCTGAGCGATCCGCGCACCTCCATCTTCGACGAGAAGGCCGGCATCGCGCTCAACGACCACTTTGTCAAGGTCGTCAGCTGGTACGACAACGAGTTCGGTTATTCCGACAAGATGCTCTGCCTCGCCGAGCATATGCACAAGGTCGACAGCGGCAAGTAAAAAAGCAGCATCAAGAACGGGAGGAATACTTCCTGTTTTTGGAAGGGCCCGCGTCCCATCGGACGCGGGCTTGCTTTTTTGCCGCCGTTCGGGGTATAATCATTCCCGACATCGAAAACGAGGTAAGGAACATGTTTCAAGGCTTCACGCAAAACGCCGTCGATTTTCTCTGGGGCGTCAAATTCAACAACAACCGCGAGTGGTTCACCGCGCACAAGCAGGAATACCTCGACTATGTGGACAGGCCGCTGCGCGAGCTGTCGCAGCAGCTTTTGGACGCGATGAACGAAGCGTATCCCAAGCTCGGCTTCCGCCAGCACGTCAGCCGCATCTACCGCGACGCGCGCCGGCTGCACGGGCGCGGGCCGTACAAGGACCACATGTGGCTCGTGCTCGAGCAGCCGCATGAGGAATCGCTTGCCGGGCGCCCCGCGCTCTACTTCGAGCTCGCGCCGAACTACTACAGCTACGGCTGCGGCTTCTGGGACATGTCCCCCGAGCTCGCCGCGAAGCACCGCGCGCGCATCGACCGCAACCCCAAGGCGCTCGCCAGGATCGCGCGGCAGATCGAGAAGTCGAAGTTCACGCTCTTCGGCGCGGAGTACAAGCGCCCCAAGGGCGACGTGGGAAAGCTGCTCAACCCGTGGTACAACCGCAAGAACATCGGCGTTTCCTTTGACGACAACTGCGAGGGCGTTTTCTTCACGCCGGAGCTGTACGGCGAGATTCTGGAGGCGTTCCGCTTCCTGATGCCGTTTTACCAGTATTTTGACACACTTGCGGGCGACGCGCCGCCCAAGGAGGCAACATGAAATCAGAGAGAAGCTTTCCGCGCGCCGTCGTAAGCGCCAAGGGCGCGCGCTGGGTCGAGGGCGGGCATCCGTGGATCTACGAGTCGGACGTCCTGCTCGTCGACGAGGCGGAGAACGGCGCGCTCGTCGACGCGGTGAGCGAGAAGGGCAAGTACCTCGGCACCGGCTTTTTGAGCGAAACGAGCAAGATCCGCGTGCGCCTCGTATCCCGCAACGCGAACGATGCCTTTGACGAAGCCTTTTGGCGCCGCCGCGTCCGCTGGGCGTGGGACTACCGCAAGACGGTGATGGGGAGCGACGTTTCCGCCTGCCGCCTGATCTTCGGCGAGGCGGACGGCTTCCCCGGATTGACGGTCGACCGCTTTGAGGACCTGCTCGTGACGCAGACGCTCTCGGTCGGCATGGAGCGCCTCAAGCCCGTGCTCTTCCCGCTGCTTGCCGACGTGCTGCGCGCCGACGGCGTCGAGATCCGCGGCATTTTTGAGCGCAACGACGTGATCCTGCGCGAGCGCGAGGGGTTGGCGCAGGGCAAGGGCTGGTTCCCGCTCCCCGGCGCTCCGGCGCCCGAAAGCCCCGTCGTCGAGATCTGCGAAAACGGCGTTTTTTACCGCGTCGACATCGAGAACGGGCAGAAGACCGGCTTCTTCCTCGACCAGAAATACAACCGCCGCGCGGTCGCGCAGCTCGCCGGGGACAGGCGCGTGCTCGACTGCTTCACGCACACGGGCTCGTTCGCGCTCAACGCCGCAAAGGGCGGCGCGGCGCACGTGACGGCGGTGGACGTATCGGAGAGCGCGGTCGCGATGGCGCGCGCGAACGCCGAGCGCAACGGGCTCGACGGAAAAATGGATTTTCTCTGTGCGGACGTTTTCGACCTGCTGCCGAAGCTTGAGGAAGCCGGCGGCAAGCCCTACGACTTCATCATCCTCGACCCGCCCGCGTTCACGAAATCCCGCGAAACCGCGTCGAGCGCCGAGCGCGGCTACAAGGAGATCAACCTGCGCGCGATGCGGCTCCTGCCGCGCGGCGGCTACCTCGCCACCGCGTCGTGCAGCCACTTCATGCCCGCCGAGCGCTTCGAGCGCATGCTCCGCGCCGCCGCGTACGACGCGCGCGTCGAGCTGAGGCAGATCGAAGCGCGGCAGCAATCGCCCGACCATCCGATCCTCTGGAACGTGCCCGAGACGGACTATCTCAAGTTCTATCTCTTCCAAATTGTATAAAATTCGCAAAAAGCAGGGCGTTTGGTCTTGCTTTTTGCAATTTTCTGTGATATAAGGATAATAGATATGCACAATTGTCAACCAGTGAAGAACAGGAGGTTGCGCATATGGCTTTGAACATCAATTCCCCTCTGGGCAATTACCGGAACTATCAGGGCAATATGAAGTCCGTCGGCGAGAGCACGAAGAAGCTCTCGAGCGGCTACCGCATCAACAGCGCCGGCGACGACGCGGCGGGGCTCGCGATCTCGCAGAAGATGCGCACGCAGATCACCTCGGACCAGGCGCAGATCCGCAACGCCCACGACGAGATCAACTTCTCCCAGACCGGCGACGGCGCGCTTGCGAGCGTCCACAGCTCCCTCAACCGGATGCGCGAGCTTGCCGCGCAGGCGTCGAACGGCACCTACACCGACGCCGACCGCGCGATGCTCCAGCAGGAGTTCTCGCAGCTCCAGACGGAGGTCGGCAGGGTCTACGAGGGCACGAACTTCAACGGCACCGAGGTCCTCTCGGACATGCCGGACCTCTCGGGCTTCGACATCGGCACGCAGGACGCGGCGATGGCGGCGGTCGACGGGCTGGAGGCGGCGATCAACACGGTCTCCGGCCAGCGCTCCGACTTCGGCGCGCAGCAGAACCGCGCGGCGTACACCGTCGACGGCCTGATGAACGAGCAGATCAACACGCAAGACGCCGAGAGCGAGATCCGCGACCTCGACATCGCGCTCGCGGTCATGGAAAACACCAAAAAGAAAATTCTCTCCCAGTCCTCCCAGTTCATGCTGGCGCAGGCAAACCAGCGCGCCTCCGGCGTGATGGGGCTGCTGGGGTAAGCAACGAAAGGAGCGGTATGCGCCGCTCCTTTTTTTGCCCAGCTACTATATTTTTTGCAGTAGTGTATTGACAGTGCGCTTTGTAAGTGCTATCCTATGGTCAGCAACTACTATGAATTTATCAGTAGTCGAGGTGCCATATCATGAAAAAGGATTATATATCGCGCCTGCGGCGCGCGGCGCGGTGGATGCTGTCGCCGGAGGACGCGGCGGAGGTCATCGCTGATTATGAGGAGATGGCGGCGGGCCGCGCGGATGAAGAGTTGCTGCGTGATATGGGCGATCCCGTGCAGGCGGTGCGGCAGCTGGCGGACGAAAAAACCTATCGCCGCTGGCTCCTCTTTTTTGCCGCGATGGCGCTGTGCGCCGCGCTGCCGGTGCTGTTTCGGCAGCTGGGCGTCCGCCCTTGGTATCACGATTTCTATTATGCGCTGCCGCTGGCGGGCTGCCTGCTCTCGGCGTGGTTCTGGCGGAAGCGGGGCGCCAAATCTCCCCTTCCGAAAGGCTTGCTGCCCGACATGTTTGTGCTGCTGCTCGCAACGGCGCTCGTGCAGGGTTTCCTCTGGTGGGTCGTCTGTTACCCATTCTGGGAAAAGCCATTCCCTACGCGGCTGGCAACAATCGGCCGGGCCTCCGAATGCTTCTGCGTGCTGCTCGTCGCCGTGTGCGTCGTCGGCCTCGTCCGCGCGCGCATGGTTGACCGCCGCTGGCGCGCGCTCTACGCGCTGGGCCTGACGGCGATCGCGCTGACGCTGGGGCTGCTTCAGCCGCTGACTGCGCTCGACATTTACTATGCCGGTCCCTACCAGCTTGCGCCATATCTCACCGGCTGGTATATCGCGGCGGCGGTGGGGCTCGGCCTCACGGGGTGGTCGCTGTGCTGAAAAAAGATCTCATGGAGCTGTGCCTGCTGCACCTGCTCGCGCAGAGCGCGCAGTACGGCTACGAGCTGCTTCGGCGGCTCCACGACGCCTTCCCCGACACACAGGAAAGCGCCATCTATGCAATACTCCGCGGATTGTGTAAAGAGAATTATACGAAAAGTTTTGCGGGTGAGAGCTCCGACGGCCCCACGCGCAAGTACTACGAGCTGACGGACAAGGGCAGAGAAAAGCACGCCGCTCTTTTGCAGGAGTGGCGCGCCATGAAAAAAGCAATCTCTGAAATGGGAATCGAGTGACGGCGAAAGCCGTCACTCGATTCGTTTCTGTTTACTTCTTCTCGTCCTCCAGCAGGCCCTTGAAGCTCGCGGCAAGGCCCGCAAGCCCCTGGATCTCGCTGGGAATGATGATCTTGGTCGCCTGGCCGTCCGCCGCCTTCTCATAGGCTTCGAGCGCCTTGATCTTGACGACCTGGTCGTTCGGGTTCGCCTGGTTCAACAGCTCGATGGAGTCGGCGAGCGCCTTTTGCACCTTGCGGATCGCCTCGGCTTCGCCCTCCGCCTTGAGGATCGCCGCCTGACGTTCCGCCTCGGCGCGCAGGATCGCAGCCTCGCGCTCGGCTTCGGCGCGCAGGACCGCGCTCTGCTTTTCGCCCTCGGCGACGAGGATCTGGCTCTGCTTGGTGCCTTCCGCCTGCAGGATGGATTCGCGGCGTTCGCGCTCCGCCTTCATCTGCTTCTCCATCGCGTTCTGGATCTCCTTGGGCGGCAGGATGTTCTTGAGCTCCACGCGGTTGACCTTGATGCCCCAGGGGTCGGTGGCCTCGTCCAGGATGGAGCGCATCTTGGCGTTGATGACGTCGCGGGACGTGAGGCTCTGGTCGAGCTCCATGTCGCCGATGATGTTACGAAGCGTCGTCGCCGTCAGGTTCTCGATGGCGTTCATCGGGTGCTCCACGCCGTAGGTGTAGAGCTTGGGGTCGGTGATCTGGAAGTAGATGACGGTGTCGATCTGCATCGTGACGTTATCCTTCGTGATAACGGGCTGCGGGTCGAAGTCCGCGACCTGCTCCTTGAGCGAAACCTTCTTCACCACGCGCTCAATGAACGGGATCTTGATGTGCAGTCCCACGCCCCAGGTCGCGCTGTACGCGCCGAGGCGCTCCACGACGTAGGCGCGTGACTGCTGCACGACCTGAATGTTGCTGACGATCACCGCGAGAATGAGCAGGATCAGAATGCCGAGTCCAATGTAGCCGATGGGTCCCATATCAATTTTCCTCCTTTTTTTCGGCGACGTAGAGCTTGACGCCCTCCATACGCACAACTTCCACCAGTTTGTCCTTTGCGAGCACCGTACCGTCCTCGCTGCGGGCGGTCCAGGTCTTGCCGTCGATGTAGACCGCGCCCGAGGGCCGCTCGTTGTCGACCGTCTCGGTCACGCGCGCCGTGCGGTGAAGCACACGGTCGGCGTTCGTGGGGGTGATGGTCTTGTCCAGCATCCGCCGCGCCAGCGGCCTCGTCACCGCCAGAAGCACGATGGATATCACCAGAAACAGCACGAACTGCAGCCACAGCGGTCCGCCGAACACCGCGGCGATCAGCGCCGCCGCCGCGCCGCCCACGAACCAGATGGATACCAGTCCCGCCGTCGCCGCCTCGGCAATGCCGAACACCACGATCACAGCGATCCAAACCATAGTCATCACGTTATCCGCTCCTCCCTTCAACACCCGCGCACAGTAAACATACGCGGGGCCCAGCAATGCAATGACCGCGAGCAGCAGAAGCCCGATGAGCTTGTTGTACGGCGAGAGGTTGCTGTAGAAGTTCCCGATCGACTCGCCGAGCGTCGGCCGCGGCATCGGCTGCGCCGCCGGCTGTCCGGGCGTGTCGCGCTTCGGCAGTTCGTCCGCGAACAGCTCGTCCATCGTCGTGCCGCAGCGGTGACAAATATAAAGGAGCTTTTCCATTTCGGGGTATCCCCGTCCGGACTCCCATTTGCTCACCGCCTGGCGCGAGACCTGCAGCTGCTCGGCGAATTCCTCCTGCGTGAAGCCGCAGCGCTTGCGCGTCTCCTGCAGCCGTTCGCCAAAAGCCATTGCATTTCTTCCTCCGATTCTTGTCTCTGGGGACAGGATAGCAAAACGTGTGATTTTTGACCACCAACTTGAAGTTGCGCGGCGATTTTTTTCGTCAAAGTTCGCGCAACTTGAAGTTTACATCGGTGCCCAAAGCGTATTCTACCATGCTTTCACAAAAATTACTATAGCTTTCTTCACACTTTTTCGTTATACTGGAAAAAACGTGAAATAAGGAGGCAGTTATGCTGGATTTTGCCATCCCCTGCCTGCTGGGGCTCGAAAAGCTCGTGGGCGACGAAGTGAAAAGGCTGGGGCTTTCCGACGTGCGCGTGGAAAACGGGCGCATCCTCTGCCGCGGCACGGAGGCGGACATCGCGCGCCTCAACATCAACCTGCGCTGCGGCGCGCGCGTGCTGCTCGTGCTCAATACGTTTCGGGCGACGGATTTTGAAGCGCTCTTTCAGGGCGCGAAGGCGGTCGCGTGGGAGGATTGGATCGGACGCGACGACGAGTTCCCCGTCGCGGGCTACTCGATCAACTCCACGCTCCACTCCGTCCCCGCCTGCCAGAGCATTGTCAAGAAGGCGGTCTGCGAGCGTCTGGGCGCGAAATACGGGCTTGAAACGCTGCCCGAAACCGGAAAACGCCGCCAGATCCGCTTCTCCATTATGAAGGATGAGGCGATGATCGGGCTGGACACCTCGGGCGAGGGGCTCTACAAGCGCGGCTACCGCGCCGTCGGCGTTGCCGCGCCGCTGCGCGAAACGCTTGCCGCCGCCATGGTGCAGCTCACGCGCTACCGCGGGCGCGACCCGCTGTGCGACCCGTTCTGCGGCTCGGGCACCATCGCCATCGAGGCGGCGCTGATCGCCAGAAACCGCGCGCCGGGCCTAAACCGCTCGTTCGCGGCGCAGTCGTGGAGCTGCCTCGACAAAAAAATCTGGCTCGACGCCGCAGACGAGGCGATGGACAAGGAGTTCCACGGCAGCTACGAGATCTGGGGCGGCGACGTTGACCCGGAGGCGGTCGAGATCGCGCGCCACAACGCCGCGCTCGCCGAGGTCGACGACACCGTGAAGTTTGAGGTCGCCGACGCGACGCGCTTCCACTGGGGCGGGCTGTACGGCAGGGTCGTGACGAACCCGCCCTACGGCGAGCGCCTCATGGAGCAGCAGGAGGCGGCGGAGCTCTACCGCGCGTTCGGGCGCGCGATGGACAAGCTGCCCGACACCTGGCGCATCGCGGTGCTCTCGTCGCACACGGAGTTCGAGCGCTGCTTCGGCAGGCCCGCCGACAAAAAGCGCAAGCTCTACAACGGCATGCTCAAATGTGATCTGTTCCTATATGAGAAGCAAAAATAGCAGGAGGACGCTCTCTTGAAACACATTTTTATCATCAACCCCGCGGCGGGCAAGACCGACAGCCGCCAGCGCGTCTACCGGATGGCGGATGCGCTGCGAAAGAAACACGATCTCGACGTCGAGTGCATGCTCACGCGCTCGCCGGGCCACGCGACCGCGCTCACGCGCGGCATCGCGGCATCGGGCAGCGGCGTGCGGTTTTACGCCTGCGGCGGCGACGGCACGGTCAACGAGGTCGCCAACGGCATCGCGGGCTTTGAAAACGCCGCGATGAGCGTCGTTCCCATCGGCACGGGCAACGACTTTCTCAAAAACTTCGGTGACGACGCGGCAAAGTTCTCCGATCCCGAAAACCTCTGGAACGGCGAGACGCAAAAGCTCGACCTGATCGACTGCAACGGCCGGCAGTGCCTGACCATCGCGTGCAGCGGCATCGACGCGCGCATCGCGCAGGACGTGCACCGCTTCTCCACCGTGCCGCTGCTCGACGGGAAGAGCACCTATGTCGCCTCGCTGGTCGTCAACTTTCTCTTCAAGGGCATCGGCAGCCGCTGGACGGTGACGCTCGGCGACGAGGAGCTCGACGCGCGCGATTTTTCGCTCGTGGCGGTATGCAACGGGCGCTACTACGGCGGCGGCTTCATGCCGGTGGGCGAGGCGAGCATGACCGACGGCGTGCTCAACACGCTGGTCGTCAAGAAGGTTTCTCGCGTCCGGTTCGCGCAGTTTGTCGGCCCCTACAGCAAGGGCAATTACGAAGAGTTCCCGCAGTTCGCCACCTGCTATACGGTCCCGTCCGTGCGCATCCGCTCGGAAAAGCCGGACATCGTCACCTGTCTCGACGGCGAGTGCATCACGACCGCCGACGTGACGATCCGCCTCTCGGACAAAAAGCTCAACTTCTTCGGTCCCCACGGCTGCTCGCCCGACGCGACGCTCCGAAAAAAGGGATGACCGTACAAACGAACGCCCGCGCTCCCCTCCGGTGAGCGCGGGCGTTCGTTTTCGCCGTTTATATCTCGTTTTCTTCCTTTTCCTTGTCCTCGAAGAGCATATCGAACAGTTCGTCCTTTTTCTGCTCGCCGAGGGATTTGAGCATCGTGTCCACGCGCATGTCGTTGAGCTCGCTCTTGAGCGTCTGCTGCTCCTGCTGCCGGCGCAGCTGCTCCTGATACGCGTCCTGCATCTGCTGCGTCGCGCTTTGCGGCGCGGCAGCCTGGGTCGCCGCTGCGCTCGCCGTGCCTGTCTGCGCGTCTGCCGCGTTTGCCTGCGCAATGCGCGCCTCCCGCTCCGCCGCCATCACCTCGCCGGGCTGCTTGTCGTACTCCAGCGCGACGAATTCATTCCCGTTCGCGCCGAGCGAATAGCCATACATATTGCGCAGCATTTCCACATAGGCGTGCGCCTGCTGCGCCGTGATCTCGCCGGATGCGACCTGCCGCTTCCAGCCCTCGACGCGCTCAAGATCGTGGTCGGAGAAATGCGCCAGATCCTCCGCCGCGCCGGTGCCGGTGTATTTGCGGTTGCCGGCGGCGAGCACCGCCTCGATGCTCGGCGCGCGGACGCTCTCTTTGGTCCCGGCAAATATCTTGTGGTTGAAATTGACCGCGGAAACCGCGTATCCCTTGTCGTTGTAGGTCACGTTCATCCCCATGGAGGAAACCGTCTTTCCGGCGAGAGCCATATTCCTGCTCATGTTCGGAAGGCCCTGATACGCAAAGATCGAACTCGCCATGCAAATGCCCCTTTCGTTTTTTCGTCTGTGTTGTGGTCTCGTCCCGTCAGCGCGCCGAGCCCTTGATGCGGATCTTGTCGGCGTACATCGCCTCGTCCGCGCGGTGCAGCACGCTGTCGGAATCCGCATCGAGCGCGGGATCGTAGGCGGCGACGCCCTTGGCGATGTGGACAAATTCCCACGGCTCGCGCGCCTTGGCGTTGATCACCTCCGCGAACTGGTCGAACCCGCGCAGCAGCCCGTCCCGCTGCTCGTAGGAGGAATCCTGCAATATGACCGCAAACTCGTCGCCGCCCATGCGGAACACCGGGCTGTGCGGGAATACGCCGCAAATCAGCTGGCAGGCGCGCCTGAGGTACTCGTCGCCCTTTTCGTGGCCATAGGTGTCGTTGATCTTCTTCAAATCGTTGCAGTCGAACATAATGAGCGCGAACTGCGGCTCCTCGCCCTTTTTCGCCATGCGGATCGAGTCGTCGAGCTTGCGTGCGGAGATCGCATAGGCGCCCTTGTTCCTCACGCCGGTCATCGCGTCCTGATACGCCTTGCTGTTGAGGTCGCTGATGTAGATCTTCAAATGGTCGACGAGCTGCTGGAACGTCTTGGTCAGCACGCCGATCTCGTTGTCGCCCGCGTAGTCGAGCTGCGTGTCGTAGTTGCCCTCGGCGAGCCCCTTCGCCGCCTCCGTCAATTGCTGGAGCGGGCGCGTGAGGCGCCGCATCAGCACAGCGGTCAGCGCGGAAAAGATCAGAAGAATGAGCACCGACGCCACCGTCAGCCTGTTTGCGAGGCGCGAGCCGCTTTCGTTGATCTCCCGCACCGGCGCGGTGATGATGAGCTTCAAGCCGCCCGAGAGCGTGCTGAAAAACATCTGCCGCCGCTCCCCCTGCCGTTCGGTGAGGATGGGCTGGGTATTTCTGTTCTGGCTGCTGATCTCCGCGAAATCGTTTCCGAACTTCACGTCGTTTTGCAGGATGCTCTCCCCGCTGGAAAGCCATGGGTGGTACACAACGGTGCCGTCCTGCTCCGCAAGCGCCGCGAAGCCCGTTTCAAACACGCGGATGTCACGGATCTGGCTGATGAGCGTTTCGTAGCTGATCTCCATGCCGATGACGCCGATGAAAGTCCCCGCCTTGTAAAGCGGTGCCACATACGAGATCATACGGACGTTCAGGTTCCGGTTGAAAAACGGCTCAAGCCACGAGGGCCTGCCGCGCTCGAGCGGCGTATAGTACCAGCCCGTGCGGCCCTCGTCGCCGGCGTCATAGCGCTCCAGGCGCGTCAGCTTCTCCTTGACGAAGGAGGCGTTTTCGTCGCGCGAGTACAAAAAGCCCGTCTCCTGCTTGCTGATCTCGGGGTTGATGCGGTAATAGAACGTAACGACGCCGTTGGTGCGGTTCGCAACGCTTCGGAACACCGGTTCGATGCTGTCCACATAATCGCTCAGATACTTGTCCAGCGTCTCCTGGCGCGGCTCTCCGTCGGTATTCCACTGCAGGCCGCTGTGCCCGTCCGCGCCGACGACGCCGCCCTCGACCAGCGCCACGTTGCTCAGCTCCTCGACCGCGTAGCGGGAGACCATATTCACCGACTGCTCGATGCCCTTGAGGTAACTGTCGACCGAACTGGCGCAGTTATCGCACAAAAGCCGCATGCTCTCCGCAGCCGTTTTTTCGCTCTCGCGCCTGACGGAGAGAATGCTGATCGACCCCAGCGCAAACACGCTGATGAGGATCGCCGTCATCGTCAGCGCCATGATTCTGACCCGAATCGAGTGCATAATCCTTACCCCTTATTCTGATACGCTCACGTCCCGATAGCAGACGCTGGACCATCCGTTCCACGCAACGCGGAACCCGTTCACCCGCTCGTTGACCGCAAAGTAATGCTGCTGGGAAAAAAGCGGGATCCACGCGGCGTCCTCCTGCACGATCGTGCGCTGGAGCCGCTGGTACTCGCGCAGCCGCGTTTCCGATTCCGTGATCCGGCGCGAGGCGCACACGCGCTCCATGACCTCCTCGTTGTCGTAGCACAGGCT
>SVKM01000029.1:0-8581 GCA_015068465.1 Oscillospiraceae bacterium | reverse complement strand
GCGAGCGGCTGACGGATGCGTCGGCAAAGAACGTGTCGATAAAATTCTCCGGATCGTTGTAGTCCGCGGACCAGCGCCCGTAATAGCACATCAGCGCGCCGCTGCGCCGCCGCTGCGCAAAGATCGCGTCGTCGAGCTCCTCGATCTCGACGCGCACGCCGATCTGCTGCCACATATAGGCAAGCAGCGGGGCAAGGTCCGTCTTGACCTGTCCGTCGTCCGAGGAAATGCTGAATTTCAAATCAAAGCCTTCGGCATATCCCGCCTCTTCCAGCAGCCGAAGCGCCTCCTGCGGATCGTAGGGTATCTCCGGCAGCGTCGGATCGTAGCCGGTCAGCCCCCGCGGGAAAATGCCGTTTTCCACCTCGCCCCTGTCGCTGAGCACGGCGGTGAGAAGCGTCTTGCGGTCAAGGGCAAGCTGGAGCGCCTTGCGCACGCGCACGTCGTTCAGCGGCTCGAGCGACTCGTTGAGCGCGATGTAGCAGATGCCCACGCGCGACCCGCGCTGGAGCTGGGACTGGTAAATGTCGCCGCGGATAAAATACTCGGCTTCGCTGCCCATGTTGTCCAGATCGAGGATGTCCAGCGTCCCGTCTTCAAACATCACGCTTTGCAGATCCCCGTCCGGCACGAGCTTGACCGTCACGCCGCCGCACTTCGGCGCGCCCGACCAGCAGTCCGGATTTGCCGCGAACACCAGCTCCGAGCCGGCGTCCCACTTCCGAAAAACGAACGGGCCCGTGCCGACCGTATCTTCGGCGGTCCTGCCGAACTTCTCGCCGGCGGACTCGGTCGTCTCCTCGTCCAGAATGGACAGCGCCGGCGTGGAAAGCCGCGCGAGGAACGCCGCGCACGGCGCGGTCAGCACGATGGAAAACTCCAGATCGTCGTGGACATTGAAGCCCGCGAGCGTCGAGACCGTACCGTTTTGCAGCGCTTCCGCGCCAAACACACAGGAAAGGAGCTCCTTGTGCACAGACTCCGGATTCGTCAGCAGGCGCGTCATCGTATACTGCACGTCCGAGGCCGTGAGCGGTTCGCCGTTGCTGAACGTCACGCCCTCGCGCAGGCGGAAGGTGTAGACGTAGCCCTCGTCCGTGATCTCCCAGGACTCCGCGAGCGAGGGAACGATCCGCGCGCTCCCGCTGCCGTCCGTGCGCATCTCCACCAGGCGGTCGAACACGTTCAGCGCGACCATATAGTCCTCCGAAGTGCTCTGCGGGTCGGTCGTTTCCGGCTCGTGGTCCGCGATCGTCAGATAGCCGCTCCGGTCGTCCTCGTTTCCTGTCTTGTCCTCGCTGTCCGGCGCGGAGGCACCCTTACAGGCGGTCAGGAGCAGGCACAGCGCCAAGGCTGCCGCCGCTCCGCGCATTTTTCTTTTCACCGCAACGCGCTCCTTTTTTCGGTCTGCATGATTAAAAATATTGTATCACTTTTCAACGCGGATTACAACCGTTTTTCCGAGCCGGTTCGATTCTTTCGCATTGGGGCAAGGCTTTTTCTTGACAGGGAAAAACGCATTCTCTATAATGGATTGATATGGAAGCCTTTCATGCATTCTGGTCCGCACCGAACCGCGAGCGGAACGCCGGCGGCGTCGCTCTGCCGGACTACGAAACGCTCACGCTGATGCTCTCCGCGCTCAAGTGGCGCGAGAAAAACGGGCCGATCCGTCTCGTGACGGACAGCGCGGGCGCCGCTTACTTCGCCCGCGCCGGACTCGACGCGCTGTGGAACGCGGGGATCGACGCCTCCCTCGACGCGCTGGACGGCGCGATCGACCCAAAGCGCTTCTGGGCGGCGGGAAAGCTGGAGGCGCTGCGGCGCGCAAAGGCGCCCTGCGTCCTGCTGGACACGGATCTGATCCTCTGGGAAAACATCGGCGCGCGGCTGCGCGGCTGCGTGGTCGCCGCCCACCGCGAATCGCTCTCACCCGACGTCTATCCCGCGCCGGAAACGGTCTTTGCGCTCGATCCCGGGTATTCGTTCCCGCAGGAGTGGGACTTTTCGCTCCCCGCTGCGAACACCGCGTTTCTCTATCTGCCGAGCGACGAGCTGCGGCGGTATTATACCGCCGAGGCGTTCCGCTTCATGCGCGCGCTGCGCGGCGGCAGCGCGAACAGCGTCGTGACCATGTGCTTCGCCGAGCAGCGCATCCTGCCGATGTGCGCCGCCGCCCTCGGAATCGGGGTGCAAACGCTCACGGACGAGCACGCGCAGGACGAGCAGTCCTTCGTCACGCACCTGTGGGGCGCCAAGCGCGAATTCGCCCGCTCCCCCGAGCGGCGCGTGGAATACTGCCTCGGCTGCGTGCTGCGGATCGTGCGGGACTTTCCCGAATGGACGGGCGCGCTCGAAGCAAACGAAGAAACGCGCAGATATCTGGACAGCCTTTAGGAGGTGGGAAGCATGAAAAAACGGCGCAGGAAAACAACGCCATCCATCCCCGCGCCGGCGCCCGGCCCCACCCTGCTCGAATTCTGGACGGCGCTGAAGGCCGGCGCGAGCGTCGAGGAGGCGTCCGGACGCGCGCCGGCAAGCGCCGCTGCCGTCCCCCGGGACTCCGCGCCCGCCGCGGTTCCCCCGCCGAACGCGCCGACGGACGCAGCCGCCCCCGCCCCGGGGCGCTTTTCCTCCGGCGAATCCTCCGGCAGCGGCTTTGGCAGCGGAGGCGGCGGCTACGGCCTGCGCCTGATCGCGCCCGACCCTGCCGAGCAGGAACGCATTCGCCGCATTATGCGGGAATTGTGCGAAAAAGACGCCAAACGCGGCAAACAATAAACGACGCTTTCCGAACGGAACAGCGTCGTTTATTATTATGTAAACTTATTCCCCGCGCAGCAGGATCGCCGCGTTCTCGGTGCTGTACTCGATCTCCGACGACCAGCGGCGCAGATGCTCCGCCGTGTCGCACCGCTGTGCGTCCCACAGGAAAATAAAGTCCGCCGCCTCGCGCGCGAAGCGCAGCAGGCGTTCCATGCCATATTCCTCCGCGCGCTCGAGCTGGTGGTAAAGAATGTACTCGAACATGCGCTGATACGCACGCGCATCGTATTGCTTTATGTAAACTTCAAGTGTGCCGGCAGCGTCCTCCGCGGCATCGAGCGCTGCGAGGGAGCGCGTCCAGTCCCCGTCGATCGGCTCGCAGGCGGCATAGCGGCGCAAAATCGCGCGGCAGCGCGCCGCGTCGGTCGAGGGTGCGTAGCGCAGCGACGCTTCCGGCACGCCGAAGCCCAAACGGCGCAGCAACGCGTGCAGCGTCAGCGGCTCGTCCGCTTCCGTGAGGAACGTCAGTTCCCCTTTCCCGCCGAGCAGCAGCGCGGCCGCCGCCTCGCAGCTCGCGCTGACGCCGCAGAGCTCGTGCTCCCCCACGTCCTCAAAAAAGCGCGGGTGCAGCGCGCAGATATCGCAGAGCGCATCCTCGCCCAGCTCCGCGATCACGCGGCAAAGCCCGTCCGCGCGCAAAAACGGGCAGTCGCCGCCCGGCGTCAGGCGGAACGAACGCACGCCGTCCTCCTCCCGCATCGCCGCGCGCAGCGCTTCGCCGAGCGGCGTGTCCAGCGAATCGTAAAATGCGGCGGTCTCGCCGTCGACGTCGATCTCCCAGCCGCGGCAGCAGCTGTGGCGGCAGCGGTCCGCGAGGCAGGCAAACGTATCGTAAAAATCGGGCCGTATCTCCATTTCGCCCTCCCCTACAAAAGCAGCGCCGCCGCCGAAAGGGCAAGCAGCAAAACGACGTTTACCAGCGTGAACTCCGCAAGGTACTTCCCCGTGTGCGCGTCGGTCGTGCGCGAGTAGAGCTTGAGGGAAATGAGGCTCGCAAGGCTCGCGATCGGCGTGCCGAGGCCGCCGACGTCGACGCCGAGCAGCAGCGCGCGGGCGTTGTCGGTGAAGCCGGAGAGCAGCAGCGCGGCTGGCACGTTGCTCACGACCTGGCTCGCCAGCAGCGCGGTGAGATACTCGCGCCCGTCGAGCGCGCGGCGCAGCAGCTCCGCCACGGCGGGAAGCCGCGCAAGGTTGCCGGAAAACACGAAAAACGCCACGAAAGTCAAAAGCAGCATAAAATCCGCCCGGAGCAGCAGTTTGCGGTCGAACGCGAGCAGCGCCGCGACGACGAGCGCAAGCATCGCCTGCCACGGCAGGATGCGGAACACGGTGAGCAGGCACACGGCAAACAGCGCCAGGTACACCCAGAGTTTCTTTTTGTCAAGCTCCGGTTCTTCGCCGAAAAAAACCTCCAGCTTCTCGTTCGGCAGCAGCAGGCACAGCGCGAGCACCAGCGCGAGCGAGAGCGCCCACACGGGCGCCGTGATGCGGAAGAAGTCGCCCGCCGAAAGCTCGTAGCGCGAATAGAGGTAGAGGTTCTGCGGGTTGCCGACCGGCGTGAGCATGCTGCCGAGGTTCGCCGCGACGGTCTGGAGCACGACGATGTGAATGAGGTCGCTCCGCCGCCCGGTCATGCCCAGCAGCACGACCGCGAACGGCACGAAGGTCAAAAGCGCCACGTCGTTCGTGATGAGCATGGAGGAAAAGAAGGAAAGCGCGACCAGCAGCACGCCCATCGCGCGCGTCGACTTCGCGCGGCGGCAGGACGCATGGGCGAGGCACGCGAACGCCCCCGCGTCCCGCAGCCCCGCCACGACGAGCATCAGCGCGTAGAGCAGCGCGAGCGTGCGAAAGTCGACATAGCCCAAATACGCGCCGTCGGGCGGCACAAAAAAGCAGCTCGCGAGCGCCGCGAGCGCGGAGATCAGCAGGATCGGTTCGCGTTTGGCAAAGGAAAGCACATGTTTCATTTCTGTTATATCCCTCGGTTTCTTGCCCCGCGGGGCGGTCCCATTGTACGCGCGGCGCGCGCGAATTTCAATAGCTTTTCTGCTTTTTCGGCAAGCATCCCGGCAGCGCATAAGGCGGCAGGGCTTCGCGATGAACTTCATTGACAACGCGAAACGGGCGTACTATACTATAAATTGTAATATTGTGGAATGTTGTCAGCAGGCGGTCGTCTGCTGATCCATAGATGGGACGGTGTGGCAATGGACACTTTTAACCGCAAAACGGCAAACCGGAAGAAAAACGGCATCTCCGCGAAGAGCATCCTGATCCCCGCGGTCATTGTCATTCTGCTCATGCACGCGTCGATCGTCGGCAACACGATCCGCATCAACCGCATGGGGCAGAAGCTCTCCGCCGCGACGCAGGGCAACTTTACCTATACGCAGACGGCGAAGGCGTTTTACAACTCCTCCGACCTGCTCGCCGACAAGGCGCGGCTCTACGTCAGCACGGGGGACGAGGCATACCTCAACGAGTACTTCCTCGAAATGCGCTCGCTCATGCCGCGCGACACGGCGCTTGCCCCGCAGATCGCGCCGATCGAGACCGACGCCTCCCGCGAGCAGCTGCAATTCGCCCTGCAGGCCGCGCAGCGCTGCGTGGATATCGAGTACCGCGCCATGCGGCTGTGCGCCGAGGGGCTGCACGCCGACCTCTCTGAGTACCCGGAGCTTGCGAACGCGCCGCTCACCGGCGCGGAGGCGGCGCTTCCCGACGGGGAAAAGCAGTCCGCCGCCGCCGCGCTTCTGGTCAGCACCGAATATCTGCAGGTGAAAAACCAGATCGGCGAGCACGTGGACCGCGCCATCCAGTCGGTTGCCACGCAGACCGCACAGAACATCGGCACGCTGAACAAAACGATGCGCAGCTACCAGATTTTGCAGTGGGTGATGACGGTCACGACCATCGTGATCCTCAGCGTGCTGTGCTTCCTGCTCTACGTGCTGCTCATCAGCCCGCTCGAGCGCAGCGCCGACGAGGTGCAGCGCGGCGAGACCGTCCCGCCCGACAAGGGTCTCGCGGAGTTCCGGCGCCTTGCCGCCGCCTACAACGAGCTGCTGCACCACCGCAAGATGATGGAGACCTATCTGCGCCAGCAGTCGCAGACCGACCCACTCACCGGGCTTCCCAACCGCCTCGCGTTCCAGAACTTCGTTTCGGAGCTGAGCTGGGAGAAGGCGCACTCCTCGGTCATCGTGTTCTCCCTCGACGTCAACGGCCTCAAGGAGGCGAACGACCAGCGCGGCCACACCTTCGGCGACGCGCTGCTGCGCAACAGCGCGTCCTGCATCCAGTCGGCGCTCGGCACCGGCGCGGGCAAGCACTGCTTCCGCTTCGGCGGCGACGAGTTTGCCGCGTTCTGGGTCGACGTGCCGGTCTCGGAGCTGGAGGGCGCGCTCGCGCGCTTTGAAAAGGAACAGTCCGAGCACGAGGTGAGCATTTCCGTCGGCTGCGCCTACGCGGAGGATCTGAGCGAGACGACGGTGGAGCAGCTGTTCCAGGAAGCGGATAAGAATATGTACGACGACAAGGCGGAGTTCCATCGCAGGCAGGCGCAGGAGGTTCTCAACAATCTCATGCAGTCGATCGATGGGCCCGACGCGGAGTAAGCCATGGCCGTCTCACAAACACAAGACCTGACGACCGGCAACATCCGCGGCGTGATCGTGCGCTTCGCGGCGCCGCTGTTTTTGAGCCAGCTGTTCCAGCAGCTCTACAATTCGGTGGACTCGCTGATCGTCGGCAATTACCTCGGCAAGCAGGCGCTCGCGGCGGTCAGCTCCTCCGGCTCGCTGATCTTTTTGATGATCGGCTTCTTCGGCGGCATCTCGATCGGCGCGGGTGTCGTCATCTCGCGCTATTTCGGCGCGCAGGAGCACGACAAAGTGCTCCTCGCCATCCACACCAACGTCGCCTTCGGGCTTGCCGCGGGCGCGTTTCTCACGGTGTTCGGCCTCATTATGACGCCGCACATCCTGCGCTGGATGGGCACCGCGCCGGACGTCATCGACCAGTCGGTGCAATACTTCCGCGTCTACTTCTGCGGCGCGATCCCGCTGGTGATGTACAACACGCTCACCGGCATCATGCGCGCGCTCGGCGACAGCCGGCGCCCGCTGTACTACCTCATCTTTTCCTCGCTTTTGAACGTCGCGCTCGACCTTCTCTTCGTCGGCGCGCTCGGCATGGGCGTCGGCTCCGCCGCGGCGGCGACCGCCATCGCGCAGGGCTCGAGCATGCTGCTGTGCTTCGGCGCGCTGACAAAGCCGAACGCCGCGATCCGCGTCGAGTGGCGCAAGATCGGCTTCGACCGGAGAATGCTGCGCGAGATCGTGCGCAACGGCATCCCCGCCGGCGTGCAGAACTCGGTCATCTCGATCGCGAACGTGCTCGTGCAGACCTACATCAACTCCTTCGGCTCCGACGCCATGGCGGCGTGCGGCAGTTACTCCAAGCTCGAGGGCTTCTGCTTCCTGCCGGTGGTCAGCTTCTCCGCCGCGCTCACGACAGTCATCAGCCAAAACCTCGGCGCCAAGCGCTACGACCGCGCGAAGCAGGCGGCGCGCTTCGGCATCGTCGCCTGCCTTGTGATGGCGGAGGTCATCGGCCTCTCCATCGTCCACTTCGCGCCCCAGCTCATCGGCGTGTTCAACAACGACCCCGCGGTCGTCGCCATCGGCGCGCGCCAGTGCCGCACGGAGCTGCCGTTTTTCTTCGCGCTCTCGTTCTCCCACTGCATCGCGGGCATCTGCCGCGGCGCGGGCAAGGCGAAGGTCTCCATGCTCATCATGCTCTCGACCTGGTGCGTGATCCGCATCACCTACCTCACGGTCGTCATGCGCATCATCCACGAGATCCAGTACCTCTTTTACGCCTACCCGCTCACCTGGTCGCTCAGCTCGATCCTGTTTCTGGTCTACTACCTCAAAAGCGACTGGCTCCACGGCTTCGACAGCGAACCGGACGAGGAATAAGAAAAGGCTTCCCGAACGGGAAGCCTTTTTTCTTTGCCGTTTGGCGTTAGTTACAGGTCGACGGAGGCGATCTTCTCCTCCTTGATGCCGTGCTTCTCGGCATAGCCGGTGAGCATGAGCGTCAGCGCGCCGTCGCCGGTAACGTTGCAGGCGGTGCCGAAGCTGTCCTGCAGCGCGAAGACCGCGAGCATGAGCGCGGTGCCGTCGTCGTCGAAGCCGAGCACGCCCTTGATAAGGCCGAGGGATGCCATGACCGTGCCGCCCGGGACGCCGGGCGCGCCGATGGCGAAGATACCGAGCAGCATGCAGAACAGCACCATCGTGCCGGCGCTGGGCAGCTCGCCGTAGAGCACCTTGGAGATCGTCATCACGAAGAACACCTCGGTGAGGACGGAGCCGCACAGGTGGATGTTCGCGAACAGAGGCACGCCGAAGTCGACCATGTCGGCGCGCAGGTTCTCGCTCTTGCGCGCGCACTCGAGCGCGACGGCGAGCGTCGCGGCGGAGGACATCGTGCCGACGGCGGTCAGGTACGCGGGGCCGTAGTGCTTGACGACCTCAATGCCGGAGCGGCCGGAGTAGGCGGACGCCGTGCCGTAGAGGACGGCGAGCCAGATGTAGTGGCCGAGCATGACGATGAGGATAACGACCAGGAACACCGGGAGCTGGCGGGTGATCGACCCCTCCCAGGAGAGGCCGCAGAACGTGGCGGCGATGAAGAACGGCAGCACGGGGATGATGACCTTCTTCACGATGTCGAGCACGATGTT
>SVKM01000028.1 GCA_015068465.1 Oscillospiraceae bacterium | reverse complement strand
GACGGGAACGAGCTACACCGTCCCCGACGGCACGGGTACAAATGCGGGCACGCACTATTACTACTGCGTGGTGACCAACACGCTGAGTGGAGGCACCAACAAAACGGCGAGCAGCGTAGCGTCGCTGACCGTGGGGCCAAAGACGGTCACGCTGGAATGGGGCGCGCACGAATTTACCTACGACGGCACAGCGCAGAAGCCCTCGGCAAGCGTGAGCAATCTGGAAGGCGGCGACACCTGCGCCGTGACCGTCACGGGTGGGGAGACCAATTCCAACGCAAAAGCGGGCAACACGAATTACACCGCGACGGCAACGGCACTGAGCAATACAAATTACACGCTAACGGGAACGACCAACTCGACGCAGACCTTCACCATCGCGCAGCGCCCTGTCACCATCACGGCGAAGCCGCAGAGCGTGGAGCTGAACGCCCCCATTGAGACAGGCACGGATCAGGTGGTGTGCGACACCGAGCTTTTGCCCGCCACCGACAGCCTGACCGCAATCACGCTGACGCCGACCGAACGGGACGCCCTCACCACGACAGGGACGATCACGCCCAGCGCCGCGACCATCGAAAACGGCGGCGCTGACGCGACGGACAACTATGAAATCACCTATGTCAACGGCAATCTGACCGTCACAAAGGGCAATCCCGTTGTGAACGTGACCGCGCCGACCGCCTCCGAAATCATCTACGGCGATACGCTGAGCATGAGCAATCTGTCGCTGGACGGCAAAATGAAGGACGCGCATACCGGCGCGGAAGTACCCGGCACGTTCGCATGGGAGACAGGCACGACCGTCCCCGACGCGACGCAGGGCAGCCCCGCAAGCTATACAGTCCGATTCACACCGGACGAAAGCTTCGCCACGCTCTATGAGGCAACGACCATCGAAGTCCCTGTCACGGTGGCAAAGCGCGTTGTTGAGCTGAACTGGGGCAATAACGCATTCACCTACAACAGCGAGGCGCAGAAGCCCGCCGCCACTGTGACAAACCTTGTCACAGATAGGGGCGACACAACGGAGACGGTTGCCGTGACCGTCACGGGCGAGCAGACCGATTCCAACGCGAAAGCGGGCAACACGGAATACACCGCCACGGCGTCGGGGCTGACCGGCGACCGCGCGGCGAACTATACGCTGGAAGGTACGACGAACCCGACGCAGACCTTCACCATCGCGCAAAAGGCAATCACCATCACCGCGCAGGATCAGACCGCGCAGTGCGGCGACGACCACGCGGACGGCAACGAGAATATCAAGATCACGAGCGACGGCTCTGCCGCCACCATGGTCGAGGCGGCGATCTCGGCGGCGGTCACGGTGGCGACGCTCGCGGAGGGCGACAAGCTGACCTCCATCAATCTCAAAGGCGATACGTCCGCCGTTGCCGCAAATCTCCCGCTGGTTGCTGATGGCGCGGTCATCAAGGACGGCGAAACGGTCGTGACGGGCAACTATGACATTACCTATGTGGAGGCAAATCTGCTGCAGGTCATCCCCACGCGGCCCATGATCAAAACCGGGGAGTCCGTCACGGCAGGCGCCATTACCTACGGGCAGTCGTTGGAGAACAGCGCCATTACCGGCGCGGTCATGCAGGATAAGAACACCAGCGCGACCGTGGAAGGTACATTTGCGTGGAAGGACAAGGCCATCAAGCCCGCCGTGTCGGACAGCAACTCGACAAAGTATATTGTGGTCTTTACGCCGTCCAACTCGAATGACTACAGCCCCACGGAGATCGAGGTCACGGTCGAGGTTGGCAAAGCGCCCCTGACCGTCACCGCAGAGGACAAGGAGATGGTCTATCGCACGACCGTCCCCGCATTGACCTATACGGTCGAGGGACTGGTCAACAACGAGACCGCCTCTGTCGCGCTGGAGGGCGCGCTGACGACCACGGGCAGCAGCACCGCGAGCGTGAACACCTATGACATTACGCAGGGCGATCTGACAGCGACCGCGAATTACACGATCAGCACATTTAATAAAGGAACACTGACCATCAAAAAAGCGGATCAGACCGCACCCGCCGCAAAAGAGGGCTACACCATCAGCGGCGGCGAGATCACGGTCAAGACGGACAAGAACACCGCCGCCAACAACGAAACGGGCTACGAGGTCTACGAGTTCACCGGTGCGGAAGACACGACCGGCACGAAGAAAGACAGCCCCGTCACCATCGACGCCGCGAAGCTCTACAAGATCCGCTGGGCGGGCGGCGACAATTACAACGCCTCGCCGTGGACGGACATCGCCACCACCGCGAACGTCACCGTAACGATCACGCCGGACGGCGCGGCGGGCAGCGTCGCGCTGACGAACGGCGGCAAGTACCCCATCAGCTCCTCCGTCACGCTGAATGCGGCGGCGAACACGGGCTATCAGTTCGCGTCGTGGCAGGACAGCAGCGGCAAGACGCTGGGCTACAATGCGGCGTATACCTTCACGCTGGACGGCGATACCGCGCTCAAGGCGGTGTTCGTGGACAGCAGCAAGACGGTGGTGCAGCTCCCTGTCGCCGCGGCGACGAGCAGTTTCACCTATGACGGCACGGAGAAAACCGGCGTAACGGCAAGTGACGCTAATTGCACGCTCACGAACGGCAAGGCCACCGACGCGGGCAGCTACACCGCCACCGCCACGCTCGCCGAGGGCAATTACATTTGGGCGGACGGTACCACCGACGCGAAGACCTTCCCGTGGAGCATCGCCAAGGCGGAGCAGGCAAAGCCGACTGTTGAAGTCACCGGCAGCAATCCCTATACCATCACGGCAACGCCCGCAAGCGGAACGGTTCCGCAGAACCCCGCGCTGGTGGTCTACTACACGCAGGACAACACCAAGCCCAAGTTGGAGTGGACGCCGATGCCGGACGGCGGCATCACGGGCGCCGTCGGCGTGTACTATTTCTACACCAAGGGCAACAACAACTACAACGACAGCGAGGTGGCAACGAGATCCGTCGGCAAGCCCACCGTGGTCTCCACGCTCCAGCCGACAGGCCTTGCGACAGACGGAGCGACACTCAACGGCAGCGTGTCCGACCCGGACGCGAACATCAAGGGCTCCGGCGTCAACAGCGTGAAATACCAGTGGAAACGCGCGGACGCGACGAGCTGGACGGAGATTGAAACCCCGACCTATACATACGAAAGCGCCAAGCCGTTCAACGCAACCGCCACGCTCTCCGGTCTGACGCAGGACACCGAGTATCTGTACCGGCTGGTCGTGACGCTGAAAAACGACAGCGAGCTTCCCGGCAACACGATCCGGTTCCGCACGCCGAAGGTGACGCCGCCCACCGGCTCGATCACGGTAACGGTAAACTCTACCCCCACAGGTAAGGATGTGGTCGTCTCCGTTGAGGAGGGCAACGACATCATTGCCTCTCAAGAGTGCAAAACGGACAATTCGGTTACATTCACTCAGTTGCCCGACGGCTTCTACAACGTGGTCGTGCGCAGTAAGGACGGCAATTACGTTGAGACGCGCATGATCGCCATTCAGAACGGCACGGGCACGGCGACCACGTTTACCATCCCCAGCGGCAAACTGGCGACTGAGGTGGACATCAAGGACGCCGATACCCCGCCCATCGCCGTCGAGGGCCTGAACGATATCATCACTACGGCCGAGAAGGACGATGCGGCGGCCGGCACGAAAAATGTTGAGGTCGTGCTGGAGGTCGATAAGAAGGAAACGAATGAGCTTCCCGCCGCCGAGGTCAGCGCGCTCAACGCCGTGGTCGTCGCGGGCGGCAAGATCGACATGTACCTCGACCTGAGCCTCTACAAGACCACAACGACGCTTTCGGGCGGTGGCATCATTACCGGCAGCACAAAGGATGACATCGGCGGCACGAATACTAAGGTGCTGGAAATCGCCATCCCCTATGCTGACGCCAAGGCCAAGGATATCATGGTGTATCGCTACCATAAAGGCGCTGCCTCGGCGCTTACCAAGGTGGATGCCAGAATCGCCAACCCCTCGGCTGCGGACAACGGCAAGTTCTATGTGGATAAGGATAACGGCTATATCTTCCTTTACGCAATGGACTTCTCCACCTACGCCATCGGCACGCCGAAGCCCGCGCCTGCGCCTGCACCTGCACCTGCACCTACAGGCGGTGGCGGCGGATGGTTCCCCACGCCGACGCCGACTCCCACGCCCACGCCCGCAAAGGATATTACCGATCCGACCGTGACAGGCGTTGCGGACTGGCTCATCACCGACGACCATATCGTTTATCTCAATGGGTATGAGGACGACACGATCCGCCCGAACAGCAACATCACCCGCGCGGAGGTCTCCATGATCTTCTACCGTCTGCTCAAAAACAAGGACGTGACGATCACCAAGAGCTTCACGGACGTTCCGGACGGCGAGTGGTACTCACAGGCGGTCGGCGTGCTGTCGAACCTCGGCATCCTGCGCGGCTATGAGGACGGCGACTTCCGCCCGCAGAATCCCATCACGCGAGCGGAGTTCACCGCGATTGCCACGCGGTTTGCAAAGGCGACCAACGGCACGGCGAGCTTCCTCGACGTTCCCGAAAACCACTGGGCGTATGGCAACATCGCAACAGCGTCGGACTACGGCTGGGTGAACGGGTACGGCAACGGCTACTTCGGGCCGAATGACAGCATCACCCGCGCCGAGGCTGCGACCATCGTGAACCACATGCTCGGACGCGCCGCGGATCAGGAGTGGGTACTGGCGAACCCCGACAAAATCAAGTATTTCGCCGACCTGCAAGATCCGAGGAAGTGGTACTACCTCGATATGGTCGAGGCCAGCAACGAACACGACTTCACAAAGGATAACGGCGAAGAGAAGTGGAAGAAATAACAAATCTTTTTCCTGCCCCATGCGGTGAGGAGGCGCTGGCAGCAGGAAGAAACAGGCGATGTGATTGATCGAACATACAGCCGCCCCTCTCTACGGGGAGGGGCGTGAGAAGAAAAATATCATATTGCCCGGTGTGAGGGTGTGGAAAGCCAAGTGGCCTTCCACACCCTTATTTTTGTCGACCGTCATCGACAGTGTTCCCTATCATTTTTTGGGGAATAGCGTCGAGGGCGGTCGATTTTTCTTGCCGGGAAATGCCACACCCTGCCGGGAAAAGCTCAAAAATGTAAATTTCGGCAGTTTAACCAAGAGAAACAGCGGCTTTTGGTGTTTTCCGCGAGGCCCGCCCCGTTTCTGAAATCTGGATTTTACCATATTTCAGAAAACGGAGGTTACACCGCATGAAGAAGCGGTTTTATATCAAAAAGAACCCATCCGCTCAAGGAAACGACATTGAGTGGATCGAATTAAGCAAGCAGGCGTTCACAGCCTTCCTTGCCTCACCTGAAAGCAAGGGAAGATACTTCGTCAACATGGGAAACGCCATACTCGAAGCTTCGGAAGAAGCATACCTTGATTGGCTCAAGGAGAAGAACCACAGGGACTACCTGCGCAAGCAGGCCAATGGTATAACCGTTTTGTCGATTTCGGAAAACGAAGATGCAGAAAGAGAAAGCGGTGAGAGTGCAATTAAGGACGCGTCGGTCGATATGGAGGCAGATGTGCTTCGCAAAATAGACTTGGAGGCGCTGCGGTCTTCCCTCGCATCACTTGACGACGAGAGTTACTACATCATCCACTCGCTTTTTTTTGCTGAAAACCCGCTGTCGACGCGGGAGATGGAGAATAAACTTGGCGTTTCACACACCGTTATCGTCAGACGAAAGAATAAAATTTTGAAAAAAATGAAATTAGGTGTTTCCAAATCGGAAAAAAGTCAGCAATAAAAAGTAGGTGGCAAAAAAAGAGGCCGCTCGTGTCTTCGGGCACTCGCATATCCGGCAGCTAAGTAACGTCAGCGAATGAGCGAGCGACGCGGAGGGCGCGCCAAGACCACCTGCGGAGCATCAACGGACTCCGTAAAACGACGGCCATACAAGGTGCAAAGCGTGTTCCCGTCCATCCAAAAGCAGCTTTGGCAGGCTGTTTCGCCAAGACCTCATTCGTCTACAATGGTACCCCCGCCCAGTCACAGTTCCTGCGAGGCTTGCGTCGCAGGGTTCAAGCAATGAGGGCGGCTCGGAGAGATCCTCGGAGGGGTGAGATTCCCGGAGCGCGGCGCCCGCCGCGGTTTAGCTGTACGCCTTACCGCTTGGGGGAGTAGCGACGAAAACAAGCGAACCTTTCATCTTTTCATCCTATCTCGATCTACGGGAGCCGCTCCCATCGCGGAGCGGCTCCCCACGGACCACGGAGGACAAGCATGAACGAACGACATATCCTTCGCGGCGATGTCTACTACGCCGACCTGCGCCCCACAATTGGCTCGGAGCAGGACGGCGTCCGGCCTGTGCTGGTGATTCAGAACAACATAGGCAACCTGCACAGCCCAACCGTAATCGTCGCCTCGATTACATCACGGCAGACCAAATCACATCTGCCTACCCATGTCAACGTGGGCAGAGTGCGTGGTATGAACAGCCGCTCTATCATAATGCTGGAGCAGGTCAGAACCATCGACAAAGCCCGTTTGCTGGACTTCGTCGGGCACCTGCTCCCCGGCGCGATGCGTCAGGTGGACAGAGCGGTGGCGGTCAGTATGGGCTGCGACGATCCCAAGATCATAGGATAGGGCACTGGCAGCTTTTTACCCAATGATTCGCACAATTCTTCATTAGGTTTGGTAATAGCAATTCAGCCGAGGGTTTGGTATTGTGTGTCGCTGAAGGAGCGTACTCCTTACAGCACGGGACACACGATACCAAGCCCTCTCATTTACGGAGGAAAACAATGCAGTATAAAACAGGTAGCATCCGCGAGATGCATCGCAGCTTGGTATCTGACGGGTATCACATCAGTGAGAATACGCTCCGGACTTGGGTTAAGCAAGGCGTGGTCGCCGCCGCCTTCGTTGGAAAGAAGGCATACGTCAACTATGACAACATCGTTGCGGTCCTGACCACGGGAACCCAAAATCGCTGCGGAACGACTGCCGACGCCCGCATGATCGGGTAAAACCGGCATCCGCAAGCACATAGCAAAGGAGCGAGCAGACAATGGCAAACATTCAGAAGATAGAAAAGAAAAATGGCGTCTCCTATAAAATCATCGTCACGCGAGGGAGAGATGACTTTGGAAAGCAGATCCGCCATTATAAGACGTGGACGCCGCCTCAAGACATGACGCCGCGCAAGGCTGAGAAAGAGGCGCAAAGAGTCGCATTCGAGTTCGAGCAAAGCATCGACCTCGGCTATGTCGTGGATAACCGCCAGACCTTCGCGGAGTATGCGGCGTATGTAATGGAGATCAAGGCGCAGAACGGCGTCAAGCCGAATACGATCTCAGAATATGAGTTCCTGCTCAAAAGGATCAATCGGTCGATTGGCGGAATGAAGTTGACCGATATCCGACCGCAGCATCTGAATATGTTCTATCGCGCTCTGCAAACAAAGGCCGTATGTGAAACGGCGGTCAAGGCCGTGGCGAAGCCAACGATCAAGGAGGCGATGAAAGCGGCCGGAATGTCGCAGGAGCGCCTCGCAATCGCCTCCCACACATCCAATCCAACTATAACAAAGGTCTGCCGCGGCGAAGCTATCACAGAAGAAAAAGCCCGCGCGATAGCAGACGCCCTGGAATGTAGAGTCGGCGATCTCTTCACTCTGCGGAAAGACATGAAGCCGCTCTCCGACAAAACCATCTTGGAGCACCACAGACTGATCCACACCGTCCTCGGAATGGCCGAGCGGGAAATGCTGATACCTTATAACGCGGCGGACAAGGTCATACCTCCAAGATCCTCGCAATCTGATCCAAACTACTTCCAGCCGGATCAAGTCGCGGATATCCTCGAGGCGCTGGATACCGAACCTCTCAAGTGGCAGATGATTGCCCACCTGCTGATCGTAACCGGCTGCCGTAGAGGTGAGATTGCCGGTCTCAAATGGAATAAGGTCGACTTTGAAAACGCGGTGCTTGAAATCAGCGCCAATGTCTGCTACTCCAAGAAATTGGGAATCTACGAAACATCTACCAAGACAAGGACGGTCCGCTACCTAAAAGTCCCGAATGAAACAGTTGCTATGCTGAAACGATACCGCGCGGCGCAAGCCGAGCAGCGGATCAAGTGCGGTGACCGCTGGAAGGATACCGGATATATCTTCACGCAGGAAACCGGCGAGCCGATGAACCCCTCAAGCATCACGGCGTGGACAAGAAAGTTCTCGAACCGCCACGGACTCCCGCCGATCAATCCCCACGCCTTCCGCCACACGGTGGCAAGCGTACTGATCGCCAACGGCACGGACATCGTCACCGTATCCAAGCAGCTCGGCCACGCGCAGGTCTCCACCACCAGCGACAGGTACTCCCACCTCATCGACAGGGCCAGAGTGGAAGCCTCGGAGTGCATCGCTAATACGCTGCTTATCCGAAAAAAGGCATAACGGCGCAAGCCAAGACTGCAAAGGCGGCGCTCGGAAGCGGGCGCGCGTCTTTTTCCCGCTTTTGAGGGCTGTGCTCCTAAAATGTGCGCCGAAACCAAAATGCCAAATTTTTTGACGCCGAAAAATAAGAAAAACTCCTCAAAATCTCTCGATTCTGAGGAGTTTCATGGTCCGAGTGGCGGGATTTGAACCCACGGCCTCTTGGTCCCGAACCAAGCGCGCTACCAGCTGCGCTACACCCGGATGCGCTCTTATGCGCAACATAGGTATTATACGCAGATGACATCACAATGTCAAGCGCAAATCTCTCAGTTTTTCAAAATTTTACTCCCACGGCGTAAAATCCCACTCGGACGGGTCAAGCGGCTTGGCGTAATCCTCCCGGTCGATCGGCAGCGTTCCGGCGTGGAATTTGCGCAACCGGCGGTTGCATGCCGCTGTTTTCAAGGGTTTTCGCTATTCCTCGCGATTTCCCGGCAGGAACGCCGTACCGAGCATTTCCGGGGAAATGCCGCCGTTCGACAGTTCGGTCAGCGCGGCGTTGAACGCTTCGGTATTGCCCTGCGGCAGGCGCAGCGTCACGCTGACGTCCGTGCCGTAGTCGCTACCCTCCGTGACGCCGCCGTGGGCGTCGACGAGGCGCGTCAGGCGCTCAAAAAGCGGGTACGGCACGCCCACGCGCAGTTTTGTCCAGAGCGTCATGCGCGCCTTGCCCGCGGCGTCGAGCGCATCCTTGGCGCTTTTGCTGTACGCGCGCGTCAGTCCGCCCGCGCCGAGCAGCACGCCGCCGAAGTAGCGCGTCACGACGCACACGACGTTCTCCACGCCCTCGCGCTGAAAAACGTTCAGCATCGGCTGGCCCGCCGTGCCCTGCGGCTCGCCGTCGTCGCCGTAGCGCACGACGCCGCCCTCATGGATGATGTAGCACCAGCAGTTGTGCCGCGCGTCGTAGTGCTGCTTTTTGATCCTTTCGATGTATGCGCGCGCCTCCGCCTCGCTCTCCACGCGCGCCACGCGCCCGATGAAACGGGAGCGCTTCTCGGTGAACTCGCTCTCCGCCTCTGCGCAGGGGACATAGTATGTCTCGCTCATTCCCAGTCCTCTTTCGGCTCGTGATAGTCCTCGGCGTAGTCCTTGACCTGTCCGAACAGCTTTGGCTCGACCGTCGCGATCACGTCGATCGTCTCGCTGTACTCCACGCTTTCGACCTTTGCCTCGCGGTAGAGCATGTCAAGCAGATTTCCTTTATCGTACGGCAAATGCAAGGTCACGCGGCGCGTTCCCTTGTCCAAGATCCGGTTGATCTCCCCAAGAAGCTTGCTCAGGCCCTCGCCGGTCTTCGCGCTGATGCTCACCGACATCTCCCCGTGCGGGCGGATGTCACCGAAGAAGAGATCGGACTTGTTGTACACGCGCAGGCACGGGATCGTCGAGGCGCCAAGCTCCGCGATCAGGTCGTCCACGATCTGCGCCTGTTCGAGCCATTCGGGGTTGGAAACGTCGATCACATGCAGCAGCAGGTCCGCATATTCCAGCTCCTCGAGCGTCGCCTTGAACGCCTCGACAAGCTGGTGCGGCAGCTTGCGGATGAAGCCGACCGTGTCGGAGATCACGACGTCCAGCGTGTCGCTGACGGTAAGCAGGCGCGTCGTGGTGTCCAGCGTGTCGAACAATCGGTCGTTCGCCGGGATGTCGGAGCCGGTCAGGGCGTTGAGCAGCGTCGACTTGCCCGCGTTCGTATAGCCCACGATGGCGACGACCGGCACCTCGTTCTTCTGCCGGCGGTCGCGCTGCGTGCCGCGCACGCGGCGCACGTCCTCCAGATCCTCCTTGAGCTTGTCGATCTTGCGGTGGATGTGGCGGCGGTCGGTTTCGAGCTGCGTTTCGCCGGGGCCCTTCGAGCCGATGGGTCCCTTGCCGCTCGTGCCCGCCTGACGCTCGAGGTGCGTCCACATACCGGTCAGGCGCGGCAGCAGGTACTGGTACTGCGCGAGCTCGACCTGCAAGCGGCCCTCTTTCGTTTTTGCGCGCTGGGCGAAGATGTCGAGGATCAATCCGCTGCGGTCGAGCACCTGCACGCCGAGCTCGTCGGTCAGCACGCGCATCTGCGACGGCGAGAGGTCGTTATCGAAAATGACCATCGTCGCCTCCTGCGCGGTCACGAGCTCCTTGATCTCTTCGACCTTGCCCTCGCCGATAAAGGTGCGCGGGTTCGGCGCGGCAAGCGTTTGCAGCACCACGCCGACGCTCACGCCGCCGGCGGTCTTGACCAGCGCCTCCAGCTCCTCAAGGCTTTTTTCGTCCGCGTTCTCCTTCGCGCCCAGGCGTGGGGAGGAAAGCCCGACCAATATCGCTCTGTCGCGCGGGGTTTCTGTTACTTCGTTCATAAAATCTCCTAATAATTGCAAAAAATGGCAGGACGACTACTGTCATCCTGCCATTTGTGCGCAGTTCACCCGGCTTTTAGTTGAGGCCGAACTTCTTGTTGAACTTGGCGACGCGTCCGCCGGTATCGACCAGCTTCTGCTTGCCCGTGAAGAAGGGGTGACACTTTGAGCACACTTCCACCTTGATATCCTGCTTGGTGGAACCTGTCTCAATCACATTACCGCAGGCGCATCGAATCGTAGTCTGCTGATAATTGGGATGGATTCCTTCCTTCATTGCTCGTGTTCACCTCTTTCCAATCCAAAACTACCATGTGACAAGCTTCCCCATCACAAAGCGTTAGATAGAATAACACAGGCAATTGCAAAAATCAAGTCCAAATTTCTCTTTTTTCAGAAAATTTTGCCCCAGAAGCCGTCCTGCGCGGCACGCGCCGAAGCAAGCGCCATCGCCGCGCTGAGCAGCTCCGCCGCCTCGCCGCGCGTCACGCCGCGCGAAAGCGCCTCCGCGTCGTAGCCGCCCGCAGGCGCGACGCTGACCGATTCGAGGTTCGCAACCGACTGCGCGTACCACACCGGCTCGTCGGTCTCAAGCGCCGTGAGATCGACGTCCGTGACCTTCAGAATGCGGTTGAGCACCGTCGCCGCCTCGGAGAGCGTGATCAGGCTTTCCGCGCGGAACGCAACGCCCGTCTCGGTCGGCACACCGTTCACGACGCCCGCCTCGAGCGCGCCGGCGGCGCTGCCCTTCGCCCAGGTCGGGATCGCGTCGTCGTCGCAAAAGCCGGTCACGGTCACGTCGCTGGGGCGCAAGCCCGCCGCGGCCATCGCCATGGCGACGAACTCGCCGCGCGTGACCATACGCTCCGGCTCAAAAAAGCGCTCGCCGCCGAAGCGCGCGCCGACGAACACGCCGTGCTCGGCGAGGTCGACCGCCGCGGTCGCGCAGCTTTTGCCGTCGGTGTCGGAATAGCTGACGCCGCTCGCGACGCGCGCGATCTTGATCTTCACGGTCGCGGGCGCGGAGACGTTGCCGCTCTCGTCCGCCGCGGTGAAGGTAAAACGGTCCGCGCCCGCCTTGTTGGCGTCGGGCGTATAGACGAACACGCCCTCCTCGCCGAGCTCCAGCGCGCCCTTCTCGGGCGCCTCGACGATGGCGAAGGTCACCGCCTCGCCCTCGTTGTCGACCGCCTTGAGCGTGCCGGTATAGGCAACGCCGCGGTACGCCTTGATCTCCATATCCTGCGCGATCGGCGCGCCCTGCGGCGTCACCTGCACGTCCTTTTTGCCGCCGCCGAAAAGCGCCTGCGCGCTCAGGGGCATGAGCGTCGCGAGCAGCATCGCCATCACGAACGGCGCGGCGCGGCGCAGCGTTTGACTGGTATTGTTCAAAACAGGTCCCTCCTTGTGGGTAATTTTTATTTGGATGCCTGTTTTGTATTGTTCGCGAAAAAAATCGCAATATACAAGAAAAGAATGGCACATCTTTGCCATTCTTTTCCGAATCAACTGTTCATCAGCCACTCCGGGCGCGATCGCTTCTTGATGCCCGACACCACGCCCATTGCCGCGAACAGCGTCATCACCGACGTGCCGCCGTAGCTGAAAAACGGCAGCGTCAGACCGATGACGGGCAGCAAAAACAGGCACATGCCGAGGTTTGCGACGGTCTGGAAGATCAGCATGCCCGCCATGCCGACGCACACCAGGCTCTCCATCTGCGTGTTCGCCTCGCGCGCGACGAGGAAGCAGCGGATGACAATGGCAAGCAAAATGATGATGACCAGCGCGCAGCCGACAAACCCCAGCTCCTCGCCGCAGACGCAGAAAATGTAGTCCGTCTGCCGCTCGGGAAGGCTGGAGCGGTACGGCGACTGGGTCTGCGTACCGTGAAAAAGCCCCTGCCCCGTCAGGCCGCCCGAGCCGAGCGCGAGCATGCCGCGCGTCTGCTGCCAGCCCGCGCCGAGGGGGTCGAAGCTGTGGTCGAAGACGACCTTGATGCGCTTATACCAGTCGCCGCGCAGAATGTCCAATTTCCAAGCCGCGGCCACCGCGCCCGCGACGCCGCCGAGTCCGAGGATCAGCCAGCGCGCCGCCATGCCCGCCGCGAACGCCATGCACACGAACACAAAGAGATACACAAGCCCGCTGCCCGCGTCGCGGGAAATGACGTAGTACAGCGCAAACATGAACAGCACGTGCGCCGTCGGCTGGATCACGTTGCGAAAACGCTTGAGGTCGTGCTCCTCCCGAAGCCACATCAATTGCTGCGCGAGCAGGATGATGAACGTGATCTTGACGATCTCCGCCGGCTGGATATAGAAGGGAAAGTTTTTCAAAAAGCCGACGCCGTACCTTCTGCCGAGGTCGTTGACGCCCAGCCACGCGCGGTTGCCGTTGCGCGTCATGCCGAACGGCGTGAGCAGCAGCAGGATGAAGCCGACGTTGAAGCCGAACACCCATTTCCACTTCTTGCTCAGCTCCGCCACGTCCAGCGACGAGAGCAGAAAATAGAAGATCGAGCCAAGCAGATAGCCCACGCCCTGCACCGCGACATACTTGAGCGTGCCGTGGTAAACCGTGTGCGTCGCGCTGAGGATGAGCACCATACCGTAGAACGTGGCAAGTGAGCACAGGCCGAACAGCACCCAGTCCGCCTGCAGCAGCAGATCGGTCAGAAGCCCGGAATCGCGGCGGCGCATATGCTCATCCCCTTTCTGAAAAATGCCGTAAAACGGTAACGTATGGCAGTATAACACGAAATCCGCCCCATGTAAACCAAACTTTTTATGAAGATATCCAGAAAAAAAGAATTGTCAAACGCGTGCGCGCGTGTTATACTACGCTTTTAGAATGGGTGAAAGCGGGGTTTCGGCATGCAGTATACTTCCCACAGCGTATCCGACACCGAAGCCTTCGGCGAAACGCTCGCCAAACGCCTGCGCCCCGGCGACGTCGTCGCGTTCACCGGCTCGCTCGGCATGGGAAAGACCGCGCTCACGCGCGGCATTGCGCGCGGGCTCGGCTGCCGCGGCCGCGTCACAAGCCCGACGTTCACCATCGTCAACGAGTACGAGGGCGGCGTGCCGCTGTTCCATTTCGATCTGTACCGTCTGGGCTCGTCGGACGAGCTGTACGACATCGGCTGGGACGATTACCTCGCCCGCGGCGGCGTCTGCGCCGTCGAATGGAGCGAGCGCGTTTCCGACGCGCTGCCGGAGGGCGCCGTCACGGTGGACATCGCGCGCGGCGACGGCGACGACACGCGCGTCATCACGGTCACGGGATTGGAGGAAGCGTTATGAGGATCCTCGCGCTGGAAACTTCCGCCAAAAGCGTCTCCTGCGCCGCGGTCGAAGACGGCGCGGTGCTCGCCCACAGCTTTCAGTGCACGGGCCTCACGCACAGCCGCACGCTGCTGCCGATGGTCGACGCGATGCTCCAAAACGCGGAGCTGCCGCTCGAAGCGTTCGATCTCTTTGCCGTCTCCGCCGGCCCCGGCTCGTTTACGGGCCTTCGCATCGGCGTCAGCGCGCTCAAGGGTCTCGCCTGGGCGGCGGACAAGCCCTGCGTGGGCGTTTCGACGCTTTATGCCATGGCGCACAACCTCGCCCATGTCGACGGCGCGCTGCTTATCTGCGCGATGGACGCGCGGCGCAGTCAGGTCTACAACGCGCTGTTCGAGGCAAAGGGCGGCGCGCTGACGCGCCTTTGCGACGACCGCGCCATCGGGCTCGACGAGCTGGCGGCGGAGCTTGCCGGCGACACGCGCAGAAAGCTCGTCCTCGGCGACGGCGCCGTGCTTGCGTACGAGCACCTTGCCGGAA
Organism: Oscillospiraceae bacterium; assembly: GCA_015068465.1. Classification (GTDB taxonomy): domain Bacteria; phylum Bacillota; class Clostridia; order Oscillospirales; family Oscillospiraceae; genus Hominicoprocola. The sequence continues at coordinate 5,149 of SVKM01000028.1, read as the reverse complement.
ACGGGATCGGCTGCACGCTCGCGCCCGCGGCGCTGCGGTATCAGAACGCCGTCGGCGTCGCGCTTGCCACGGAGGAAGCGGCGAAGCGCGGCGAAGCCGTCAGCGCGCAGGAGCTCTCGATCGCGTACCTGCGTGTCTCTCAGGCGGAGCGTGAGCGCAAGGCGCGCCTTTCCAGGGAAGCAAACCAAATTTAATATAGAAATGATGGAGGAAAGCACGATGTTCTACCAGAATGACGACCATGTCTATGTGATGGACCACCCCCTCGTCGCCCACAAGCTGACGATCATGCGCGACAAGAACACCAGCGTCAAGGATTTCCGTGAGCTGGTCTCCGAGATCGGTATGCTCATCACCTACGAGGCGACGCGCGACCTGCCGCTGACGACCACGACGGTCGAAACGCCGCTGTGCAAGGCGGAGATGCCGACGCTCGCCGGCAAAAAGGTTGCGGTCGTGCCCATCCTCCGCGCGGGCCTCGGCCTTGTCGACGGCGTGCTGCGCCTGGTCCCCTCCGCGCGCGTGGCGCACATCGGCATGTACCGCGACGAGGAAACGCTTGAGCCGCACGTCTACTTCTGCAAGACGCCGCACGACGTTGCCCAGCGCGATATTATGATCGTCGACCCGATGCTTGCCACCGGCGGCAGCGCCGATGCGGCGATTACGGAAATGAAAAAGCGCGGCTGCACGCACATCAAGCTGATGGTGCTCGTCGCCGCGCCCGAGGGCATCAAGCACATCCGCGCCGCCCACCCCGACGTGCATATCTACTGCGGCGCGGTGGACGACCACCTCAATGAACACGGTTATATCGTACCCGGTCTCGGCGACGCAGGAGACCGTATTTTTGGAACGAAATAACATATAAACAACATTTTGAGAGGAAGATCAAGGAATCATGAGTGCATCCAGAGAAAAGAAGGCCCGCCAGGAGCGCGGCGCCGACTACGTCAGCCCCAAGGAAGAAAAGGCGCGCAAGGAACAGGCGGAGGTGCGCCGCACCACCGTCATCTTCGCCATCTGCGCGGTCCTGTTCATCGTCGGCGTCGCGGCGCTGCTGGTTTGGAACTCCGGCGCCATTCAGCGCGGCGCCGCCGCTGCGACCGTCAACGGCAAGACCTATACCGCCGCAGACGTCGCCTACTATTATTATAATGCCCGCTCCAGTGCTTTGAGCAACAACTCCGGCAGCATCGACTCCTCCAAGTCCATGCGCGAGCAGACCACCGCCGACGGCTCGCAGACCTGGTTCGATTACCTGTCCAAGCAGGCGCTTGATTCCCTCGCCAACGTCGCGGTCACCGCGCAGGCGGCGAAGGACGCCGGCTTTGACGGCGGCGAGGACCTGGAGAAGACCGTCAAGGAGACGATGTCGTCCCTCGAATCCGTCGCCTCCTCCAACGGCTACACCGTCACCCAGTACCTCAAGGCTGTTTACGGCCCGCTGATGACCAAGGGCGTCTTTGAGCGCAACATGCGCATGGCGGCGCTCGCCGAGGCGTATGCCAACTCCGTCGGCGACGCCTCCCACTACAGCGACGCGGAGCTGACCGCCGCCTACGACGCCGATCCCGCGAGCTACGCCATGGTCAACTACGAGTACGCGCTGTACTTCGCCTCCGACTATATGCCCGCCGACGACGCCAGCGGCAGCGCCGACAGCGAAAGCACCGATTCCACCGACACCACCGCCGAGGACGCCAAGGCCGCTGCGGCGCTCGCCGCCACGCAGGAGGCCGCCGCGCTCGCGAGCGTGCGCGTCAAGAACGGCGAGAGTCTCGAGTCTGTCGCCGGCGAAGCCAATGCCAGCTACGCCTCCACTTACGCCTATTACAGCACCTCCGATATGGCGGCGTGGCTCTTTGACGACGCGCGCAAGGACGGCGATGTGACCGTGATGGATTACTACGGTGCCGGCACCCAGCTCCTCGTGTTCCACAGCAAGGAGCGCGCCGATTATCACGCCGTCGACGTCCGCCACATCCTCGTTGACACGGAGGAAAAGGCAAACGAGCTGCTCGCGCAGTTCAACGCCGGCGACAAGACCGAGGACGCCTTCGCCGCCCTCGCTTCGGAGAACTCCACCGACACCGGCAGCTCTGCCAACGGCGGCCTCTATGAGAACGTGTACGTCGGCCAGATGGTCAAGCCGTTCGAGGACTGGTGCTTCGACGCGTCCCGTCAGGCGGGCGACACCGGCATCGTGAAGACCGACTACGGCTACCATGTCATGTACTTCGTCGGCCGCAGCGACTACGCCTACTGGCAGACGCTCGCCGCGAGCAAGCTCGGCAACGAAAAGATGTCCGCGCTCACCGAGAACGTCAGTTCCGAGAGCCTTGACGGCATGAAGTATATCGACGCCTGATCCGCGCGCTTTCGCAGCGTCTCTCCCCATTTCGGGAGGGACGCTGCTTTTTTGTCGGATTTCGCCAAAAGCAGTCAAATTTTCCCGTCCGATTTCGTTCGATTCGATTGACTTAAAGCACATTATCTGCTATGATAAGCTCGTTATTATATGGAGGAGGAGAGTCCTATGAGAGATCTCAAGCACCTGATCTTCTTCGAGAACCTGCTGCAGGAGGCGAACAACGAGCTGGTGAAAAAGGCGCACGGCGAGGGAAAGCGCGCGCTGGGCTACACCTGCTATTTCATGCCCGAGGTACTGCTCGACCTGCCCGGCTGCTTCTCGGTCCGCCTGCGCGCGCCGCGCAGCGGCTCGCCGGACATGGCAACCTACTACATGTCCAACCGCACCTGCCACTATGGACGCGCCCTCTTCGAGCGCGCGCTCGAGGGCGGCTTCAACTTCCTCGACGCCCAGCTCGCGACCGAGACCTGCACGGTCACCTGCCGCTTCCAGGAGCATCTGGGTGAGATGAACGTCATCAAGAACCCCGATTTCTTTGTCGAATTCTCCGACGTTCCGTTCAAGAAGAATGAAAACAGCATTGTCCACTACCGCAAGCAGCTGCAGGCGCACGTGCTCGACCCGCTGCATGAGAAATTCGGCATCGACGTTTCGGACGAAGCGCTGATGAAGGCGATCGAAGAGCACAACGAGATCTGCCGCCTCATCACGGAAATCGGCGCCTACCGCAAGCTCGACAACCCGCCGATCACGGGCTATGAGTTCCATGTCATTCAACTCGTGACGCTCACCTGCCCGAAATATCTCATCCTCCCCTATCTGCGTGAAACCGCGGAGGAGCTCAAAACACGCGAGCCGGAACCGCAGTTCCCCTTCCGCTGCCGCGTGGTGCTCGCGGGCGCCGAAAACGACGACCCCGAGTTCACCAAGCTCATTGAGAGCTGCGGCGCGATGGTCGTCGCCGACCGTCACTGCTACGGCTCGCTGCCCGGACGCGAGGAGATCGTCGTCGCGCCGGGCCAGTCCCCGCTCGACGCGATCGCGCGCCACTATCTGGAGACCAGCTACTGCCCGCGCTTCATGCCGCAGGGCGAGATGCGCGGGCGCAAGAAGTACCTTGCCGATCTCGCTGGGGAATACAAGGCAGACGGCATGATCGTCGCTTCCAACAAGTTCTGCGAGTACTGGAGCTACGAGCGCACGATGGACGCGCTGATCCTCCCGCGCGACTACGATATCCCCACCTGCTCGATCGAGAAGGAATACGTCAACGCCTCCACCGGCCAGCTGCGCACGCGCTTCCAGGCGTTCGTGGAAAGTGTGGAGATCAAGAAGTTACAGGAGGCGAAGTAAGATGGGATTTCTGGATAAAGTCAAGTCGGTCAAGCTCCCCACGCCCGCCCAGGTGAGCGGCAAGCTCAAGGAGATCGCCGGTCTCTTCCTCGACCCGCGCGACGTCAAGCTGCCGAAAACCGCCGATGAGGCAAAAAAGGCGGCGAAGGATTTCTGGTACGGCAAGCCTCACGGCGAGCGGCGCCTCGGCGACCTCTATGCCGACAAGAACGGGCTTTACAAGCACCGTGAGTGGCGCGGCGTGAAGGACACGTTCTACTACTTCAACATGATCTGGCTGTACAACTACGGCCAGATGGTCGCGGACATCATGAAGTTCGGCGGCCCCGTGCTCTTTGCCAAGGGCCTGTGGCGCTACCGCTGGCTGGGCCAGACGTACCTGCCGGTGCTGCATTGGTTCGACCGCGGCCTTGAGGGCATGCGCGGCGAGGCGCTGCGCGCGAGCGCATGGCATTACCGTGCGATGGTCTGCGTGACCATCGACCAGTTCATGCACATGTTCCAGTCGGACGCCAAGCTCCACGGCGGCGAGCACAACGACGCCTGGCGCCACACGATCGCGCACAAGGAGACGGTCTGGGGCGGCGTGTTCTATCCGTGGTCGGACAAGTTCACGCATATCCCGATGGAGATGATCCCCTACTTCGTCACCTGCCACGTCAACAACCACACCGTTTTGAATTACATCGACGCGGTGCAGTCGATCGGCCTGCCCGGCGACCCCTGCCCGATGTGTCAGGCGGAGGCGGGACTGTTCGTTCTCGACGACGTGCCCGACTACGCGCCCTTCGTCGTCACGACGAACGAGGCGTGCGACGGCTCGGTCGCCTCGACCGCCATTCAGGACTGGTTCCTCAATATTCCGCTCTTTGCCCTGCCGCAGCCGATGCAGTTCGACGATCCGCTCGTACAGGAGCACTGCGCGAACGAGATCCGCGAGCTGTGGAAGTTCGTCGAGGAACAGACCGGCGTCCCCTTCAACTGGGAGCTTCTGAAGGAAAAGCTGGAGCGCCAGAACGAGCTGCAGCGCTTCGAGTGGGAAAAGTGGGACGTGGACGCCAAGACCAGCTACTACCCCATCAACGGCGTGGCGCAGGCGCTCTACCGCATTTACCAGTCCCAGTACGGCGACCATTACATCTGGCATGAGACCGACCGCAAGGTCAGCCGCATCATGGCGAAGTGCGTCGAGAAAAAGATCGACACCTTCCCCAAGACACGCCACCGCGTCATCGCGTGGTCCTGCGCGCCGCTGTACTACTCTCACTGGTGCACCTGGGCGTACAACTGCTGGGGCCTCAACACGGTCATCAACATGGACTCGCTGATGTTCGACATGACCATCCGCACCGACAACCTCGACGACTGCGTGATGGATATGGCGCGCTACCACGAGTGGGCGCCGATGCGCCGCATGGCGGT
>SVKM01000027.1 GCA_015068465.1 Oscillospiraceae bacterium | reverse complement strand
GGAGCGCATCCGCGAGCGCGAGGAGATCACGGAGCCGCCGGTGCAGCCGAGCGAGCCGAGCCAGCCGAGCACGCCGAGCGTCGTCACGACCTACGGATTTGTCTACAGTCCGAACGGCAGCACTGGCGGCAATTGGTGCTGCATTCTCGCCGACGGCAAAAAAGTCTCCGTGCCGGATGACGTGATGCCGTCCGCCGGTTTCGCGTCAGGCCGGAACTGGGCGCGTGTGACGGTGCAGGGCAGTACGATGCTGAGCGTCGAAGGGATGCCGGCAAACTCGGATCAGTCCGGCGCCGACGGGCTGTACCAATACGCCACGGCCATAGGATATAACACCGTCGTCAATTCCTCGACCGCCGACTATCCTTTCAGCAGCAACACGGTTTTCATCATCGCACAGTTAGGTCAAACACAGTCAGACCTATACGCTATCACATCCTATACGCGAAAGGTCGGCATCAACAATATTAACGTGGAGATGGACTCAACTGCTTTTGGCTGCAACTACTACGCGGTGTGCGACAGCGCAGAAAATGTCATTTACGCGGTGCTCTTCGGCGAGGAGATCGCCAGCAGCACTGTGACAATCACGGGAGTGGAGGTTTCGCAGGACGGAAATAGCATTGGATTTGCGCCTCGATATAGCACCACATCCTCAACCGTGCCTTATTTCAGATGCACTTTCTTGGATAGCAGCGGAGCTACCTTGGGTAGTTACGTCACCAGTAATAACGAGACCGGCGCCGTTGCGAGCTCGTTTGACGCGATGGTCTCTCTCGCTTCCAAAGGATTAAGCAGTGTCAGCATTCAAGCGTATGAGCCCAACAACCCCAATCAGGTATTAAGCGAGGCAAAAACCTTTCATTTGACCATGACGAAGCGCACCTCCGGCGCTACTTATCCGCTCAATCCGACGCCAACTGTTCAATTGGAGTCAGATCAATCGAAGATAGGCTTCAATTTTATGGATCAGGCATCCAGTCAGTTGATGGTTGCCAGCGGCACGTTTATTTTGGTCACGGCTACAGACTCAACCGGCGCCACCGTCATAACCAGCGGCGGCTACCCGACAACAGACTCTCCCAACTTCGCGCTTAACTTCGATCCCGCTCCCGCTCAAGGCACCTTAAGCTACACGTTCAACGGCTGCTGGTCGAATATCACGCAGACCAGCGACGGCATCAGCATCGTTTACGAAACCTATTCCGGCGAAGACACTATCACAGTCAACTAACCCATGACCCGACACAAACAATTTTTGCCCCGCCGCGCGGCGGCGATGACAGGACAAAGAAAGACCGCCGGAGAACCGAACTCGGTTCTCCGGCGGCCTGTTTGCGTTTACAGCGCCGCGAAAAGCCGGCTGCCCTTCGTGTCCAGCCAGCGCAGCAGCACGAGTGCGAGCGCGGCGAACAAAGCGGTGCAGAGCGCCAGATAAACGGTCGCGCCGAGCCGGTAGCCGACGAACAGGTACAGCCCCGCGAACGCGACGCAAAGAAGCCAGCTCCCGAACAGCACGATCGTGATCGCGCCGCCGCGCTTGATGGGCGCGATCTCGTCCGTCCAGTTCAAAAGCGGCAGCTTTACGCCGACCACCGAGCCGAACATCGCGGAAAAGGCGGCGTAGACCGCCGGAAAGACGCACAACAGCGCGCGCAGCGCAAGCGGCGCGTCGACGATGCACGCCGCGCAGACGCCGGCGAAGAGCATCGGCAGGCACGAGAGGATCAGCTGCACGCACGCCTTGGCGCGCAGCACCGCCTTCGGCTCGAGCGGCAGCGACTGCGGGATCCACAGGCTTTTGCCCTCAAGCGACACCGAGGGCGTTGCCATGTCGTTCATCGACGAGAGCAGGCACAGCGCGGTGCAGAGCAGCACTTCGACCGCGCCCGGGTACGCGGCAAACACGCCGCCGATCGCCTCGCAGATCTCCCGCCCCTTGACGAGCAGCAGCACGCCCATCGCCGGGAGCAGCAGCACGCCGAGCCCGCAGTTGAGTATATAGTTGGGGCTTGCGGCGAAGCGGGAGAACTCCTTGCCGAGCAGCGCGCCGAACGCGCTGCGCTCCTTCGCCCGCTTTTCGACGTAGCGCACCTTCTCCACGCGCCCGCTGGAGATGACGATGCTCACGAAGCTGCGCAGCAGCACGATCCAGATCAACACGAGGCAGACGAGCGTGGCGGCGAGGAAGAGCGCCGCCGCGCCCCAGTCGCCCTCGCCGACCCTGCCGAAGAGGTAGAGCCCGTAGGCGGCGCCCTTGATCCGCGCGCCGTATTCCTGCGCGTGGAGCAGAAGGTCCTGAATGAAATCGTTTGCCTTGAAGTAGAAGAAATAGTACGCCGCGACAAAGAGCAGCGATACGAGGACGGTGACGAAGCTCTTGTTCCTGACATGGAGGCTGATCTTCGCGACCACCCAGCCGAGCACCGTCGAGAGCAGCAGCACGACCGCCGCGACGATCAGGAAGAGCGCGACGCCGCAGACCACGCGCGCCGCCGTCGCGCCCGCGGTGATCCAGTAGACGATCAGCGCCGGAAGGATCGCGACCGCGGAGTACATCGCGCCGAGCAGGTAGACGTTGAGAAGCCGCGCGCCGACGATGTCGCGCACCGGGATCGGCATGGACAGGAGCAGGTCGTTGTCCTTGGCGAGATAGAGGCTCGAATAGGTGTTGAACACGCTTCCGAACGCGCCCATCAGAATGGATATGCTTCCCATCAGCAGGAAGTAGAGCCAGCCCATGCCCTCCGCCGTCAGCGGGGCGCAGAGCGAGGACGCCATCGCGGTGAACATCCCGCCGAGCACGCCGACCATGATGATGAAGAAAAAGAGGAACCATGCCGCGACCGAAAGCTTCGAGCGCATCCGGTTCTTCTTCGCGTCGAAGAAATAGCCCCGGAACACCTCGGTAAACTGCTTTTTGAGTAATACCTTCAGCATTTATTCCGCCTCCAGTTCCAAAAAGACCTCTTCGAGGCTGTCGTCGCCCTTGACCTCGTCCATCGTGCCCGCCTTGACGAGCCTGCCCTGCTTGATGATGGCGACCTTGTCGCACAGCTTTTCCGCGACCTCCAGCACGTGCGTGGAGAAGAAGATCGCGCCGCCGGCGTCGCAGTGCTCGCGCATCATCTGCTTCAAAAGATGCGACGCCTTCGGGTCGAGGCCGACGAACGGTTCGTCCATCACGATGAGCTTCGGCGTGTGCATCCACGCTGCGATGATGGCGAGCTTTTGCTTCATGCCGTGGGAGTATGCGGAGATCGGCTGGGCGAGGTCGCCGGCCAGCTCGAAGAGCTCGGCGTACTTGCGGATACGCTCCTGGCGGACGTCCGCGCTGACGCCGAAAACGTCCGCGACGAAGTTGAGGTACTTGATGCCGCTCATAAATTCGTACAGATCCGGATTGTCCGGGATGTAGGCAAGCTCGCGCTTGCACGCCAGGGGATCGTCGAGAATGTTTTTCCCGCAGACCGTGATCGTGCCCGCATCGAACTGCAGGATGCCGACCGCGCTTTTGATCGTGGTGCTCTTGCCCGCGCCGTTGTGCCCGATGAAGCCGTAGATCTCTCCCGGCAGGATGTGCAGGGAAAGGTCGTCCACCGCCTTTTTCTCGCCGTAGGTTTTCGTCAGATGTTCGATGTTCAGCATAGCTTCCGTATCCTCCCACATATTGCGCAACAAATGATGCGCAACGAATGTTATAAATGATATTATATGCCGTTTTGCGCCGCTGTCAAGCGCCGCTTAAAAAAACACGGCGCAGCCTGGCGCTGCGCCGTGCCGTATTCCTTCGCTCAGCCCGCGATCAGGCTGCCGGATTCCTTGATCACCTGGTCGGCGCGCTGCTTTGCCGTCTTCATGGCGGCTTCGGCGCTCTCGGTCTCGCCGTTCAGGTAGTTCTGCCACTCCTCCCAGATGATGTCCTTGATGTCCCCGTCGTGCCCGCTGACATAGCCCGAGCCGCTGAAGGCGGAGCGGTCGACCTCAAAGAGGTGCTTGAGGGATTCGGGGTCGACCGTGCCGTTCGCGTGGGTCGAGAGGACGTCGAGGATCTCCTGCGTGTCGTTGCCGTTCCACAGCGGATAGCGCGCGGCGAGGATGATCGGGTTCATGCCGCCCTCAATGTACCAGCGCACGAATTCGCACGCTGCTTTCTTGTACTCGCAGGAGCTGGCGATGCTGATGAAGTCGCCGGAGTAGGACTGGTTCGCCTGCGTCTTATAGGCGGCGTACTCCTCGCTCGGCACGGGGAAGGGCACGAGCGCCGTGACGAAATCGTGCGGATACGTCGCCGTGTCCATCGCGAGGCGGAGCTGGGAGTAGATGCCGAACATCGCGCACTTTCCGGTGAGGAACTCCGTCTTGACGGTGTCCTTCTTGCCCGCAAGATCCTCCGCGAGCGGCAGCGCCCAGCCCTCGTCCAGCGTGTCGCGGACGAGCTGCAGGCCCTCGATCCAGACGGGGTGGTCCAGATTGGTCTCGCTCAGGGTCTCGTCGGTGAAGTAGGCGTTGGGCGTCAATACGCCGGAGACATAGGCGAGCTTCGAGGCGGCGTCAAAGCCGAAGCCCCAGCACATCGCGTACATACCGGTTTTCTCGCGCAGCTTCCGGCAGGCGCTGCGGAATTCGTCGTAGGTCCACCCGCCGTAGGGGATCTTCACGCCTGCCGCCTTGAACGCGTCCGCGTTGATCATGATCCAGCCCTTGTTGTCGAACTTCGTCGGCAGGCCCCAGACCGTGCCGTCGTCGCGGATGTACTCCTGCGCGGTGTTCTCGCCGAGTTCCTTCGCCACGTCGAAGCCGACCGTGCTGAGATATTCGCTGTAATCATAGAGCATCCCGGCGTCGCCGCGGGCAAAGAGCCGGTCGCGGCTGCCGTAGCCGATGAAGACGTCCACATAGTTGCCGGTGAGCAGATAGGTTTCGAGCTGCGTGTTGCCGTCGGCGTCGTTGGAGTATTTGTTGAAATTCACTTGAACGCCGCGGCCGGCATATTCCTCGTTGAAGTTGTCCACCATCTGCTGGTAGCCGTACTCCGGCTGGATGCCGCACCAGAAGTTCAGCGTGACGGTCTTGCCGTCTTCGGTGCCGAACCAGTCGGGGTCGTTGGCGTAGTCCGTGACGGTCGCGGCGGGCTGCTGTTGCTGCTGCGGATCGGAGGGTTTGACGTCCGCGCCGCCCTGCTGACAGCCCGAAAGCACGCCAAGAAGCATGAGCGCGCTCAAAAGAAGCGCCGCAATTCTTTTGTGTTCCATCCGGAGTGCCTCCTTACGTTTCTTTATGCTTCCTTATGCTTCCCTTACTTGAGCGTGAACTTCTCGACGAGGTCGTTGAGGAGCTGCGCCTGCGCGGAAAGCTCCTCGCTCGACGCCGCCGTCTGCTCGCTCGTCGCGCTGTTGTCCTGCACGACGTTCGCGATCTGGTTGATGCCCTCGGACACCTGCCCGATGGACACCGCCTGCTTCTCCGACGCCTCCGACATCTCGTTGACCGCGCTCGTGATGCTCTTGATGCGCTCCGCGGCAGCAAGCAGGCTCTCCGCGGTCTCGTCCGCGATGCCGCTGCCCTGTTTGACCGCCTCGACCGACGCTTTGATAAGGTCGGCGGTGCTCTTCGCCGCCTCCTGCGACTTGGTCGCGAGGTTGCGCACCTCGTCCGCCACGACCGCGAAGCCCTTGCCGGCTTCGCCGGCGCGCGCCGCCTCGACCGCCGCATTGAGCGCGAGGATGTTCGTCTGGAACGCGATGTCTTCGATGATCTTGATGACCTTGTCGATCTCCATGGAGCTGTTGTTGATGTCGGTCATCGAGCTCATTAGGTCTTTCATGCGCTCGTTGCTCTGCGCGACCTGCTCCGCCGTGGCGCTGACCTCGGCGCTGACGTTGCGCGCATCGTCGGCGTTCTTATGTACCTGCTCGGAAAGCTCTGTGATCGTGGCGGAGAGCTCCTCGACCGCCGCCGCCTGCTCCGCGGCGCCCTGGGACAGGCTCTGCGCGCCGTTGGAGAGGTTGCCCGCGCCCGCGGACACCTGCTGGGAGGACGTGTCGATCTGCGTGATCGTGTCGCTGAGCGCGACGGAGATGTTGCGGATCGAGTTGAGGATCTCGACCAGACCGCCCACATACTCGCTTTCGCAGCGGGAATCGGCGGTGAAGTCGCCGCGCGCCATCGCGCCGAGCACCGCGCTTTCGTCCTGCACGATCGCCTTGAGGTGGCGCGACATCGAGAGGAAGGCGCCGGCAAGCCTGCCGAGCTCGTTGGGCGGGAAGGCGTAGCTTTCGCTGCCGTCCTCGGAGAAGTCGAAGTTGTTGGTCTTGTCCGCGATCTTCATCAGCGGCTCGATGGGGGCGAGCGCGCGGCGCAGGATCACGAAGCTGGCAAAGCCCAGCAGCGCGATGCCGATGATGCCGATGATGACGACCGCGACCGTGACCTTGGTGACCTGGGCGAACGCCTCGCTGTCCGCCACGCCGAAGACGCAGGTCCACTGGATGTCGCTGTTCGGAAGCGTCAAGTGCTCATAGCAGAGCGTTGCCTTCTCGTTGAGCAGACGGTTCTGGCGGTTTTCCGTCACCAGATCCTGCGTAGCGAGCTTGTTCTGCGTGGCAGTCCAGTCCGAGGAGTTGATGGTCGAGCCGACCTCGTCGGGCGCCGCCGTGTTGGCGATGTACATATTGCCGTTGGAGGTGACCGCACTGTAGCACTTCGTATAGGACCCGCCGGTGTAGTCCAGAGCGCCGATGGAATCGGCGAGGATGTCGCAGTTGGCGACGCCGAGGAACCTGCCGGACGCATCGGTGACGGGGTTGCTGAGCGTGATAAGGTAAACCGTCTGCCCGTTCGTGAGCTGGTACTCATACGGCTCGGTGACGTGGGTCTTCATGATCGCCTTGGTCGTGGCGTAGTAGTCGCCGCCGCCGTATTCGGCATAGTCGTGGAGGATATCCATGGCGATGTCGCCGCCGCTTTGGTAGGCATAGTAGGAAAGCCCCTGCGGCGTGTCCGGGAAAAACACGTTCGGCTCAAAGGCGAAGTACGCCGAGAACACGCGCCCGGACTTGACGACGTCGCGAAGCGCCTCCTCGAGCATCGGGCCGGCGTCCTCCTGGCCGAGCGAGCGGCAGCGCAGCACGTCGTCGCGCAGCGCCTCGGAGTATACCTGCATGCTCGTGAGGTAGCTCTCCACGGTCTGGGTGTTCTGCGCGGCAATGTTTTTCACCTGGTCGTTCAAAAGCTTCGAGACGACCTGGCGCGACATCGCATAGAAAAAGATGCACATGACCGCCACCACCACGGCGACCGCCGCGATGATGACCGCAGGGATGCGTACGGCAAGCTTGTAGCCTTTTTGGTTCCCGTTCTTTTTCATGTTGACCCCTCCGCTTTTTATTGCTGCATTTTTGTATATATCACCATATTTTATATTTTAGGGAAAAGAGCGGTTTTTGTCAATCGACAAATGCCCCAAAAATACCATGTTTTTATAGGCGGAACGGCAATGGCGGCGGCGCGGGACGGGGTAAAAAAGGCGCCGCCCGACGGCGGCACCTTATGTGTTGACGGCGGTCAGTCTCCGCGGATCCTGCCCTTTTCAAGGAATTCGTCCACGGAGGCGAGGATGCTCTCCTTGCCGGAGGTCTTGAGCAGGTAGCCGTCCGGCTTGAGCGACATGACGCTCATCACGCTGTTGCGGTCGCTCTTGCCGGTGAGGAAGATGACGGGAATGTTCTCGGAGCTCGGCTCGCTGCGGATCATGTGGAGCACCTGCGGGCCGGAGGTAACAGGCATGTCGTAATCGAGGAGGATGAGGTCGGGCGTGTGCGTGGCGATGAAGGTGATCGCCTGCATGCCGGATTTGACGGCGGTGATGCTGTATTTTTCGCTCAGCCACCCCTGCATGATGCGCAGGAACGTCACGTCGTCGTCGACGAGCAGTATGCGCTTTTCCTCGTTGGGCTTGTGTTCCGTGCGCATCAGCGCGCACAGCTCCTCGGTGAGGGTCTTGACGTCGATGGGGCGCAGGAACTCGCGCTCGATCGAGCCCTTGGGGATGACCTCCTCGATCTCGGTGAGATCCTTGCTGTAGCCGAGAACGCACAGGTGCTTCTTGCTGTCCGCGCACAGATCCTTGAGATAGAGCAGCAGCTTCGGGGGTATGACGGCGTCGTTGCCCGCAAAGAGCAAAAACACATCCGCCCCCTGTTCATACCGCGCGATCTGCTCGATCTCAAGCTCCACCTGCGCGGTGGAAATGCCCGCGTTTTTCAGGCCTGAGACCAGCGCGTTCGTCAGAAACGCCGTGCCGTGGTTGATGAGTAAGACCCTTCCCGCCATAGTAACACACCTCAATCGTTGCTCAGAATTTCGCCGAGTTTATCCCAGTCATAGTTTTCAACCGCGTGGGACAGCCTGTCGCAGCGCGCGCGCTCCCCGTCGGGGATGCGGTAGCCGCGCAGGGAATTTACCGTGAAGGCGACGCTGTCGAAGTCGAACGCCTCCGCAAATTCGCGGATCGCGTCGTAGGCGTCGCGCAGCTGCGCGGCGTCAATGGGCGGCAGGCCCGCGTCGTCCGTATCGCGCGCGAGCAGCGGCGCAAGCCCGGCGCCGAGCGCGCGGTAGCGCGCGAGCAGGCCGTCGATGTTCTCACGCAGCGTCTGCACGTCGCCGCCCTTGCCGGCGAGCTCCAGACGCTCGGCGAGCGCGCCGAGCTCCGTCGCGCCGATGGTCTTGGACGTGCTTTTGAGCGCGTGGACCTTGATCGTGACCCTTTCCAGATCCTGCTCGTGCCAGTACGCCTCGATCTCGTCCGCGCCCGCCGCCGCAGTGTCCGCGTAGGCGCGCAGCGTTTCCAGATACGTCTCCGGCGAGCCGCAGCAGCGAAGCCCCACGAATACGTCCAGCCCCTCCGTCTGATACAGCCATTCGGGGAGCGCGTCCTCGCCGCCGCCCGGCGCCTGCTGCGCGAGGCTCCAGAGCTGGTCGTGGTTTTTCCAGACCGTAATGTCGCCGAACTGCTCGTTCATGCGGAAATCGGCGTCCTCGTCGATCATGGCGAGCATGATGCGCGCGAAGAGCGGGTCGAACTGCGTGCCCGCGCAGCGCGCGATCTCCGCGCGGACCTCCGACTGCGTCTTGACGGCGGAATAGGTGCGCGTGGAGGTCATCGCGTCATAGCTGTCCGCCACGCAGATGATGCGCGCGATCTCGGGAATGTCGCTTCCCTTGAGACCGTCGGGATAGCCGGTGCCGTCGAACCACTCGTGGTGAGAGCGCGCGCCGAGCGCGAGCTCGGGCATCTCGGAGATCGAGCCGAGGATCTGGCTGCCGACGACGGTGTGGCGCTTGATCTCCGCGAATTCCTCGTCCGTCAGGCCGCCGAGCTTGTTGAGCACCGCCTCGCTCACGCCGATCTTGCCGACGTCGTGCAAAAGCGCGGTCTCATAAATGAGCTCCTGCTCCTGCAGGCTCTTGCCCATGCGCCGCGCGATCTCGGCGGAGTAAGCCGCCACGCGCTCGGAGTGGCCGTTGGTGAACTGATCCTTGGCGTCGACCGCCTTGGACAGCGTGAGCATCATTTCCTTGCTCACGCGCTCGGTGCGCAATATCTGCTGCTTGACCTCGTTTTGCAGCTCCGAGCGCAGCCGGTAGGTCTCGATGATGTGGCGCGTGCGCCGCAGCAGGACCTCGCGCAGATACGCCTTGCGGATGAAGTCCGCGGCGCCGTTGCGAAGGCCCAGGATCTCGACGTCGGGGTTTTCCTCGTCCGTGAGGAACACAACGGGAATGTCGCACAGCGCCGTGTTTCGCTTGAGGGATTGCAGCACCTCAAAGCCGCTCGCCCCGCCGATGCGGATGCTGAGGTAAATGAGGTCGGGCCGCTGCATCTCGGCCTGCGCGACGACCTCGTCCGCCCTGCTGCAAAGCAGCATGCGGCAGGAGCCGGAGAGCACCTCGGATACAAGATGCAGGATATCCTGATCGCTGTCCGCGGCCAGCACGCAGGGGCGCGCGTCCGCCTCCTGCGGCGCGGTATCGGGAGAGGAGAGCTTTTCGATCGGCAGGTATTTTACGAGCATATCCTCCAGCCGCGCGCCGTCGACGGGCTTGGAGAGGTAATCCGAAAAGCCCGCCTCAATGTACGACTCGCGCGCGCCGGCGACCGCGTTCGCGGTCAGGGCGATGAATACGGCGTGCCTTTGCCGCGGCAGCTTTTGCAGCCTGCGGAGCGTTTCGATGCCGTCCATCTCCGGCATCATGTGGTCGATGAACACCACGTCGTAAGCCTGATCCACCGCCATGCGCAGCGCCTCGGCGCCGGACTCCGCGGTGTCGACCGTGATCTGCGTCTTCTTCAAAAGCCCCCGGATGACGGTCAGGTTCACGGGCGTATCGTCGATGGCGAGCACGCGCGCGCTCGGCGCGTGGAACAGTTCGCGGTACGCGCTGCGGCGCACCTCGGACGAGTGCGCGGCGAAGGGGCCGATCGCGTTCCAGTCCACGACCGGCTGCTCGATGGCGAAAGCAAATTCGGAGCCCTCGCCGTAGACGCTTTTGACCTCAAGCTTGCTGCCCATGAGGTCGAGAAGCTCCCGCGTGATGCTCATGCCGAGCCCCGTGCCCTCGATGGAGCGGTTGCGCTCCTCCTCGATGCGGGTGAAGGGGGAGAACAGGCGATCCATGTCCTCCTGCTTCATGCCGATGCCCGTGTCCGAGACGCGGAAGCGCAGCAGGATCGACTGCCCGCTGAGCTTTTGGTATTCGACGCCGAGCGTCACCGAGCCGATCTCGGTGTACTTTACGGCGTTCGTCAGAAGGTTCAAAACGCATTGGCGGATGCGGATGGCGTCGCCGCAGAGCAGATGCGGCGTCGTCTCGTCGAGCACGACCTCAAAGCGCAGGCCCTTCCTGTCCGCGCGCTCGCGCACCATGTTGACCAGGTCGTTGACGACCGAGCGCAGCTCGTACTGCGTCGGCAGTATCTCCATCTTTCCTTCCTCGACCTTGGAGAAGTCGAGAATGTCGTTGATCAGCGAAAGCAGCGTCTTGCTCGCCGCCTGGATGTCGGAGGCGTAGGAGAGCGTTTCGCGCTCGCTGCTCTCGCGCAGTATCATCTCGTCCATGCCGAGGATCGCGTTGATCGGCGTGCGGATCTCATGCGACATGTTGGCGAGGAACGCGGATTTCGCGCGGTTCGCGGCGTCCGCGCGGTTGCGCTCGACGGCGAGCTTTTCGATCAGCAGCGCGTCGGGGCTTTCCAGCGTGTAGAAAAGCGCGGTGACGATGACCGTGTAGCCGATGCCGGATATCTGCAGCGAGCGCATGGCGGTCTGCACGACCGTGATGATCAAAAGGCTGACGAGCGCGGTGACGATGCCGCGCTTGACCTTCGGCTCCATCGTCTTGCGGTAGCCCGCCAGCAGCATCAGACACACGATGAAATAGGAGCCCGAGCATACGTAGGCGACGCTGAGGGCGGGACCGGAGGCGAGATAGCCGTGCGGCGTGGCGATGAATTCCATCGGCAGGAACATCGCGCTGACCACCGAGAGAGCCACGGGGATGAATTCCGGGGGCTTCGGCGGCAGGTCGATCGTGATGCTTTTGACGTACAGATAGGTGATGTAGAGGATCATCACGCTGCTGACGATGAACGCGACGTGCAGCACGCGGTTGAGCCACGGCGCGACGGACTCGATGTGGCTGAGCGTATAGACGGTCAGCATATCGAAGATCAGATTGCAGATCGTGACGCCGAGCAGCGCGGAAAACAGGCGGTTTGCGTAGGTGCGCTTGCGGATGACGGAGAAAAAGGTCCACACGATGAACTGCAAAATGATAAGGCACGCGAGCTGCATCCGAATGTCCAGCAGATAGCCCAGCACCGATTGGGAGACTACCATGCCGCGCACCTCCTCACCTCGCGTCGCTTTGCACACAAACTCAAAATTATTATACCACCTGATCTTGCGGGGGGCAACCATAAATCTGCACACTTTTCTATTTTTTTGCCGCAAGTCGGTCAAGCTTTCTTGCATTTGCCGTGCGGAAATGATAGAATTAACATGGTTTATTGGCGATCGCGCGGAAAACGCGCCGCGCGCCGCAATACAGCGGGGGAGGAAACACGATGGCGGAATGGATAGTGGTCGTCGACGACGACACGACAAACCTCAAGGCGGCGGGGCATATCCTCAGTCGGGCGAATATGCGCGTCACGGCGCTCAAGTCCGGCTCGCTGCTGCTGGATTATCTGGACAAGAACCAGCCGGATCTGATCCTTCTGGACGTTCTGATGCCGGAACTGGACGGCTTTGAGACGATGCGCCGGCTGCGGGAGCGTCCGGCGGGAAAGAACATCCCGGTCATCTTCCTCAGCGCGAGCGAGGAGGAGCAGGTGCCGACGGGACTGGCGCTCGGCGCGGCGGACTTCATCAAGAAGCCCTTCGTGCCGGAGCTTTTGGTGCTGCGCGTCAGAAACGCGGTCGAGCTGGATCGCCTGCGGCGGAAATACGCCTCGGAGAACACGGAGGCCGTGCCGTAACGGCGCGGGAGAACGCCTATGATGGATTGGAAATGGAACGAAGAGGTCCAACGGCTCTCGCATGTCGCGCTGGTCGTCGCGGTGGAGGCGTTTTCGCTCTTTTTGATCGTCCTCAACCGCATCCTCGGCTGGGAGGTCTGGACGATCCCGATCGTGATCGTGGCGAGCGTGACCTGCTTTGTCATGCACGTCGGGCGCCTGTCGTCGATGCGCAGCCGCCTGGCGATCTATTCGATCGTGCTGCTCATGGAGATGTTCTTCTACAGCGTCAAGGTCGAAACGATCTACGACTCCACGCCGGTCATCGCGATATTGCTGGTGCTCTTTGCCATGGCGGGCAGCCGCGCGCTGATCTACAGCTGCATCGCGGTGGGCTATTTCGGCATGATCTTCCACATTCTCTCCCACACGAATATGCTGACGTTTGACGCGGCGCATATCGTGCGCACGGTCTGGCATTTCGTGCTCGTGCTGGTCGCGGGCATCGCGACCGAGCGGCTGATGGACGCGTGGGGCAAGATGGACGCCGCGTACCGCGAGCAGCTCGACACGCTCGGCGAGGAGAACAACCGCATCAACACCTTCCTCGTCAACGTTTCCCACGAGATCCGCACGCCGGTCAACGCGGTGGTGGGCCTGTCCGCGGTCATGCTCAAGCGCGAGCGGGACGACGCCGTGCGCCGCGATATGCTCTCCGTGCGCGACGCGGGGCGCCGCGTGGCGGAGCAGATCGGCGACATTCTGGACTTTACCGAGCTGGACATGGGCAAGCTTGCCGTCTCCAGCGAGCGCTACATGATCTCCTCGCTCGTCAACGACGTCATCGCGGAGTATTCCCCGCGCGACCTGGGCGAGTGCGAGCTGGTCTTCGAGGTGGACACGTCGATCCCCTCCGATCTGGTCGGCGACGCCGCCAAGATCAAAAAAATACTGCACCACCTCATCGACAACGCCGTCAAGTTTTCACAGAAGGGCGGCGTTTATATCCGCATGAGCGCGCCGCGGCGCTCCTACGGCGTGAACCTGTGCATCGAGGTGACGGACACCGGCGTCGGCATGACGAAGGGGGAGCTTGAGCACATCTACGACAGCTTCTACCAAAGCGATTCCGGGCGCACGAGGATGGCGGGCGGCCTTGGCCTGGGACTGACGATCGTGCACGGCATGGTCGCCGAGATGAAGGGCTTTATCACGATCGACAGCGAGCAGGGCGCGGGCACGACGGTCCACGTGAGCATCCCGCAGGGCGTGGCGGACCCGAAGAGCTGCATGAGCGTGGAAAACCGCAAGGAGCTTTGCATCGCGGGCTTTTTCCGCTTTGAGAAGTACGACGTTCCGCGCGTGCGCGAATTCTACAGCCAGCTCATCGCCAACACGACGCTCGGCCTGGGCGTGAGCGTGCACCTTGCCAGAAACACGGAGGATCTTGACGAGCTCCGCCGGACCTACGGCCTGACGCATATCTTTGTCGGCGAGGAGGAGTTCCTCTCCGCCGCGGACTACCTCGAACTGCTCGCGAACGAGCTGACGGTCGTCGTTGTGGCGCGCGAGCCGTTCCAGCCTCTGCCCGGCTCGTCGATCAAGGTGCTGCACAAGCCGTTTTCGGTCTTCGCCGTGGCGGCGCTGCTGAGCGCCGCTTCGCAGGAGAGCGTGGACGCCTGGGACGAGAACCGTCCGGTGTACCTGCCGGGGCTCGAGGCGCTCGTGGTGGACGACGAGCCGATGAACCTGATCGTCGCCGAGGGCATTTTCGGCGACTATGGCATGCGCGTCACGACGGCGCGCTCCGGCTTGGAGGCGATCGAGCTGTGCAAGGCGCGGCATTTCGACGTGATCTTCATGGATCATATGATGCCGGAGATGGACGGCGTGGAGGCGATGAAGCGCATCCGCAGCAGCATCGGCAAAAAGGAGCGGGAGACCGCCATCATCGCGCTGACGGCAAACGCGGTCAGCGGCGCGCGGGAAATGTTTCTCGCCGAGGGCTTTGACGGCTTTGTCGCCAAGCCCATTGAGATCACGGAGCTTGAGCGCGTGCTCCGCCGCGTGCTGCCCAAGTCGGCGTTCGCCGCACCGCCTGCGGAGGCGGGCGCGGAGGACAAAAAGCAGGAAACGCCCGCACGGGCGCCGGCGGCGCAGAACGAGCTGTTCCGGCTGCTCGAGGGCGCGGGCGTGCGCACCGGGGACGGCATGCGCTATTGCCGCGGCGACGAGGGCTTCTACCGCATGCTGCTCGGCGAGTACGCGCAGAACGCGGGCGAAAAGTCGCGGCAGATGCAGCGGAGCTTTGCCTCGGGCGACTGGAAAAACTATGCGGTTCTGGTTCACGCGCTCAAGAGCACGTCGAGAATGATCGGCGCCGACGAGCTCTCCGCGCTCGCGGAGCAGCTGGAAGCGGCGGCGAAGAAGGGCGACGCGGAAACGATCGCACAGCACCACGCGCAGCTGCTCGCGATGTCCGACGCGCTGGAGGACGCGATCCGCGCGGGGCTCGGCGGGGACGCGGGCGAAGCGGAGGAGGAAGTGCTGGAATTCTACCCGGAGGGTGAAGAGGGGGGCGCGCTATGAATCCGAAAAAATGGATGCAGCGGCTGCTCAACTCCGAGCGCGACATTCAGGAGCGCCTGTTCCTGCTGATGACGATCCCCGCGCTCATCGCGCTGCTGATGATGTTCCTCATCGAGCTGATAGCGGGCGTCGACCGGACGGAGAAGATCATCCTCGGCGCGTCGTTTCTCGTGTTTTCCCTCATCACGGTCATCACCGTGCGCCGCAACCGCCTGCGCACGGGCGCGGACAGCGTCGCGTTTCTGCTGACGTTCGTGATGCTGCCGCTGGGCTTTTTCCGCGGCGGCGGCGTCTTCGGCGGCTCGCCGATCTGGTTCGTGTTCGCGATGGTGTTCGTGAGCATGGTCGTGCCGGGCAAGTCACGCTACTTTTTCCAGACCGGCGTGGCTGTGGCCGTGTCGGTATGCTACTGGGCGGCGTACACGTTCCCATATCTGATCGACGAGCGCACGGACAGCGTGGTCTATCACAACTCCCTGATCTCCGTGCTGCTCGCGGGCGTGCTGATCAGCATGCTGGCAAGCTTTGAGATCGCGGTCTACCGCACGGAGAGCAAGCGCTCGCAGGCGCAGCGCGAGGAGATCGACCAGTTCATCAAGTCGCAGAACCAGTTCTTCTCCAACATGAGCCACGAGATCCGCACGCCCATCAACACGATCATCGGGCTCAACGAGATGATACTGCGCGAGGACATCTCCGACGAGGTGGCGGAGGACGCGGCGAACATCCAGGCGGCGAGCCAGCTGCTGCTGCACCTGATCAACGACATCCTGGACATGTCCAAGATCGAGTCGGGCAAGATGGAGCTGGTGAACGCGGGCTACGACGTCGCGGCGATGCTCTCCGACATCGTCGGCATGCTCTGGATACGTGCGCAGGAAAAGGGGCTTGAGTTCCACGTCAACGTCGACCCCACGCTGCCCGCGGAGCTCTACGGCGACGAGGTGCGCATCAAGCAGATCCTCATCAACGTGCTCACGAACGCGGTCAAGTACACGCGCGAGGGCTCGGTCACAATGTCGATCCAGTGCCGGCGGCAGAATTCCGACACCGTGCGCGTGACCTATTCGATCACCGACACCGGCATGGGCATCAAGAAGGAGAACATCCCGCATCTGTTCTCGGCGTTCCGCCGCGTGGACGAGCAGAAGAACCGCCACATCGAGGGCACGGGCCTCGGGCTTTCGATCGTCAAGCAGCTGGTCGACCTCATGGGCGGCAACATCACGGTCAACAGCGTCTATACGAAGGGCTCGACGTTCATCATCGAGATACCGCAGAAGATCGCCTCGGAGCAGGACGTCGGCGAGGTCAACCTCGAAATGCGCCACGCGATGAACCACCGCGCGAAGTACTCCCGCAGTTTCGAGGCGCCGGAGGCGCGCGTCCTTGTGGTCGACGACGACGCGACGAACCGCCTGGTGGCGACGAAGCTCCTGCGCGAGACGCAGGTGAACATCGACACGGCGGAGAGCGGCGCGGAGGCGCTGCGCAAGACCTACGAGACGCGCTACCACGTCATCCTCATGGATCACATGATGCCGGAGATGGACGGCGTGGAGTGCCTGCGCGCGATCCGCGCGCAGGTCGGCGGACTGTGCCGCGAGTCGAAGGTCATCCTGCTGACCGCGAACGCCGGCAGCGAGGAGCGCGAGCTGTGCGTCAAAGAGGGCTTCGACGGCTACCTTGTCAAGCCGGTGAACGGCGAGGATCTTGAGCGCGAGGTGCGCCAGATGCTGCCGCCGGAGCTGGTCATCGAGCAGGGCGGTGCCATCACGCTCGCGGAGCGGCTCGGCGCCGCGATCCGTCAGAACCAGAAGAAGCTGCCGCTGCTCATCACGACGGACAGCGTGTGCGGCATCCCGCGCCGCGAGACGGCGGGGCAGCGCATCGACGTCATCCCCGTCCACATCCACACGGAGGACGGCGTATTCCTCGACGGCCTGGAGACCGAGACGCGCGGCGTGCTCGAATACATGTCGCAGCAGCGCGGCGAGATGCACACGGAGCCGCCCGGCGTGGAGGAGTACGAGGAATTCTTCGCGCGTGCGCTCCTGCGCGCGACCAACATCATCCACATCTCGCTCTCGAGCGGGATCGGCGGCGACTATGCCGCCGCCTCGGGCGCGCGCCAGACCTTCGGCAACGCCACGGTCGTGGACAGCGGACAGGTCTGCTGCGGCACGGGACTGCTGGTGCTCGCCGCCGAGGAGATGGCGCAAAAGGGCGTGGGCATCGAGCAGATATTGCAGGAGCTGGAGCGCATCAAGCCGAGCATCCACACGAGCTTCATCGTCAGCGACACGGACTATCTGGCGCGTTCCGGGCGTATGAGCCACGTGCTCAACAAGATGTCCAACGCGTTTTTGCTCCATCCGATGCTTGCGGTCAAGCGGGGCAGGCTCTCGGTCCGGCGCGTCTACGTCGGAACGGAGAGCAGCGTGTGGAGGCGCTACATTGCCTCCGCGCTGCGCACGTCCCGCCCGATCGACAAAAAACGCCTGTTCATCGCCTACGCGGGGCTCACGGACGAGGAGCTGCGCGAGATCGGCGAGGAGATCAAACGGCGCGTCGACTTCGAGGAGGTCATTTTCCGCAAGGTTTCCCCGGCAATCGCGGTCAACTGCGGCCCGCGCGCTTTCGGACTGGCGTACCGGACCGTGGACTGAGAGGCCGTGGATTGAGACGTGGATTGAGAGAAAAGGGTGCTTGCCTGTTACGGAGTTTTCTGATATAATATAATTTCCGCCATGGGAATTTCTGGAGACGTTAACCGACGACTGGAGAAAGAAATGATCGAAGCAAAAAGACGGATTGCTTTTTTACGCCGCGCAGGCACCCTGCGCGGCTGCCTGCTTTGTGCGGCTGGTATAGCAATCAATATGATCTGCGCATGGGTGACGACGCTGCTGAGGCTGCCGTCGCTGCTCGACATACTGGGAACGGTTTTGAGCGCCGCGTTGGGCGGATATCTGCCGGGCATCATTGTGGGCTTCGTCACACGTGTTCTGGAAGGGCTGCTGTTGGACTCCGCGCAGCTTTATTACAGCTCGCTCGACATGATCGTGGCGGTGTGCGCCGCCGCATTTGCGCGCAAAGGCTGGTTCAAACGTCTGCCGACGACGATCGCGGCGGCCCTGATTTTCTTCGGGATCAAGGTCGGACTGGGCACGCCCTTGACTTGGTTTTTGAACAATGCTGACATCGGGGGCATGACCGCAAGATACGCAAGACATATTCATGAGAACTCGGGCGTCGGACGCTTCTGGGCGCAGCTGGCGGTGGACAGCATTCATGAGCTGATTGATATTCCGCTTGTGGCGGCCATAACATACGTTATTCTCAAGCGCCTGCCTGAATCGTTCCAGGAGGCATTCCGCCATGGGAACTGGTGGCAGGCGGAGCTTCCGGCAGAGATGCGGGATGCGGTGAACCGGCGTGTCGGCAAGGGCATGTCGCTGAGCACGCGCGTTGTGCTGGTGGTCTCAATCGGCGCGCTGAGCATTGCGTCTGCCGCCATCATCATCAGCTTCCAGCTGTTCAAGAACTCCATGAAAAATGAACGCATCCAGATGGCGGAAGGCCTGACGATGCTCGTTGAGCATACGATCGACGTGAATAAGATCGAGGAGTATATTGAGCTGGGAGAGGCGGCCGAAAACTATAACGCGATCGAGCGGCAGCTGGTCGACTATAAGCTGATGTATTCCGATGTGGAGTACCTTTATATCTACCAGATCAAAGAGGATGGATGCCATGTGGTATTCGATCTTGACAGCCCGGATGTCAAAGGCTCGGAGCCGGGCGAGGTGATCGAATTCGACGAGGCGTTTTATCCATATCTGGACGATCTGCTCGCGGGAAGACGGATCAACCCCATTGTTTCTGACGAAAAGTACGGCGCGCTGCTGACGGTCTATCATCCGGTTTATGATAAAAACCACGTTTGTCAATGCTACATCGGCGTGGATTTTTCCATGGACATCCTGTCCACATACGGCACAGTGTTCATCGTCAAGCTCATCACGATGCTGATTGGCTTTTTTGTCATGGTGCTCGCTTTCGGGCTGCGGATCGCGATGGACAACGTCATCATTCCCATCAACACCATGGCGTATTGCGCCGACGCCTTTGCGTACAACAGCGAGGAGGCGCGCGCCGCCAATGTGGAGCAGCTGCGCCGGCTGGATATCTGCACGGGCGACGAGGTGGAGAATCTGTACCGCGCGTTCCTCAAGACCACCGAGGACAGCATGAACTACGTGGAGAACCTGCTTCACGCCAAGGTAGAGGTGGAGGTCATGAAGGAGCAGGTCTCCGCCATGGACGAGCTTGCCTATAAGGACGCGCTGACCGGCGTGCGCAACAAGACGGCGTACGACCAGTATATCATGCGTCTGGAGGGCGAGATCTTCCGGGGAGAAGCGGCGTTTGGCATCGTGATGATCGACCTCAACTATTTGAAGCGCATCAACGATACCTACGGGCATGAGCAGGGGAATACCTATCTCAAGCAGTGCTGCGAGTTGGTCTGCGCCGTGTTTGATCATTCGCCCGTATTCCGCGTGGGCGGAGACGAGTTTATCGCCGTGCTGGAGAAGAATGACCTGAAGGAGCGAGATACGCTGATTGCACAGCTCAAGGCGGAGATGAAAAAAAGGGCGGACAGCAAGCTGCTCGAACCGTGGGAGCAGGTCTCCGCGGCGGTGGGCCTTGCGGTGTACGAGCCGGGAAAGGACCGGAGCGCCGACGATGTTTTCAAGCGTGCCGACAAAGCGATGTACGCCGATAAGCTCGCGATGAAGGCGGTCCGCACGGATTAAAGAGCGATATCATCCAAAAAGACGGACGTTCCTTTGGGAACGTCCGTCTTTTTGATGCGTACCGGTTAAGATTCGTTGACAAGCTTGCCGCTGATGTGCTCGGGCACGAGCGCGAACAGCAGCGTGCCGGGGCCGGAGCTTTGGATCTCATGCTCAATGTAGCCCTCGTCGTCCGTGAACTTGCGGCTCAGACGCCGCGCAAGCTCCATCGCGCGCTCGTGATCGTCCACAAACTCGACGCGCCCGAAGATAATGACGCTTTTGATGTTGAGCGCCCACTCGCCCTCGCGGCGGAAGCCCTCGTCGTACACGCAGAAGGA
>SVKM01000026.1 GCA_015068465.1 Oscillospiraceae bacterium | reverse complement strand
CTTTGATACCGAGAAGCACAAGATCTCCCTCGGCGTCAAGGATCGCACCCAGAATCCCTGGGACGTCTTTATGAAGACCTATAAGGTCGGCGACGTTGCCAACGTCCGCATCGTCAAGCTGATGACCTTCGGCGCCTTTGCCGAGGTCGTTCCCGGCGTCGACGGCCTGATCCACATTTCCCAGATCGCGGATCGCCGCATCGAGAAGCCCGGCGACGTGCTCTCCGAGGGCCAGATGGTCGACGCGAAGATCACCGCGGTCGACGAGGAGAAGCAGAAGATCTCCCTGAGCATCCGTGCGCTTCTGGAGCCCGAGGCGGCTGCGGAAGCGGAAGCCCCCGCCGAGGAATAATCCCATACAACAACCGAAAGAGGACAGGCGGCGCCTGTCCTCTTTGAATAATGAAATGCGGAAGGAGACCATCCATGGATTACACTGCGCTCTATCAACAGAAGCTGGTTACCGCCGAGGAGGCCGTCAAAGTCGTCAAGTCCGGCGACTGGGTAGACTACGGCTGGTGCACGAACCATCCCTATACGCTGGACAAGGCGCTTGCCGCGCGCCGCGACGAGCTCAAGGACGTCAAATTCCGCGGCGGCGTGACGCTGTGGATGCCCGCGGTTGCCGAGGCGGAGAACGGCGAGGGGCACTTCATCTGGCACTCCTGGCACTGCACGGGCGTCGACCGCAAGATTATTTCGGCGGGGAAGGGCTTCTTCTCCCCGATGCGCTACAGCGAGCTGCCGCGCTTCTACCGCGACGGCAACGCCAAGGTCGACGTCGCCATGATCCAGGTCACGCCGATGGACAACCACGGCAACTTCAGCTTTGCGCTCGGCGCGTCGCATCTTGCCGATATGCTCGCGAACGCGAAGAAGATTGTCGTTGAGGTCAACAAGAACCAGCCTTGGGTCTTTGGCCTGACCGGGACGGAAATCAACATCAAGGACGTCGATTACGTCGTCGAGGGCGAGAATCCGCCCGTCGGCGCGCTGCCGCCCGCGGCGGACCCGACTCCCGTGGACGTCGCGGTTGCGAACCTCGTCGTGCCCGAGATTCCGAACGGCGCCTGCCTCCAGCTCGGCATCGGCGGTATGCCGAACACCATCGGCTCGGTGCTCGCGACCTCCGACCTCAAGGATCTCTCCGCCCATACCGAAATGTATGTCGACGGCTTTGTCGACCTTGCGCTCGCGGGGAAGATCACCGGCAAAAACAAGGCGCTCGACAAGGGCCGCCAGGTCTACGCTTTCGCCGCCGGCACGCAGAAGATGTACGACTACATGGACCGCAATCCCGACGTGATGGCGGCGCCCGTCGATTATACCAACGATGTGCGTGTCATCGCGCAGATCGACAACTTTATCTCCATCAACAACGCCATCGACTGCGACCTCTACGGTCAGGTCAACGCCGAATCCGCCGGTACCAAGCACATCTCCGGAACGGGCGGGCAGCTTGACTTCTGCATGGGCGCGTATCTTTCCAAGGGCGGCAAGAGCTTCATCTGCATGTCCTCGACGGTCAAGGGCAAGGACGGCACGGTCAAGAGCCGCATCGTACCGACGCTCACGCCGGGCTCCATCGCGACCGACCCGCGTTCCTGCACGCAGTATGTCGTCACCGAGTACGGCATGGTCAATTTGAAGGGCCTTTCCACCTGGGAGAGGGCGGAGGCGCTCATTTCCATCGCGCACCCGGATTTCCGCGAAGAGCTGATCGCCGAGGCGGAGAAAATGCACATCTGGCGCAGAAGCAACAAGTAAATTTATACCGATTTGAGAGGCATCTTGCAAAGATGCCTCTTTTTTTCAAAATTGCCTCTTGAAAAAGTTGGAAAAAAACGATAGAATACCAATGGATTATTATGCTCGGATATCAGTTTTCATTTTGACACTTTTTTGAGAGGAGGTGGGCTGTTTTGTATCAGGTTGGAGACAAGATCGTGCATCCGATGCACGGCGCGGGCGTGATAGAAGGTATTGTGGAAGAAAAGATCAGCGGAAACCTGATCCCGTTTTATGTGTTTAAGATGCCCATCTCCGGACTGACATTGAAGATCCCGACGGCAAACAGCGATATGATCGGCATTCGCGCGGTTTC
Organism: Oscillospiraceae bacterium; assembly: GCA_015068465.1. Classification (GTDB taxonomy): domain Bacteria; phylum Bacillota; class Clostridia; order Oscillospirales; family Oscillospiraceae; genus Hominicoprocola. The sequence continues at coordinate 18,330 of SVKM01000026.1, read as the reverse complement.
TTCAATTGAGGCGATCGAAAACGTCATCAAGAAGATCCCGAGCCTCAGCATCGACATGACCGCAAATTGGAACCACCGCTACCGCGAGAACATGGAGCGCATCAAAAGCGGCAATCTGATCGAGGTCGCCGGTGTGATCAAGGCATTGATGCATCGCGACAACGAACGCGGGCTTTCCAACGGAGAGCGCAAGATGCTCCACAGCGCCAAGCAGATCCTCATTTCCGAGATCGTGCTGGCGGAGAGCGTCGAATATCCCGCGGCGGAAGCGCGGGTAAACGCCGTTATGCTGACGAAGGAGAGCGCGTGACCATGAAGCTTTGGAAGAAGCTGTTTCCCAATCATCGACCCGCACATCCCTATTGCTCCGCCCTGATCGCCGCGGCAGGCTCGTCGCAGCGCATGGAGGGCGAGAACAAGCTGCTGCTGCCGCTCGGCGGCAAGCCTGTGATCGCGCATACGCTTCAGGCGATGGACGCCGCGCCGAGCATCAACGAGATCATCATCGCCGCGCGCGAAGAGGATCTGCTCCGCTTTGCGGAGCTGTGCAAGACCTACGGCATCACAAAACCCGTCAAGGTCATCACGGGCGGAAAGACCCGCACGGAATCCGTCCTACGCGCCGCGATGGAGGCGAACAAGGACGCGGACCTGCTTGCCGTACACGACGGCGCCCGCCCGTTTGCGACGCCGGAGCTGATCGACCGCGTGGTCGAGGCGGCGCGCGTCAATTTTGCGGCCGCGCCCGCCATCCCGGTCAAGGATACCGTCAAGGTCGCTGTCGACGGCGTCGTGCGCGAAACGCCGGAGCGCTCCATGCTCTACGCGGTCCAGACGCCGCAGGTATTCGACGCGCAGCTGCTGCGCGCTGCTTTGCAGTCCGCCGTCGAGGCGGACGTGGCGTTGACGGATGATTGCTCTGCTGTGGAGCGGATGGGCAAGGAAATCTGCTTGACAGAGGGCGACGAAGAGAACATCAAGATCACCACGCCGCTGGATATGTTTTTGGCGGAGGCAATTCTCAAGAGAAGGGAATCGTAAGGATTCCCTTTTTCTTTGTGCGGAGGGCATATGACAAATCTTCGGATCGGACATGGGTATGACGTGCACCGCCTGGTTTCAGGGCGCGCGCTGGTCCTCGGCGGCGTGACGGTCCCGTATGAACTGGGGCTGGACGGGCATTCGGACGCGGACGTGCTGCTGCACGCGGTCATGGACGCGCTGCTCGGCGCGGCTGCGCTCGGCGACATCGGGCAGCTTTTCCCCGATACGGACGACGCCTATCTCGGCGCGTCGAGCATGGAGCTTCTGCGCGAGGTGGGAAAGCGGCTTGACGACGCCGGGTATTGCGTTGTCAACCTGGATGCGACGGTGCTGGCGCAGCGCCCGAAGCTCGCGCCGTACCGCAGGCGGATGCGGGAAAACATAGCCGCCGCGCTCACGATCGACGTTTCGCAGGTGAGCGTCAAAGCGACGACGGAGGAAGGGCTTGGATTTACCGGGCGCGGCGAGGGGATCGCGGCGCACGCGATCGCACTTATTGAAAAAAAGTAATATTTTGTTTATAATCAGCGTCGCTGTAATGGAAAGGCATTCGTCTCGGCTTGAGGCGGATGCTTTTTTCACGCGCTGCCCGCAGCCTTCATATCATGCGGTAGAGGAGGCATTTCGATGGACTATTATCTCTTTACCGCGCGCTCGATCACTCACGCCCAGCAGATGGCGCAGGTTTTGGAGCGCTCCGGCGTTTATATTAAGATCCGGCGTGTCAGCCCGGGAATGACGAAAAACGGCTGCGGCTATACGCTGCAGGTGGCGTCGCGGCAATACCGGCGCGCTGCGGAGGTATTGCGCGAGGCGGGCATCCGGCCCGTCAAGGTGTTTCATGTGGTCAACGGACAGCGGCAGGAGGTGGCGCAGTGATCTATCTTGACAGCGCGGCGACGACCTTTCGGAAGCCGCAGGCCGTGCGCTCCGCCGTGCTGCGCGCGATGCAGACCATGAGCTCGCCGGGACGCGGCGGCTATCCGAGCGCCCGCGCCGCGGAGGAAACGATGTTTCGCTGCCGCTCGCTCGCCGCGGAGATGTTCGGCGTACCGGACGCGGAGCGCGTGGTGTTTACGACCTGCGCGACGCATGGACTCAATATTGCGATCAAGAGCCTTGTTCCGCCGGGCGGGAGGGCGATCGTTTCCGGCTTTGAGCACAACGCCGTCACGCGCCCGCTCCATGCGCTGGGAGCGGAGACGGTCGTCGCGGCTTCGCCGCTGTTTGACGACGGAGCTTGCGTTCACGCGTTTGCGAACGCGTTGCGGCGCGGCGCGGACGCTGTGATCTGCACCGCCGCGTCGAATGTGTTCGGGTATGCGCTGCCGGTTGCGGAGATCGCGCGGCTGTGCCGCCGCGCGGGCGTTCCGCTGATCGTCGACGCTTCGCAGTCCGCCGGTATTCTGCCGCTCGATATGAGCGCGCTTGGCGCGGCTTTCGTCGCGATGCCGGGGCACAAGGGGCTTTACGGCCCGCAGGGGACGGGCTTGCTGCTCTGCGGCTCGGAAGCGCAGCCGCTGCTCGAGGGCGGTACTGGCAGCGAATCACTCAATCAGGAGATGCCGGCGTTTCTGCCCGACCGGCTGGAGGCCGGCACGCACAATATGCCGGGGATCGCCGGACTGGAAGCAGGACTGCGGTTCGTAAAAAATACGACGCCAGAGCGTATTGCGCGGCACGAGCGCGCGCTGATCCGCCGCGCTTCGGAGGGATTGGCGCATCTGGGCGGCGTGACGGCTTACGCCGCGGAGGAGCCGATGCGCCAGCTCGGCGTGCTCTCGTTCACCGTGCGCGGCAGGGAGCCGGAGGAGCTGGCGGAGGAACTGGCGCGCCGCGGCGTTGCGGTTCGGGCGGGCTACCACTGCGCGCCGCTGGCGCACCGCAGCGCGGGAACGCTGGAGCAGGGAACCGTGCGCGTGAGCGTGTCCGCGTTCGAGCAGGCGGCGGATATCGACGGATTTCTCCGTACAATGCGGGGGATACTGGCGAAATAGCATAATTTCCACGCAAGATTTCACGGAAAATTCACAGCTCTCCCGGTTGCATTTTTCCGGCGCTTATATTAGAATATGTCTAACTATGGCATTAGGCATTTTGTGAGACGGGGAGAGGCCGGATGGAATACGTGACGATCATTCTGGAAAATGTGCTGCGCTATGTCGGGACAATCGCGCTGACGGACTGGCTCGACATTGCGTTGATGGCGTATTTTCTCTACCGGGCGCTGAAGCTGGTGGGACGCTCGCGCGCGGCGAATCTCGGCAAGGGCGTGCTGATTTTCCTGGCGGCGCTTGCCTTGTCCGATGTGCTTCAGCTCAACACGATCAACTCCATCCTGCGAAACATCGTGACGACGGGCGTGATCGCGCTGATCGTCCTGTTTCAGCCGGAGCTGCGCCGCCTGCTCGAACAGGTCGGCTCCAGCAAGCTCGGCTCGTTCAATCCCTTTACCCGCGCCCAGCAATCGAGCGTGATCGAGCGGACGATCGCCCAGACCGTGGCGGCATGCGCGGAGATGTCGTCTTCGCGTACCGGCGTGCTGATTGTCTTTGAGCGCCAGATCAAGCTCGACGATGTGGCAAGGAGCGGCACCATTGTGGACGCGCAGGTGTCCAGCGAGCTGCTGCGGAACATATTCTTCGTCAAGGCGGCGCTGCACGACGGCGCGGTCGTCATCCGCGACGGACGCCTGCTTGCCGCGGGCTGCATCCTGCCGCTTTCGCACAACACGAATATCAGCAGCGACCTCGGCACGCGCCACCGCGCGGGCCTCGGCATGAGTGAGAATTCGGATGCGGTCGTGGTGATCGTCTCCGAAGAGACCGGCGCGATCTCGGTCGCGATCCGCGGCATGCTCAAGCGGCACCTGACGGCACAGACGCTGGAGAAGCTGCTGACCAACGAGCTGATGCCTGTCGCCGAGGAGAACGAAACGACGGAGAAATTCCACTTGAGGCTGCCCTGGCAGCGCAAGACGGGAAAGGAGACGGACGGCAATGCAGCTGAGTAATGGCCGCAAGGCGTTTTATATCACGATTTCGATTCTCATTTCGTTCGTGTTCTGGTTCTACGTCAACAACTCCGCAAGCGTTGATTACGTTATCAGCGACATTCCCGTGGAGTTCATCAATTCGGAGTCCGCGCTCGCCAACAAAGGGCTGATGCTTATCAGCGGCAACGACGCGACCGTGGATCTGGAGCTTGTGATGCCGCGCAGCATGGTCTACGATTTCGACACGGAGCGTGTGCGCCTGATCGCGGATCTGAATTCCATCAACACGACCGGCACACAGTCGCTGACGTACAGCATCACCGGCGTGGATACGAGCCGCATCACGGTGAAATCGCCCACGATCCGCACGATCTCCGTGCGTGTGGGAGAACTTTTCCGACGCAACGACGTCGATATCCGCTGCAAGCTGGTCGGCAACGTCGCGGACGGCTTTGTCGCCGGCAGCGTGCAGTTGCTGCCGTCAAAGCTGGAAATCTGGGGCCAGCAGAGCGACGTGATGCAGGTGAGCTATGCGCAGGTCACGCTGAACATCGAAAACGCGCGTTCCACGATCGTGGAACTGCTGGAATTTGAGCTTTACGACTACAATGACAAGCTCATCGAAAACAAGAACATTCACTCTTCCAGCGACGCGGTACAAGTGACCATGCCGGTCATCTCGGCAACCGACATCCCGCTTGTCGTCAGCTTTGAGGAGGAGCCGGGCATCCGCAAGGAGAGCTTCGATTACTCGCTCGACGTCACTTCGGTCACCCTTTCCGGCGACGCCAATCTGCTTGCGCAGGTCAAGGAGATCGAGCTTGGCAGGATCGCGCTGTCCGAGATCGAGAACGAGCGGACGTTTACCTACGAGATACCGGTTCCGGATGGGCTGACCAACCTCAGCGGCGTGACCTCCGCGACGCTTACCATCAAGAATCGGGACATTGTCGCCCGTGAAATGGCGGTGACCAAATTCAGCTATGAGAACTTTGAGGCGGAGGATCGCAAGGTAGAGGTCGTGACCTCGTCGCTCAACGTGGTGCTGCGCGGAACGGCTGAGACGCTGGAAAAGCTTACAGAAGAAAGCGTCACCGCCGTTGCAGACCTCTCCGGCGTCAACAATGCAAGCGGCACCTATACGGTGCCCGCGGAGATTCGGGTCGACGGCGGCTACGACGTTGGAACGGCGCAAAGCTTTGAGCTGACCGTCCGCATCGAACAGGCAGAGGCGCCTGCCGATGCGGGGACGGACACGGAAAGCGAGCCTGAAGCGGCAGAGGGTAAAAACGATGACGCAGATAGCAACGGTTGAAAAGATCCTGCGCGACGGACGCGCCGAAATCTCGGTCGCACGCCAGTCCGCCTGCGCGCACGACTGCCATGAGTGCGCCGGCTGCGGCGGTACCGTCGCGCCGGTGCGCGCGGTCGCGGTCAATCCGATCCATGCACAGACGGGGCAGAAGGTGATTGTCCAAAGCGAAACGAAGCAGATCTTCGGCGTGATCCTGTTGGTCTATATGCTTCCGCTTGTGCTGTTCTTCCTCGGCTGGTTTGCCGCAGGCGCGCTTGGCGGCGAAGGCGCGCGCGCCGCGGTCGCGATCCTGGCGTTTTTCTGCGGCATCGTTCCGGCGGTGGCGTATGATCGAAAGGTCAAACGCGCCGGCGGCATGACGTTTACCATCGTGCGGCTTTTTTGACGCGCCGTGTTCGGTTATATTCGCCCCGCCGCGCAGCGGCTCTCCGAGGAGGAAGCGGAGCGCTTTCGCGCTGTTTACTGCGGGCTGTGCCACGCGCTCGGCAGACGCTACGGATTCGCAGCGCGCTTCCTGCTCAACTACGACTTTACGTTGCTCGCGATCCTGCTTTCGCTTTCTGTGAAGCCGGTGTGCGAAAGGCGCCGCTGCGCCGCCCATCCTTGCAAGGGCTGCGCGGCAATGCGCGGGACCGCCGCGCTGGACACGGCGGCTGACCACAGCGTCGTTCTCGCCTGGTGGCAGATACAGGATCATATCGCAGACCACCGGTTCTTCCCGGGACTCAAGTACCGGCTGGCGGCGCTGATATTGCACCGCGCCTATCGCAGGGCGAGGGCGTTTGTTCCCGCGTTTGACGCGGCGGTGCAGGAGCGGCTGCGTGAACTGGGCGGACTGGAACGCGCCGGCTGCGCTTCGCTCGACGCCGCGGCGGAGCCGTTTGCGGCGATTCTCGCGGAGATCGCGGAGGTTGAGACGGATGAAAAGCGGAAAAGGATCCTGCGCCAGATATTTTACCACCTCGGTCGCTGGATCTATCTGATCGACGCGGCGGACGACTTCAAACAGGACGCGAAAAGCGGAAATTACAATCCGTTGCGCTGTCGCTATCACGCAGAAGGGGACGAGCTTTCCGCGACCGACAGACAGGCTCTCGGCGAAACGCTGGACGCGTCGATCCGGCGTATGGCGGACGCCTATGCGCTGCTGGACGCCGGCGTCTGGACGCCGATACTCGACAGCATTTTCTACGAGAGCTTCTACGCAATCGGAAAAGCGGTTCTTGACGGCGTTTATCACAAGCCGCCGCGCATGGGAAAATCTTTCAGAAATATGAGTGAGGAAACGGCATGAGCGATCCCTACAAAGTATTGAATATACCGCCAACCGCTTCCGATGAAGAGGTCAAGCACGCTTACCGGGAGCTTGCGCGCAAGTACCATCCCGACAACTACCACGACAATCCGCTCGCCGATCTCGCGCAGGAAAAGATGAAGGAGATCAACGAGGCGTACGAGCAGGTGCAGAAGCAGCGTAAGAACGGCTCCTATTCCGCCTCTGCGTCGGCGGCCAGACGCGAGGGCGGCTACCGCTATGACGCCGGCTCGGGCGGAGGCTCGGCGCAGCTTCGGGAGGCGCGCCTTGCAATCAACCGCGGGGATATTTCGCAGGCGGAGCGCATTTTGAATACGGTTTCGGATCATGACGCGGAGTGGAATTTTCTCATGGGCGTCGTCTGCTCGCGCCGCGGCTGGATGGACGATGCGAAGCGGTATCTGGAGATCGCCTGCCGCATGGATCCGACAAACGAGGAATACCGCGACGCCATGAATATGTTTGCCCGCAGCGGCTACCATCCGGAGAATTACAGGGGCTTCCGAACGATCAACTACCGGAACGACGACTGCATGCGGCTGTGCGCCGCGTGGTCCTGTTGTGTACTCAGCGGCGGAAGATGCTGCATCTGTTGATAAAAGGAGATGTTTTTGTCAAATGGTCAAGAGCATGACCGGCTACGGCCGGGCGAGGGAAACGCGGAACAACCGGGACATTACGGTCGAGGTGCGCAGCGTCAACAACCGCTATCTCGACACGACCGTCAAGCTGCCGCGCGCCTACATTTTCACGGAGGACGCCATCAAGCAGCGGGTGCAGAAGGCTGTTTCGCGCGGCAAGGTGGATGTGTTCGTTACGATCGACGCGACCGCTGCGGACGAGACGGCCGTGACGGTCAACGAGCCGCTTGCAAAGGCGTATCTTGAGGCGCTTCGCAAGATCAACGTGCTGGGCGTGGGCGTGCTCAAGGGCGACTATTCCGCCGTCGATATCGCAAGGTTCCCGGACGTTCTGACCGTCACCAAGGCAGAAGAAGACCTCGAAACGGTACAGGCGGATATCTGCGCGGTCGCCGACAAGGCGCTTGACGCCTACAACGCGATGCGCTCGGTGGAGGGCGAAAAGCTCGCGGCGGATATCGGCTCCCGGCTCGATACCATTGAGGAGCTGACCGGCAAGGTCGAGGCGCGTTCGCCCGAGACCGTGAAGGAGTACCGCGAAAAGCTGACCGCGCGCATGCAGGAGGTGCTGCAAAGCACGACGATCGACGAAGCGCGTATCCTGACCGAGGCTGCCATCTACGCCGACAAGGTCGCCGTGGACGAGGAGACGGTGCGGCTCCGCAGCCACGTTTCCCAGCTGCGCGGGATGCTTGCCTCCGACGAGCCGATGGGCCGCAAGATGGACTTCCTCATTCAGGAGGTCAACCGCGAGGCAAATACCACCGGCTCGAAGTGCAACGACGTCGAGATCGCGCGCGTGGTCGTCGAGCTCAAGGCGGAGGTCGAGAAGATCCGCGAGCAGGTGCAGAATATCGAGTAAGGGGAAGCGGGAATGCAGCTTATCAACATTGGCTTTGGCAACATGGTCTCCGCCGAGCGGATGCTCGCGGTCGTTTCGCCGGATTCCGCGCCGATCAAACGGCTTATCCAGGAGGCGCGCGAGCGCGGCATGCTGATCGACGCGACCTACGGGCGCAAGACCGCGGCGGTGTTTATCATGGACAGCGACCATGTGGTCCTCTCGGCGATACCCGCCGGGAAGATCGTATCTCGCACGGGCATGGAGGTGCTCGGCGGTCTGGATGATGAAGAGGAGGTTGGAAAAGCATGACAAAAGGCAAGACGTTTATCATCTCCGGGCCTTCCGGCGTCGGAAAGAGCACGGTGCTCAAAGAGCTTTTCAAGGGCCGGGAGGACCTGTATTTCTCCATCTCCGCCACGACGCGCGCACCGCGCGAGGGCGAGCAGGACGGCGTGCATTACCACTTCATCGACGTCCAGCACTTTCAGGAGCTCATTGAGGCAGACGCGTTTCTGGAGTACGCCGAGTATGTCGGAAATTTCTACGGTACGCCGAAGAAGTATGTCGACCAGGCGATGAACGCCGGGAAGGACGTGATCCTGGACATCGAGGTGCAGGGCGCGCTGCAGGTGTGCAACAAACGCCCCGAAACCGTCCGCATCTTCATCGCACCGCCGTCCTGGGACGAGCTGGAGCGCCGGCTCAAGAGCCGCGGCACCGACAGCGAAGAAAAGATCCAAAAGCGCCTTGTGCGCGCGAAGGCGGAGCTGCAGACCGCCGACGTTTACGATTACTTTGTTATTAACGATTCGGTCGAACAGGCCGTTCGTGAAATAAGCGCCATCATGCTCGCCGAGCACTGCAAGCCCGCCGAGCGGATGAAGATCCTCAGCGAATGATCCGATATTCTCAAGTCTAATGAAAGAAGGAACCCTATTATGATGCTCTATCCCGCTATGACGACCCTCAACAAGAACGTGCCCAACCGCTACCTGCTGGTGAACGTTGTTGCCCGCCGCGCGCGCCAGATCGCCGAGGCTGCGGAGGAGGAGGGCGTGCATCTGACCGAGAAGCCCGTGACCTCCGCCATTAACGAGGTCGCCGAGGGCAAGATCAGCACGAGCAACGTCGATATCTCCATCAACCGTTGACGCTTGCGCAGATCGCGGTCAGCGGCGTTCCGTATGCCGCTGACAAGCCGTATACCTACTTGGTCACGGAGGAGTCGGTGCAGCCCGGTGTGCGCGTATTGGTCCCGTTTGGCAGGGGAAACCGGAGCACCGAGGGCTTCGTACTGGAGTTGATGCAGGGAGAGGGCGATTATAAGCCCATCCGCAGCGTTCTGGACGACGCCCCGCTGATGAATGACGAGCTGCTGCGCCTTGTCCGCTGGATGAAGGCGCGGTACTTCTGCACCTATTACGATGCGATCAAGGCCATACTGCCGTCCGGCGTCTGGTTCCGATACCGGGAGTTCTGGCGAATTGCCGACGGACTGGACGCGGAAACGGCGCTTGCCGCCGTACCGGCGGACAGCGTCGGGGCGCTTTTGCTGCGGGAGCTTGCCGCGGCAGGCGAGGCGGAGACGGACGCGCTCGAAAAGATCGGCGGAGACGGTACGGCAAAGGCGCTCAAAGCCCTGCGGGATCAGTCGCTCGTGACGATGGAAAAGACCGCTGTGCAGACGGTCGGCGACAAGACCCTCCGCATGGTGAGCCTCGCGATGGATCACGAGGAAGCCATGGCAAGCGTGGAAAAGAAAAAGTCCTCCGCGTCCGTGCGCTATGCGGTCGTGGAGCTTCTTTGCACAGAGGGCGTGCTGGCAGCGCCCGACGTCTATTACTATACGGGCGCAACCGCGCGGACGCTCAAAAGCTTGGAAAAGGACGGGATCATCCGCTTTTCCGAGGAGGAGATCCTGCGCGTGCCGACATATTCGCCGGCGGACGCGGAGCCGATCGTACTGAGCGACGAGCAGCAGGCGGCGTTCGACGGACTCGACGCGCTCATGCGCTCGGGCGAAGCGAAGGCGGCGCTGCTGCATGGCGTGACCGCAAGCGGCAAGACGCAGGTCTACATTCGGCTCATTCAGGAGGCGCTCTCGCGCGGAAAGAGTGCGCTTCTCCTTGTCCCCGAGATCGCGCTGACGCCGCAGATGATGGCGAAATTCACCGCCTATTTCGGCGACAGCGTGGCGATGCTCCACAGCGCCCTGCGCCTGACAGAGCGTTATGACCAGTGGAAGCGCATCCGCCGCGGCGAGGTAAAGGTCGTGCTCGGCACCCGTTCTGCCGTTTTTGCGCCGCTTGAGGATCTGGGCCTTATCATCATGGACGAGGAGCAGGAGGGCACCTATACCTCGGAAAATCCGCCGCGTTACCATACGCGCGACGTTGCGCAGTTTCGCTGCGGCGCGCAGAACGCGCTGCTGCTGCTCGGCTCGGCGACGCCGACGGTCGAGACCTCGTATTACGCAAGAAACGGGCGGTACCAGGTCTTTCACCTGAACAACCGGTATAACCGGCAAAGCCTTCCGGACGTGACGATCGCCGATCTGCGCGCGGAGCTGCGGAAGGGGAATAACGGCGTTTTGAGCACGCCGCTGCGCGAGGCGCTTGCCGAAAATCTGGAGCGGGGCGAGCAGAGCATTCTGTTTCTCAATCGGCGCGGCAGCGCGCGTATGCTGCTTTGCGGCGAGTGCGGCGCGGTGCCGGAGTGTCCGAGGTGCAGCGTGCCGCTGACCTATCACTCCGCAAACCGCCGGCTCATGTGCCATTACTGCGGCTTTTCAAAGCCTCTCGTGGAACGCTGCCCGGAGTGCGGCGGAGCGATGCGCCCCGTCGGCGCGGGTACGCAAAAAGTGGAGGAGGAACTGGGCGAGGCGTTTCCCGGTGCGAAGGTCCTCCGCATGGACGCGGATACCGTCGGCGCGGCGCACGGGCATGAAAAGCTGCTTCGGCAGTTTGAGGAAGAAAAGATCCCGATCCTGCTTGGCACGCAGATGGTCGCCAAGGGATTGGACTTTGAAAATGTGACGCTCGTGGGTGTGCTGGCGGCGGATCTGTCGCTCTATGTCGACAATTTCCGCGCCGCGGAGCGGACCTTCAGCCTGCTCGCGCAGGTTGTCGGCCGTGCGGGGCGCGGCAGCAAGAAAGGGCGCGCGGTCATCCAGACCTTTACGCCGGAAAACGACGTCATCCGCGCCGCCGCGGCGCAGGATTACGAGACGTTTTACCATGGTGAGATACGCATGCGGAAGCTGCGGCGCTATCCGCCGTTTGCGGATCTCTTTATGCTGACGGTCAGCGGCGTCGACGAGGGGCAGGTGCTCCGCGCGAGCATTGCGCTGCGCGACGCGCTCAGGCTGGAAGCCGAAAAGCGCGATGGGCTCAGGGAGCTTGAAATCGAAGTGCTCGGCCCTGCCGGCGCGCCGGTCGTCAAGGTCAACAACCGATACCGCTATCGCGTGTACATCGCCGCGAAGAATACGCCGGAGGTGCGAAAGCTCATCGCCGAGTTTCTCTTCGCGTTCACCAGACACAAGGAAAACCGCGGTCTTGACATCTTTGCCGATTGCAATGCGTTACAATGACTGCTGAAAAGGAGAATCATATGGCCATTCGAAAGATAGTGGAGCGGGGAGACCCCGTTCTGGAAAAAGTCTGCCGCCCTGTGACCGAGTTCAACGAGCGGCTCCACACGCTGCTCGACGACATGGCGGAAACGCTGGAGGAAGCCGGCGGCGTCGGACTTGCCGCGCCGCAGGTCGGCATTCTGCGCCGCGTGTGCATCGTCGAGGACAGCGAAGGCGAGATCATCGAGCTCATCAACCCGGAGATCATCGAAACGGAGGGCGAGCAGACCGGTCTTGAGGGCTGCCTGAGCATTCCCGGGCGCTATGGTATCGTGACGCGCCCGTACAAGGTCCGTGTCCGCGCGCAGGACCGCGACGGCGCAATCTTTGAGGTCGAGGACGAGGAGCTGACAGCGCGCTGCTTCTGCCACGAGATCGAGCATCTGGACGGGCACCTGTTCGCCGAGCGCTGCGACCATCTGCTCTCCGACGAGGAGCTGGAGCAGTATATCCAGGACCATCCCGATCAGTTTGAGGAAGAGGAATGAAGATCGTCTTTATGGGGACGCCCGACTTTGCGGTCTCTTCGCTCCGCCGGCTGACAGAGGACGGACACGAGATCGTCGGCGTATTCACGCAGCCGGACAAGCCCGGCAACCGGAAAAAGCTGACGGCACCGCCTGTTAAGGATTATGCCTTGTCAGTTGGCTTGCCGGTTTACCAACCGCAGAGCATGCGCGATGAAGAGCCGCTTGCGCTTTTGCGCTCGCTCGCGCCGGAACTGACGGTCGTCGCCGCCTACGGCCAGATCCTGCCAGAGGCTGTTTTGAACGTGCCCAAGTACGGAAGCGTCAACGTGCATGCGTCGATCCTGCCGAAATACCGCGGCGCGGCGCCGATCAACCGCGCCATTCTGGACGGCGAGAAGGAAACCGGCGTGACCATTATGCACATGGCGAAGAAGCTGGACGCGGGCGATATCATCAGCGTCCGCAAAACGCCCATTACGCCGGAGGACGACGCGGAAACGCTCTTTGCGCGGCTTGCGGAGCTCGGTGCGGAGCTGCTTTCCGAAACGATCCCGGCAATCGCCGACGGCACGGCAACGCGCACGAAGCAAAACGACGCGGAGTCGACCTATGCCGCGATGCTCTCGCGCGAGATGTCGCCGATCGTCTGGAACATGGGCGCGGAACGCGTTTTCAACCAGATACGCGCGCTCGTGCCGTGGCCCTGCGCGACAATGGCGCTGGACGGGAAGACCGCAAAGGTCTGGCATGCGGAGATGGGCGGAAGGACAGCCGACGCGCCCGGAACACTGCGCGCCGCAAAGCGCGGCGTCGAAGCCGCCTGCGGCGACGGAAACACGGTCGTCATCACGGAATTGCAGTGTGAGGGCGGAAAGCGCATGGCGGCAGGCGCGTGGCTCAACGGCAGGCGCGTCGCGCCCGGGACGGTCCTCGCATGAGCGCGCGCATGAGCGCGCTGCGGGTGCTTGGTGCCTGTCGGCAAAACGGCGCCTGGGCGGACGCCGCGCTTGCCGCGGAGCTCAGGCGGGAGAGCCTGAGCGTGTCGGATGCGGCGTTGACGAGCCGCATCGTCTACGGCGTGATGCAGAGCAGGATGCTGCTCGACTATTATCTCGGCGCTTACTGTACGCAGCGGCTCGACCATTTGCAGCAGCCGCTGCCGGATATTTTGCGCATTGGCGCATACCAAATACTTTTTTTGGACAAGGTCCCGGACAGCGCGGCGGTCAACGAGTCCGTCGAGCTTGCCAAGGCTTCGAAGCGCAGCGCGGCTTCGGGGCTTGTCAACGCGGTGCTGCGGAAGCTTTCGCAAAACAAGGACCGCTTGCCGGCACTGCCGGAGGATGCGATCGAACGCCTGAGCGTCGAAACGAGCCATCCTGCCTGGTTGGTCGAGCGCATGACAAAATTGCTCGGTATGGAGGGCGCGGAGGCGTTTTTGCGTGCAAACAACGCCGTCGCGCCCGTGACGGTGCAGGTCAATCCGCTTAAAACAGCCTGCGACAGGCTGCTTGCGGAGTTGTCCGGCGAGGGCGTAGAGGCAAAGCCGCACGACTGGGTGCCGGATTGTTTCGAGCTTTCCGGCGTCGGCGACCTGACGACGCTGGGTGCGTTTTATCGCGGAGAATTCACCGTGCAGGACGCTGCGGCGCGGCTGGTGTCGCTGATCTCCGGCGTGAAGCCCGGCATGAGGGTGCTCGACGTCTGTGCGGCACCGGGCGGCAAATCCTTTTCCGCGGCGTTTGCCATGCGGAACGAGGGCAGCGTCGTTGCCTGCGATTTGCATGAGAACAAACTCAAGCGTATCCGCGACGGCGCTGCGCGGCTGGGGGTCGGCTGCATCGAAACGGTTGCCGCCGACGGGCGCGTGTTCCGAAGCGAATGGGAGAACGCATTTGACGCGGTCCTCTGCGACGTTCCGTGCTCGGGCCTCGGCATCATCCGCAAGAAGCCGGATATCCGCTATAAGGATCCGGGCGAGCTTGCCAGCCTTCCGCCGATCCAGCGCGACATTCTCTCCAACGCTTCGCGCTACGTAAAGCCGGGCGGCGTGTTGGTCTATTCGACCTGTACGGTGCTGCCGGAGGAAAATGAAAATGTAACGGACGCTTTTTTGAAAGAAAACAGAGATTTTTCATACGAACCGTTTGATCTGCCGATCGGAACGGCGCCGGGCCGCATCACGCTTTGGCCGCAGACGCACGGAACGGACGGATTTTACATCAGCAAATTGAGAAAGAAGAACACATGACAGACATCAAAAGCATGACCCTCGCGGAGATCACGGACGCGCTGCGCGGCATGGGCGAGCCGGCGTTTCGCGGCAAGCAGGTGTTTACCTGGCTGCACCGCGGCGTCAGGAGCTTCGACGAGATGAGCAATCTGCCAAAGGAGCTGCGCGCAAAGCTCTCGTCGGCGTATTTCATCACGACGCCGAAGGTCGCGCGCAAGCAGGTCTCGAAGCTCGACGGTACGATCAAGTACCTCTGGGAGCTTGGCGACGGGAACTGCATCGAAACCGTGCTGATGTCCTACCATCACGGGAATACGGTGTGCATCTCGTCGCAGGTCGGCTGCCGCATGGGCTGCAGATTCTGCGCCTCGACGATTGCGGGGCGCGTGCGCGATCTGCGTCCGTCCGAGATGCTCGACCAGGTGCTCTTCACGCAGCTCGACAGCGGAGAGGAGATATCCAATATCGTGCTTATGGGCATCGGCGAGCCGATGGACAACCTCGATACCGTACTTCGTTTTCTGGAGCTTGTGAACCACCCGGACGGGCTGAACATCGGCATGCGGCACATATCGCTTTCGACCTGCGGCGTGATCCCCGGGATCGAACGCCTTGCGGAGCTCGGCTTGCAGCTGACGCTGTCCGTTTCCCTTCACGCCCCGGACAGCGCGACACGCTCGCGCATCATGCCGGTCAACAACGCATATGATGTGGACGATCTTTTTGACGCCTGCCACCGGTATTTTGAAAAGACGGGACGGCGGATATCCTTTGAGTACGCGATGATCGACGGCGTGAACGACAGCGACGCGCAGGCGGACCTGCTCGCGAAGAAGATCCGCGGGATGCCGGGGCATGTGAATCTGATTCCGCTCAACGACGTCGTGGAGAGCGAATTCAAACCGAGCCGCCGCGTTGCGGCATTTCAGAAGCGATTGGAGTCGCACGGTCTTACGGCGACTGTGCGCCGGAGCCTCGGCGGCGACATTGACGCGTCGTGCGGACAGCTGCGGCGCAAAGCGATGGAAGAAGGGGGAGAGGAAGCATGAGAGCATGGGGCATGACCGACGTCGGACTCAAGCGCCATGAGAATCAGGATACGTATGCCTTTGAGACCTTCGGTGCGCCCGATACGGTCGTCGCCGTCGTCTGCGACGGCATGGGCGGCGTCAACGGCGGGCAGCTTGCAAGCTCGCTTGCGGTCTCGACGTTCATGGAGGAGCTTCACGCGCGCGCGCATGTCGATATGACGGAGGAGCAGGTGCGCGAGATGGAATCGCTCTGCGTCCGGCAGGCGAACGGCGCGGTCTATGCGCGCTCGCTGGAGGGCGAGGAGTATCACGGCATGGGAACGACGCTCGTTTCCGCGATCGTTTCCCCCGATGCCGCCATCGTCTGCAACGTCGGCGACAGCCGCGCCTACCACATCGGCAAAAACGGCATCACGCGCGTCACGCGCGACCATTCCGTGGTGGAATCGCTGATCGAATCGGGAAACATCACGCCCGAGGAAGCGCGCACGCATCCCAACCGCAATCTCATTACGCGCGCGCTCGGCCCTGATAAGGACATCGAATGCGATCTGTTCACGATCCCGTTTGCGCGGGGGGATTCGCTGCTGCTCTGCTCGGACGGCTTGATCGTCACGGCGGAGGACCGTGAGATATTGGAAAACGTGCGCGCCGAGGCGGACGGCGAGCGCGCGCTTGCGCGGCTGATGCAGCTTGCGATAGACCGCGGCGCGCCGGACAATGTCACCATTGTCCTGATCCGCAACGAAGAGGAGGTGGAGCGTCAGGATGGATAATATGATCGGCAAGCTGCTGGACAACCGCTACGAGCTGCTGGAAGTCATCGGCACCGGCGGTATGGCCATGGTCTACAAGGCGCAGGATCACCGCCTCAACCGCTCCGTCGCCGTCAAGATCCTCAAAAGCGACCTTGCCGAGGACGCGGATTTCCGCCGCCGCTTCCGCGACGAATCGCAGGCGGTCGCCATGCTCTCGCATCCCAATATCGTATCGGTTTATGACGTTTCACGCGGCGAGACGGAGTATATCGTCATGGAGCTGATCGACGGCATCACGCTCAAGCAGTATATGGAGCGCCGCGGCAAGCTCAACTGGCGCGAAGCGCTGCATTTTATCACGCAGATCATGCGGGGACTCAGCCACGCACATTCCCGCGGCATCATTCACCGCGACATCAAGCCGCAGAACGTGATGATCCTGCGCGACGGCAGCGTCAAGATCGCTGATTTCGGCATCGCGCGTCTGGAGAGCGCGAAGCAGCAGACGATGACGCAGCAGGCGCTCGGCTCGGTTCACTATATCTCGCCCGAGCAGGCGAAGGGCGACCGCACGGACGCGCGCTCGGATATCTATTCCGCCGGCGTCGTGCTCTATGAGATGCTCACGAACCGCCTGCCCTTTGAAGGTGACAGCGCCGTTTCGGTCGCGATCCAGCATTTGAGCTCGGTGCCGCTCACGCCCTGCGAGATCGACCCGACGGTGCCGAAGGCGCTGGAGAAAATCTGCATGAAGGCGATGGCGTCGGACATCAACAAGCGTTACCCGACGGCGGAGGCAATGATCGCCGACCTGGAGGAATTCCGCAAGAATCCCGATACCTCACTCGACTTTACGATCGAGGAACTGCGCGAAAAGCCGTCCAGCGAGCCGACAATGGCGCTTCCGAAGATGAAGGACGTTGCCGCACATCTCGCAAAGCGCGAGGAGCCGCCCACGATCGAAGCGGAATATGAAGAAGTCCGGCCCGCGAGCCTGCCCAGAGCGCTTATCATTACCGCTATTCTGGCGGTGTGCGCCGCCGCGATCTTCGGACTGTGGCAGCTGGTTCTCGGCAGCTTCGACAACGAGCCCGAGCAGACGGATTTTGAGGTCCCGAATCTGATCGGCATGACGATCGACCAGGCAAACGCGGACGAGCGCGTGAAGGATATCTTCACGATCACGCAGATCGGCCAGCGTGCCAGCACCGAGTACGCCGCGGGCCAGATCATCGAGCAGTCGCCTGCGTACGGGATGACGGTGCGGGAGAAAAACCGCGAGATCACGGTCTTTGTCAGTACCGGCGTCAAAAGCGGCGTTATGCCGAACATTGTCAATCAGGAGCACCGCGCAGCCGCGGTCATGCTGCGCCAGCTCGACCTCAATCTGGTGATAGACGATACGGCGGAGGAATACAGCGACGATATCTCCGCAGGCTATGTGATCCGCTCCAGCCCCGCCGAGGGCGAGACGCTGCAGGACGGAGACGTTGTGATGCTGGTTATCAGCAAGGGTCCCAAGGTCATTGAGGCGCTGGTCACGACGCTGACCAACATCCCGCTGGAGCAGGCGCAGAAGATCCTTGAGGAACAGGACCTCGTCTGCGCGGTGGACTATGCCAACAGCGACACGGTGCCTGTCGACTACGTGATCAGCCAAAGCGTCGCGCCGCTTTCCAGGTTGGCGCAGGGCAGTACGGTAAAGCTAACGGTCAGCCTCGGGCCGGAACAGCCGCCGGAGGATCCCGGCACGGCGGAAGAACCGCAGTCGCCGGAGGACAATGCCGGCGAGACGGGGACGGAGACGCTCCCGACGGATGGCGGCGAAGCCTCCTCGGAGGGCGAGACGCCGTGACCGGAAGGATCAGAAAGGCGCTCAGCGGTTTCTACTACGTTGACACGGCGCAGGGGCTTCTGACCTGCCGTGCGCGTGGAAAGTTCCGAAAGGAAGGCGTTTCCCCGCTTGTGGGGGATCAGGTCGCGTGTACCCCGCTCGGCGGCGGCGAAGGGATGATCGAGGAGATCGAACCGCGGCGCAACGCGTTCGACC